>DATAUX010000201.1:0-3051 GCA_036268015.1 Solirubrobacteraceae bacterium | reverse complement strand
ACTTCGTCGTAGCGATCGCACACCCGACGGCAGACGCCGATCCGGTGATCCGGCGGGTCCTCTACCCGGGCCGCTGCCCCAAGCCGCAGGCGCGCACGCACGAGATCTGCCTGCACGGCTTCCCCGATCCGGCGCGACCGGCGACGCGCGCGTCGTTCCCGATCAGCGCCCTGCCGTTCACCGTCTACTCGGGTGGCCCGGCCGATTTCGCCGGTCCGTGGCCGGGCGCCGGCGGGATCACGATTCTCGAGCTGCCGGCTGAGAGCCCGCTCCAGGTCGCGTTCCCGCCGTCGACGCGCGTCGAAGTGCAACTTCTCCAGCGCTCCGCCGGCCCGATCACCGTGACGGCCCTCAATTCGGCCCGGTCGCCGGTCGCGAGCGCCGCGACGAGCGGCCCGGACGAGGCCGGCGAGACCCTGACGCTGGAGGCGGACGAGATCGTCGCGGTCGTCGTCGTCCCGAAGCACAGCAAGGGCGCCAGCCTGGTCGGTCTTTGCGTGTCACAGGGCGCCCCGCCGAGTCCGGCGCCCGATGCGAAGCGCGGGCAATCGACACGCCTCGGGTACACCGGGTCGATCGACCTCGACCTCCGCGCACCGCGCGGCGACTGGGCGGTCGTGCTCGTCGTCCAGGGCGTCAACAACCTCCCGCCCGGCACCGACCCGGCCGAGGCGGCGCGGCTGCTCGGTGGGATCACGGCGTCCGCGAACCTCGCCGACATCGGTGCCTGCGTCGTGGTCGAGCTCCTCGATCACGTCTTTCACGTCTTCTGAGCCGCCGCGCCGGGCCAGCTCGACGCGGTCTTCCCGTCACGTCGAGGCGCTATCGTCGTGGCCCACGGAGGAACGAGTGACGCGTCGATCGAAACGGAGGTCGGGATGGCCGTAGCGGAGCAGCCGGGACAGTCGAGCGCGGTCGATGGCCTCACGTACACGGACCTCTACCGGCGGTGGGAGCTCCACGGCCAGTGGCAGGCGACGCAGATCGACTTCACCGCCGACAGGGCCGGCTGGGCCGGGCTCAGCGAGATCCAGCGGAAGTCGGCCGTCTGGCTGTACTCGATGTTCCTCGCCGGCGAGGACTCGGTGGCCGTCAGCCTCGCCCCGTACATCGACGCGGCGCCGACGCTCGAGCAGAAGTACTTCCTGACCACCCAGCAGGTCGACGAGGCCCGTCACGCGGTCTTCTTCCACCGCTTCTTCACCGACGTGATCGGCTCGGCCGGCGGCATCTCGGACACGGTCGCCGCCAGCCGGATCGATCAGAGCTGGGGCTACCGGAGGGTCTTCGAGCGGCTCGACCGGATGGCCGACGAGCTGCGCCGGGACCGGTCGCTGCCGAAGTTCGCCCAGGCGATCGCGCTCTACCACATGGTCGTCGAGGCGACGCTCGCCCAGCCGGGCCAGCACTTCATCGAGGCCCACTTCGCCGCGTCCGGCGGAATGCCGGGGTTCATGGAGGGGATCACGATGGTCTCACTCGACGAGCAGCGACACATCGGCTTCGGAGTAAAGACGCTGGCCGACTGCTTCGCCCAGTCGCAGGAGTGCAAGTGGGCGGTCGCCGAGCTGATGGCCGAGGTCCTGCGGTACGTCGCCGGCGTCTTCGTCCCACCGAACTGGGACCGCTCGTACACCCAGTGCTACGGCTTCGAGCTCGAGGACATCTACGCGTTCGGGATCGGCTCGATCCGCAGCAAGTGGCGGGCGGCCGGCTTCCCGGTCGAGGAGATGCCGGCCGGCGTCTTCCCGGTCGACTTCTCACTCGGCGACGAGGAGATCGCCCGCCGCGTGATCCTGCTGACCGCGGCCGGCGTCCTCGGCGAGCCGAACCAGCCGCTCGAGATCACGCCGGAGGTCCAGTCGCTGTTCTTCGACACCGTCGCCGAGTCGGTCGACCCCGCCCGCGCCGGGTCCCGCCCGCTGTGCATCCAGTGGCGCTTCTCCGACGCCCAGCCGTGGCACCTGCTGGTCGACTCGACGACCGCTCGCCCGGTGCCCGGCGAGGCGCCGGCGGCCGACGTGACGATCGAGGCGTCCTGGAAGGACTGGATCGACCTCGCCGCCCGCGGGCTCACCCCGGTCGGCGCCGTGCTCGGCCGGCGCTTCAAGATCCACGGGTCGCCTCGCGCCCTGCTGCGGCTCCCGCGGCTTGTGCGCTACCGGCCGAAGATCACCTGAGCCCCGGGGGATGGGCCTGCGCCGCCGCCGGCATCACGGCGAGGACTGCGGCGATCTACTTCTTGTTCTTGTGCGCGTGGTGGACGACGTGGCGGACGTGGATCCCGTTCGTCGACTCGAGCGTGAACCGGGCCTTCTCCTCGACCTGCTCGAACCCGGCCGTCCACAGCATCCGCCGCCAGGTCCGGGCGCTCGGCAGCCAGAAGACGACGGCGGCCTCGCGGTCGGCCCTGTACCGGGACACGGGGAACGGGATCAGCTCGGCAAGGCGGTCGTACTCCTCGGCCGAGACGAACGTCCCGGTGCACAGGGCGGCGATCCGCTCCAATGCGAGCAGCTGGTCGCGCAGGTGCATGATCACCGACCCGCAGAAGACGAGGTCGAAGGTCCCGAGGTTCTCGGGGAGGGCGTCGTAGATCGAGCAGTCGATCCGCTTGACCTTCGACCCCCGGAGCTCGTGCGCCATCGCGAAGCTCTCGCCCCGCAGGCGGGTCGGGAACTCCTTCGGCCGGCGGCGGGGCGGGAAGTCGAGGTCCTGCTCGTGGTCGATGTCGAGCGCGACGACCTCGGCCGCGCCGCGCCGCTCCAGCTCGAAGGCCCAGAACCCGTCCCACGTCCCGACGTCGAGCACGCGCAGCCCGTCGAGCCGGTCGGGGAGCCCGTAGTGGGGTACGAACGGCCGCATGTCGAACCACCCGGGCGTGAGCACGCCCGGCCGGAGCTCGACCACGTGGTACCACTTGGAGGCCAGGGCCCGGTCGATCAGCTCCACGCCGCCAGCTTATGGCCGACGTCGGTCCCGCGGTCGGTCGCCGGCCCTGCGGCTGCCGTTGACCGGCCGGGACGGGTGCGATAATCCGCCCGTGGAGAC
>DATAUX010000200.1:0-3257 GCA_036268015.1 Solirubrobacteraceae bacterium | reverse complement strand
TACCCGAGCCTGTCGGCCGTCCCCGAGCGCGTGGACATCGTCAACGTCTTCCGCGCGCCCGACGCGCTGCCGGCGATCGCGCAGGAGGCCGTCGCGATCGGCGCCGGCGCGCTCTGGTGCCAGTTCGGGGTCATCAACGAGGAGGGCGCGCGAATCGCCGCGGACGGCGGCCTGACGGTCGTGATGGACCGCTGCGTGAAGTTCGAGCACGCGCGCTACGTCGGCCGGATGCACTGGTTCGGCTTCAACACGCAGCAGATCACGTCGGTGCGCGGCGGGTTGCAGTAGCTAATCCCTGGCCGGCGATCGGCCGATGGGGTCTCGATGGGCAACGAGAATGGAATGGTCGGGCGGCTCGTCATGGCGACGGGTGGCGCGGCGCTGGTCGTCTCGGTGTTCCTGGCCTGGTACACGTTGAGCCTCGCGGATCTCCTGCGCGCCGTCGCGAGTCAGCTGCCCGCGGCGCTTGCGGGTGCGCTCCCGAGCACGGTCGCCGCGGGCGCGCCGACGCTGAGCTGGTCAGGCTGGCACGCGGTTCACCTGATCAGGTTCGTCGTCCTCGTCGTCGGCTTCGCGGCGCTGATCAGCGCGTGGGCGCCGCCGCGAGCCGCGGGCGATCGTGGGGGGCTGCTGCTGCCGGCGGGTGGCCTGCTCGCGACGATCCTCGTCGGGTATCGGATCCAGTCGCCGCCGTCGACGCTCGATCTCTACGTCGGACCGGTTGCGGTCCACGCGCCGGGCGGAGCAGGCGGATTTCTGGCCAGCCTGCTCCAGGTCGACCTGGGCGCGTGGGTCGCCGCCGGCGGCGGCGTGCTGGTCGTGGTCGGCGGCCTGCTGGCGCTCGCCGACTCGCGAGCCGTGATCGCGCAGTCCGCCCGGGATCGGTCGGTCGGGCCGGCGAGCGTGACGCCGCCCGCCAACTGGAGCTGACGGCATGGCCGGGCCGGCCGGCTCAGGCTAGGCGTCGGCAGGGCGCCAGGACGCGAGCGCGAGGAGCCGTCCGACGGAGACGCCGGACGTGGTCGAGAGGATGCACGTGTGACCGTCGCGGCGCCAGGTCAGCACGGTTCGCGAGCCGTCGCGCTGGCTGAGGAAGTCGGTCCCGTCGCGGCGCAGGACGGTCGCTCCGGCCGGCTGGGGGAGGGCGGCGCCGGAGACGATCGTGTAGCCGGTCCGCTGGTTGGCGGCGCTCGTGTAATAGACGGTCATCACGGTTCGCCCGTCGAGCCGGTCGGTTCGGGTGCCGGACGCCGTGAAGCCGAAGGCGTCCTGCCAGTAGGGGTAGCGGATGCCGCCGACGGCGTCGCTCAGCGAGCCGGGGTGGGCGGCGTCGGGGGTCGGCGCGCCGCCGGTCGGACCGAGCGACGCGAGCTGGGCGGCGCGGGCGACGGTCGGTCGGCTGGCGCCGGGCAGGAGGGCGACGATCGCGAGCGCGATCACGCCGGCGGCGGCGGCGAGCAGGCCGCGGTTGGGCCGCGGGCGGCGGACGACCGGCTCGGCGTGGGCGAGCCGGGACCGGAGGTCGGCCGACGGGACCGGCTGGGCGGCGCGGACGATCGCGACGGCCCGCTCCTGTTCGGCGAGCAGGCCGGCGAGCTCGGGGTCGCGATCGACCCGTTCGCGGAGCGTCGCCGAGTCACGCGTGCCGTCGGCGAGGCCGGCCAGTTGACGGTGTAGACGTCTCATTCCCCTTACAGACTCCATCACGGGTCGATTCCATCCAATGTGCGGACGACCTGTTGGCGTCCGCGGAACAGGCGGCTGGTGATCGTCGCCTCGCGGGTCCCGAAGGCGCGGGCGGCCTCACGATAGGTCAGGCCGACGACGTCGACGGCGACGAGGGTATCGCGGAGCTTGTCGGGGAGGGCGGCGATCGCCGAGAACGTCTCGGCGACGTCGAGTCGGGCCTCGGGCGAGCCGCCGGTGCGCCGGTCGGCCGGCTCGAAGTCGTCGGGCATCGTCACCGTCTGCGGCCGCCGGCCGGCGGTCCGGCGGGATGTGAGGAAGGTGTTTCGGAGCACACGCAAGAGATACCCGATGTCGTCGTCGGAACGCAGCAGCCGGGGTTTCTCGAGCACGCGGGCGAACGTCTCCTGGACGAGGTCCTCGGCCTCCTCCCGCGACCCGGAGAGTGCCCAGGCGGCGCGGTAGAGGCGATCGACATGGTCGGGGAGGGTCGCCGGGTCGAGCTTGCGAGCCGGCTCGGCGGCGACCGGGCCGGATTCGTCGGGGTCGACGGGTTCGGCCCGGGCCACGCGCCGCCCACCGCTCACGGGGCTGCGATCGGTCCGAGCACGTTTCAAGGGTACCCGGACGGACTTGGCCGACCTCCCGCACGAGTAATGTCTGCGGGCGATGGAACACGACCATGTGCCGCTCGGCGAGCCGGGCAAGCCGACCCGTCGTGTGTCGGGGGCGATCCCGGCGGCGATCGCCGGCGGCCTGGCCGTCCTGTTCGCGGTGCTGAACCTCCAGCGGGTCCAGATGGACTGGATCGTGACGAGCACGCGGACGCCGCTGATCGTCGTGATCGTCCTGTTCGGGGTGATCGGGTTCCTGGTCGGGTTCGTCGTCGCCAACCGCCGCCGGCGCTGAGCGCCGGGACCCGGCGTGCGGGGTCGGCGACGGCCGCCGCCGTGGGGCGCCGGGAGCCGGCGGCCGGGGAGTGCGCCGGGAGTTCTCGGGCGGGGTCTATGATCGCGCCGGATGTACGGGTTTCACGCAGCGCGCCCCGGGTCGACGCTGGCTGCGGCAGCCTGTGGGCTGGTCGCCGCGCTGGCGGTCACGTCGGGCGGTCCGGCTCGGGCCGCGTCGAGGGCGGCGGGGTCGAGGGACGGGGGGGCGTGTCAGGGGACCGCGCAGCTGGCGATCTCGACGCGCCATCCGGTACAGCTGCGGGCGGTCTCGTTCAAGGCGGGGTCGTCGCACGTCGTCGGCGGGTCGGTCGTGTTCTACGACTTCAGCTACGGGGACGGGACCGACGACGCGACGGCTCAGCCGACCGCGGTCCACGCGTACCAGCGGACGGGGACGTTTCTCGTCCGGCTGAACATCGTGACGAGCTGCAACACGGTGATCAGCTCGCCCGCGTATCACGTCATCGTCCGGGACGGGCTGGCGCCGACCGTCGCGGTCACGTATCCCAAGCCGAATCAGACGGTGCACTTCGGGACGCTGGGCCTGCAGCTCCGGGGTACGGCGAGCGACCCGTCGGGGGTGGGCCATGTCGACATCGCGATCCAGATCCTCAGCGTCCT
>DATAUX010000199.1:0-4265 GCA_036268015.1 Solirubrobacteraceae bacterium | reverse complement strand
AGTTCGACCGCCTCACCGGCGGCGTCGCGCCCGCCGCCGAGCGGAGCCGTCTGCACGAGGATCCGGTCGCCGTGAAGGTCGCCTGGACCGCCCAGCACGCGGTCGAGACCGCCGTCCTCCACCTGGCCGGCGTGGCCCGCGAGCTGACCGGGTGCGAGAACCTCTGCCTGGCCGGCGGGGTCGCGCTCAACTGCAAGACGAACGGCCTTCTCGGCGGGCCGCTCTACGCGCCGCCGGTGCCCCACGACGCGGGGATCGCGCTCGGCGCGGCGTGGCACGTCTCGCCTCCGCGCGGGGCTGCCGAGCTCCTCTCGCCGTATCTGGGTCCGCTCCCGGGTGCGGCCGATCCGGCCGGGCTGCGGGCCGGGACGCTCGATCTGGAGGCCGTCGCCGACGCGCTGGCCGGCGGGCGGATCGGGGCGATCGTCGACGGACGCGGCGAGGCCGGCCCGCGGGCGCTCGGCAACCGGTCGATCGTCGCGTCGCCCGGGTTCCCGGGCATGCGGGATCGCCTCAACCGGGTCAAGGGCCGCGAGCCGTGGCGGCCGTTCGGGGCCTGCGCGCTGGCGTCGACGGCGCCCGGCCTGTGGGCGGCCCGCCCGCGGCTGGACCGTTACATGCTCGCCGGGACGCCGGTCCTCGACGGGGCCAGGTCGGCGATCGGTGCGGCCGTGCACGTCGACGGCACGACCCGCCCGCAGGTCGTCGGGGCCGGCGGCGATGGCGCTCTGGGACGGCTGCTGGCGGCCTGGGACGGGCGGTGCGGGGGAGCCCTGATCAACACGTCGTTCAACCACGCCGGCGAGCCGCTGGTCTCGTCCGCGGTCGACGCGGTCGACGCGTTCCGGCGGATGGAGCTGGACTTCCTGGTCGTCGGCGACGACCTGCTGACGAAGCGGGCCGACTGGCAGCGGCCGGTCGGCTGACCGATGCGCGTCCCGTCCTGGCTGCACCGGGCCGCCGTCTCCGACCCGGGCCGACCGGCCGTCGAGACACCCGCCGGGGCCCTCACGTACGCCGAGCTCGACGCGGCGTCGCGGATCGACCTGCCGGCGGGTCAGCGGGTCGCGATCGCCCTGCCGGCCGGGCTCGACTTCGCCGTCGCCCTCCACGCGTGCCTGCGGTCGGGCGCGCCGGCCGTCCCCGTCGATCTCCGCCTCGCGGCGGCCGAGCAGGCCCGGATCCGCGCGTCGGCGGCCGTCGTCATCGACGAGCCGGTCTGCGGCGATCGGTCGCCGGGTCGGCCGGCTGGCGACCACGACCTCGACGCGACGGCGGCGGTGATCCACACGTCGGGGACGACCGGCCGGCCGAAGGCGATCGAGCTGACCTACGGCAACTGGCTGTGGAGTGCGCTCGGGTCGGCCACGGCGATCGGGCTCGATCCGGCCGAGCGGTGGCTGTGCACGCTGCCGCTGGCCCACGTCGGCGGCCTGTCGATCCTGATCCGGTCGGCGATCTACGGGACGACGGCCGTGCTCCACCCGCGGTTCGACACGCGGGCCGTGCTCGACGCGCTGATGGACGACCGGATCACGATCGTCTCGCTCGTCCCGACGACCCTGACCCGCCTGCTCGACGCCGGCCTCGAATCGCCGCCGGCCCTGCGGTGCGCCCTGATCGGCGGGGCTCCGGCGTCGCCGGCCCTGCTCGAACGCGCGCGGGCCGCGGGCATCGTCGCCGTCCAGACCTACGGCTTGACCGAGGCGTGCTCGCAGGTCACGACCCAGATTCCTGGCGAGTTCGCAAGTGACGCGGGGCGGCCGTTGTTCTGCACCCGCGTGCGGATTCACGCAGGCGAGATCGAGGTCGCCGGGCCGACGGTCGCCCGGCGGCGCGGGGCCGACCCGGACGAGGACGCGGGGGAGTGGCTCGGGACGGGGGATCTCGGCGAGCTCGTCGACGGCCGGCTGGTGGTCACGGGCCGGCGGTCGGAGATGATCCTCACGGGCGGGGAGAACGTCGCGCCCGCGGAGATCGAGGCCGTCCTGGCCGAGCACCCGGCCGTCCGCGAGGTCGCCGTCGTCGGGTATCCGCATCCCGACTGGGGCGAGGCCGTGCGCGCGGTGATCGTGCTCGAGCCGGGGCTCGCCGCGGACGACGACGGGCTCCGGGCCCACTGCGCGGCCGGGCTGGCCGGGTTCAAGGTGCCGAAGCAGTTCGTCTACGTCGACGCCCTGCCGCGGACGACTTCGGGCAAGCTCGCCCGGCGGGAGCTGGGCCGTCGGTAGGGCGGGTGGGCCGTGGGCCGCTGGGGCGGTCGGTAGGGCGGGTGGGCGGGTGGGCGGGTCGCGGTATGTTCGTCGGATGAGCGAGCAGGACGACCAGGTCGTCGGCAGGACCGGAACTGTCAGCCTGGCGATCTCGCCGGAGCGCGCCGGCGAGGTGATGATCGGGATCCGGGGTGGGACCGAGGCTTTCACCGCGGTCTCCGACGAGTCGATCGCCAAGCACACACGCGTCGCCGTCGTCGACCGGTTGTCGGCCCGCACGGTGAGTGTCACACCCCTTCCCTGACCGTTTACCGAAAGGCCGTCGATGCTGTTCTGGAACGTGCCGGCTCCCGACCAGGCACTGCTGATCTCGGGGTCCCGCCACAAGGACCCGTCCACCCAGTTCCGGATCGTCACGGGGCATGGGTCGTTCGTGATGCCGATCAAGCAGAAGGCCCGCTTCCTGTCGCTCGCGCTGCGGGAGTCGGAGGTCAGCGAGGACTGTGTGACGAGCCAGGGCATCCCGCTCCAGCTGATCGCGGTCGCGTTCTTCAAGGTCGGTGACGACTCGGCGTCGATCGCCAACGCGGCCCGCCGGTTCCTCGACGAGCAGGGCCGGATGGAGGAGCTGTGCGGGCGGATCTTCGCCGGCCACCTGCGATCGATCGTCGGGGCGCTGACGGTCGAGCAGATCATCCGCGAGCGCGACCGGGTGGCGACCGAGGTCAAGGAGGGGTCCCAGCCGGAGATGGAGAAGCTCGGGATCGTCGTCGACGGGTTCCAGATCCAGGAGATCGGCGATCCGTCGGGGTACATCCAGAATCTGGCGGCTCCGCACGCGGCGGCCGTCGCCAGCCAGGCGCGGATCGCGGCGGCCGAGCGCGACCAGGAGGCGGCGGAGAAGGAGCAGGAGGCCGAGCGGGCGAAGGCCGGCTTCGCGCGGGAGACGTCGATCCAGAAGGCGAGGATCGCGGCCGAGGTGCAGCAGGCGCAGGCCGAGACGTCGCAGGCCGGCCCGCTCGCCGAGGCGCGGGCGTCCCAGCAGGTGATCGCCGAGCAGACGACCCTGGCCGAGCGGAACGCCGCTCTCAAGGAGAAGCAGCTCGAGGTCGAGGTCCGCCGGCCGGCCGACGCGGAGGCCTACCGGCAGAAGACGCTGGCGGCGGCCGCGCTCGAGACGACGAAGCTCGAAGCCGACGGCGAGGCGTACGCGGCGCTGACGACGGCCGAGGCCGACGCGAAGGCGATCACGGCCCGGGCGGGCGCTCTGTCGGGTGAGAACCAGGGCCTGATCGCGGCGAACCAGCTGGTCGAGATGCTGCCCGAGCTGGTCGCCGCCGCGGCCCAGGGGGTCGAGGGATCCCGTCTGACGATTCTCAACGGGGCGCAGGGGCTCAGCGAGTTCACGACCGGCCTGGCGGCCGAGGGCCTGACGATCTACGACGCGCTGCGGCGCAGCCTGGCCGCGGTCGCGACGCTGCCCGACCCGCCGCCGGTCGCGCCGGGGCCGGGTGAGCGCCGGCCGGCGGGGGCCGCGGCGACGACGACGACCTGAGCCTGGCCGCACGATCCGGACGGCGGTCCAACGCGATGGGCGGGGGACGTCGGTCAGGCGGCTGGCCGGCAGGCGCCGCCCCGGACTCCGAATGCGATCCGGCGCTCGATCGGCCGTCCGCTCGTGCCGGTGTAGACGTCGACCCGCGCGCACTGCGCCCCGGCCACGATGAAGCCGCCCTCGAAGAGCGACGATCGCGAGCCGTTCGGGCGTTGGGAGCACCCGTGGAACGTCACCTGGCTCGCACCGTCGGACACTGCGTAGCGCCCGGCGGCGTTGCGCGGCTGAAGGCCGGTGTAGTCGAGCGAAAGCCGGCCTGTCTCGCTGGCTGAAATCCGCACGCGCGCGGTCGTTGCGTCGGTGACGGCGACGAGGCCCTCCACCTGGAGGGCGAGTCCACCGAAGGGCGCGTAAGCGGCCGCGGGAGATCCGCCGTGAGGCTGGTGGTCGGCGGCGAGCACGCGAACATCGGGCCACGCGACCGGTCCGGCGATGAT
>DATAUX010000198.1:0-4307 GCA_036268015.1 Solirubrobacteraceae bacterium | reverse complement strand
CGGCGTCCGCCAGCTCGCGGTCGTTGTGCACGCGGTAGACGGTGCCCGACTCGAAGAGCGCGAGGTCGGTGGCGCCGCGGGCGACGTTGTGGCGGGCGATGTCGAGCAGCGAGCCGAGCAGGTTGGTGCGCATCAGCGACTGGGCTTCGGAGAGGGGATTCGCGATCCGCACGGCGCGCCGCATCGGGTGGTGGTCGGGCAGCCGGAGCCGGTCGGCCAGGCCGGCGTCGGTGAAGCTCCAGCCGACGACCTCGTGCAGGCCGCGGCCGACGAGGACGTCCTGCGCCCGGCGGCGGGCGCGCTGGGCGTGCGTGAGGCGGCCGGCGGCGCCGTTGCGCGGTGGCAGCGTCGCCGGCAGCAGGTCGACGCCGTCGATCCGGGCGACCTCCTCGATCAGGTCGACCTCGCGGGTCACGTCGGCCCGGCGGAAGTACGGAACCGTGACGTCGAGCTCGCCGGCGTCGTCGGGCACGCCGGAGTCGAGCTCGCCGGGGACGTGGGTGACGCCGAAGCCGAGCGCGGTCAGGATCTCGGTGGCCCGGGTCGCACCGATCGGCTTGCCGAGCAGGCGGTCGATCCGGTCGGGGCGCAGCCGGATCACGGCGGGCGCGGGGCCTGGGCCGCCGATGTCGATCGTTCCGGGCAGGATCCGGGCGCCGCAGAGCTCGGCGAGCAGCCGGGTCGCGTAGGCCAGGCCGTCCTCGGCGACCTCCGGCTCGAGCCCCTTCTCGAAGCGGCCGGACGCCTCGCTGCGCAGGCCGAGGCGGACCGAGCTGCGCTGGATGTTCGCGCCGTCCCAGGTCGCCGCCTCGAGCAGGACACGCGTCGTCTGGGGTTCGACCTCCGACCGGGCGCCGCCCATGATCCCGGCGATCGATGTCGGCCCGTCGCCGTCGCAGATCACGACGATCTCCGCGTCGAGGGTCCGCGTCTCGCCGTCGAGCGTGTCGATCCGCTCGCCGTCGAGCGCCCGGCGGACGACCAGCCGGCGACCGGCGACCCGGTCGAGGTCGAACGCGTGGAGCGGCTGGCCGGTCAGGAGCATCACGTAGTTGGTGATGTCGACGACGTTCGAGATCGGCCGCATCCCGGCGGCGACGAGCCTGGCCTTCAGCCAGGCGGGCGACGGGCCGATCGTGATCGAGTCGAACGCGCGGACGGTGAACCGCCGGCAGAGGTCGGCGGCCTCGACGACGACGTCGGCCCCGCCCGTGTCGCCGTCGCCGGTGCCGGGATCGTCGGCCCACGGGGGTGGCGCGAGCGGCGCGCCGGTCGACGCGTGGACCTCCCGGGCGATCCCGTAGACGCCGAGACAGTCGACCCGGTTGGGCGTGATCTCGAACTCGATCACGTCGGTCGACAGCTCGATCGCCTCGGCCAGTGGCATGCCCGCGGGGAACCCGTCCCGGGAGATCGCGGCCGGATCGCCGGCGGCCGGATCGCCGGCGGCCGGGTCGCCTGCGGCGGGCTCGAGGACCATGATCCCGTCGTGGCCGGTCCCGACCGACAGCTCGAGCTCGGAGAGGATCATCCCCTCGCTGACGATGCCGCGCAGCTTGGCCGCCTTGAGCTTGCGGCCGTCGGGCATGACGGCCCCCGGCCGGGCGACGGCGACGGTCTGGCCGGCGGCGACGTTCGGCGCGCCGCAGACGATCGTCGACGGGTCGTCGAGCCCGACGTCGACCGTGCAGACGCGGAGCCGGTCGGCGTCGGGGTGGGGTCTGGCGTCGAGCACGTGGCCGACGACGAAGCCGGTCGGATCGGCGACGCCGTGATGGAAGACGCGTTCGTCCTTGGTCCCGGTCATCGTCATCCGGGCGGCCAGCGCGTCGGTCGAGAGCGGCGGGTCGCAGAAGCGGCGCAGGAGGGTCATCGGAACAAGCATCGAGATCGCCTAGAAGTGCTCGAGGAAGCGGATGTCGTTGTCGTAGAACAGCCGCAGGTCGGGGACGCCGTGCTTGAGCATCGCGATCCGCTCGATCCCCATCCCGAAGGCGAAGCCCTGGACCCGGTCGGGGCCGTAGACGCCGGGCTCGCCGTCGCGGAGCTCCTCGACCCGGGCGAAGACGTTCGGGTCGACCATCCCGGCGCCGAGCACCTCGAGCCAGCCGGAACCCTTGCACAGGCCGCAGCGCGACCCGTCCGCGCGGAAGCCGGCCTTGCATTGGAAGCAGGAGACGTCGACCTCGACGCTCGGCTCGGTGAACGGGAAGAAGTGCGGCCGCAGGAGGACGTCGCGCTCGTCACCGAAGATCGCCTGGGCGAACGCCAGCAGGGTGCCCTTGAGGTCGGCGAGCGTGATTCCGTCGTCGACGGCGAGGCCTTCGATCTGGTGGAACTGCGGCGTGTGGGTGGCGTCGTTGTCCGGCCGGTAGACGCGACCGGGGACGATCACGTACAGCGGCGGCGGCTGGCGCGTCATGACGCGGACCTGCATCGGCGACGTGTGCGTCCGCAGGAGGACGTCGTCGGAGATGTAGAAGGTGTCCGAGCGGGCCCGGGCCGGGTGGGTCGGGTCGTGGTTGAGGGCGTCGAAGTTGTAGTGGACGAGCTCGACCTCCGGGCCTTCGACGATCGAGAAGCCGAGCCCGAGGAAGACGTCCTCGATCTCGCGGCGGGTCTGCGTCAGCAGGTGGAGCCGGCCGACCGGCTGGGGCGGATCGCCGGGGAGGGTGACGTCGACCCGGTCGGCGACCAGCCGGCGGTCGAGCTCGCCGGCGGCCAGCGACGACTCGCGCGCGTCGATCAGGGCTTCGAGCTCGCGGCGGGCCTCGTTCGCCGCGCGTCCGACGGGTCCCCGCTCGGACGGGTCGAGCCCGGCGACGCCGCGCAGGAGCTGCGGGAGCTCGGCCTTGCGTCCGAGGTAGGCGACCCTGAGCTCCTCGACCGACCGGGTGTCACCGGCCGCCTGGATCGCGGCGGTCGCCTCGATCCGGATCGCGGCGATCCGGTCGACCACCGTCACGACCGGCTCCCGTGCGAGCTGATCGCGGCCTGGCCCGCGGGCGTCGGCTGGCGGCCGGAGGCATCCCGGGTCAGCTCGTAGAGGGCGACGGTGGTGGCCATCGCCGCGTTCAGCGAGTCGCCGGCGACCTGCCGGATCGACGCGAGCCGGTCGCAGCGGGCGATGACGTCAGGCCGCAGGCCGTGACGCTCGGAGCCGATCAGCAGCGTGACGCCGCCGTCGAGCGGACCGCGCAGACGGTCGGCGGCGTCGGCGTCCAAGCCGATCAGCTGGCCCGGAAGATCGTCTGGGACGGCGCGGGTCAGGCGGAGCGAGAAGATCGCGCCCATGCTCGCGCGGACGGCCTTCGGACCGTACGGGTCGGCGCAGTCGGGGCCGATCGCGACCGACGACGCACCGAAGGCGCGGGCCGAGCGGAGGATCGTGCCGACGTTGCCGGGGTCGCCGACGCCGTCGAGGTAGACGCAGAGCGGCCCGGTCGGCTCGTCGACCCACTGCTGCGCGTAGATCCCGATCGCCCGGGTGCCCGACCCGAGCGTCGAGACCCGGTCGAGCAGCGACGGGTCGACGTCGAGCCAGTCGCCGGTGTCCCCCGGAGCGGCGAGCGCCGGCCCGAGTCCGGCCCGGCAGAGCCTGACGACGGGCGCGACGCCGGCGGTGAAGGCCGCCGCCTGGAGGTCCTCGCCCTCGGCGACGAACCGCCCCGTCCGGTCGCGGGCCGACCGGCTGGTCAGCTTGCGGAGTTCCTTGAGGCGTTGATTTTCGGGGGAGGAGATCATCTGACTGGTCGGTGGAACGAAAAAGGCGCCGTCCTCTGAGAGGAATCGGCGCCCGGGAGGATCGCGTATCGGCTGGACGAGATCAGGCAGCCGAGGCCTCGCGGGCAGCGTCGGCGAATCGGCGGAAGGTCTCGGGGTCGC
The DNA here is from genome assembly GCA_036268015.1 of Solirubrobacteraceae bacterium. Classification (GTDB taxonomy): domain Bacteria; phylum Actinomycetota; class Thermoleophilia; order Solirubrobacterales; family Solirubrobacteraceae; genus Palsa-513. Next base: position 422 of record DATAUX010000198.1, on the reverse strand, counting down.
GGACGGCGATGTCGGCGAGAACCTTCCGGTCGAGCTCGATGCCGGCGAGCGCCATGCCGTGGATGAATGTCGAGTAGCTCATGTCGTTGAGGCGGGCAGCCGCGTTGATCCGGGTGATCCAGAGCCGGCGGAAGTCGCGCTTGCGGTTGCGCCGGTCGCGGTACGCGTACGCGTCCGCCTTCATCAGTGCTTCCTTGGCGCGCTTGTAGTTCGAGTTCGCCTCGCCCCGGAACCCCTTCGTCCGCTCGAGCGTCGCGCGCCGCTTCTTCTTCGCGCTGACCGACCGCTTGACCCGGGTCACTTGCCGACCCCGAGGAGCTTCTTGACGCGGGGCGCGTCATGACTCGAGAGGATCGCCGGCGCGCCCAGCGTCCGCTTGCGCTTGGGCGACTTCTTCTCGAGGATGTGGCTCGTGTACGCGT
>DATAUX010000197.1:0-6080 GCA_036268015.1 Solirubrobacteraceae bacterium | reverse complement strand
CCGGACTTGATCTCGATCTTCTGCTCCTTGCCGGTGCCGAGATCCTTGGCCGAGACGCTGAGGATGCCGTTGGCGTCGATGTCGAAGGCGACCTCGACCTGCGGGATCCCGCGGGGGGCGGGTGGGATGCCGGTCAGCTGGAACTTGCCGAGCGACTTGTTGTAGGCGGCCATCTCGCGCTCGCCCTGGAGGACGTGGATCTCGACCGAGGGCTGGTTGTCCTCGGCGGTCGAGAAGGTCTCGGCCTTGCGGGTCGGGATCGTCGTGTTGCGCTCGATCAGCTTGGTGAACACGCCGCCCTTGGTCTCGATGCCGAGCGTCAGGGGGGTCACGTCGAGCAGGAGGACGTCCTTCACGTCACCGGCGAGCACGCCGGCCTGGATCGCGGCGCCGACGGCGACGACCTCGTCGGGGTTGACTCCGCGGTGGGGGTCCTGGCCGGTCAGCTCCTTGACCTTCTCCTGGACGGCGGGCATGCGGGTCATGCCGCCGACGAGGACGACGTGGTCGATCTTCGGGGCGCCCTTGTCCTTGGCGTCGTTGATCGCCTGCCGGACGGGAGCGACGACGCGGTCGAGCAGGTCGCCGGTCAGCTCGGCGAGCTTGGCCCGGGTGAGCCGCATGTCGAGGTGCTTGGGACCGGTCGCGTCGGCCGTGATGAACGGCAGGTTGATCTGCGTCTCCTGGGTCGTCGAGAGCTCGATCTTGGCCTTCTCGGAGGCCTCGTAGAGCCGCTGGAGGGCCATCGGGTCGGCCTGGAGGTCGATCCCCTGGGCCTTCTTGAACTCGGTGACGAGCCAGTCGACGATCGTCTTGTCGAAGTTGTCGCCGCCGAGGTGGTTGTCGCCGGCGGTCGACTTGACCTCGAAGACGCCGTCGGCGATCTCGAGGACGGAGACGTCGAAGGTGCCGCCGCCGAGGTCGAAGACGAGGATCGTCTGGTCGGTGTCCTTGTCGAGACCGTAGGCCAGCGAGGCGGCCGTCGGCTCGTTGATGATCCGCTTGACCTCGAGGCCGGCGACCTTGCCGGCGTCCTTGGTGGCCTGGCGCTGGTCGTCGTTGAAGTAGGCGGGGACGGTGATCACGGCCGAGTCGACGGTCTCGCCGAGGTAGGCCTCGGCGTCGGCCTTCAGCTTCTGGAGGATCATCGCCGAGATCTCGGGCGGTGAGTACTGGTCGCCGTTGGCCTCGACGCGGGCGTCGCCGTTCTTGCCGGAGACGACCTTGTACGGGACCATCGACTCCTCTTCCTTGACCTCGGCCTCCTTGCGGCCCATGAAGCGCTTGATCGAGAAGACCGTGTTCTGGGGGTTGGTCACCGCCTGGCGCTTGGCGACGGTGCCGACGAGTCGCTCGCCGGACTGGGCGAAGGCGACTACCGACGGGGTCGTCCGGCCGCCTTCTGAGTTCTCGATGACGGTCGGTTCGCCGCCCTCGAGGATTGCCATGCACGAATTCGTCGTGCCGAGGTCGATTCCAATCGTCTTGCCCATTGTGTGGCTCGCTCCTTACTAGTCCTGGCACTTGGAAAAAATCTAAGTGGCAAGATAGCAGATCTGCGCAGGCTGCCGACAAGGCTCTGGACCGGGCTCGGCGGATGCGGCGTGGCGGGCGGGGGAGCCGGTCGGGCGGGAGTCGGGCGGGCCCGGAACGCACTGACGCCCCGGGGGTAGGGGCGTCAGTGGTGCTTCTGGGCGGGTGATGCGGGTGTCGCCCAAGCAGTATTCAACGGCACCTTGAAGCCGACCTAAACCAGCCTCTTACGTCGGGGTCAGGCGGCCGGCCGGGGGCGGCGGGCGCGGGTTGCGAGCTCGAGCTCGAAGCGGGCGTCGGGGTCGTCGAGGGCGGTCCCGAACCGGTCGCGGAGGCGGGCGAGCCGGTAGCGGACGGTCTGCGGGTGGACGTGGAGGGCGGTGGCGGCGTCGGGGATGCTGCCCTGGGCGCGCAGCCAGGCGGCGAGTGTGGCGAGCAGGCGGTCGGCGGCGGCCGGGGTCAGGCCGTCGAGCGGGGCGAGGCAGCGGGTGGCGAGCTCTTCGAGGAGTTGGGGGTCGCGGTGGAGGACGAGCGTGACGAGGCGGTCGTCGGCGATGACGAGTCGTCCGGCCGGGAGCATGCCGGCGATCTGGAGGCGGAGGCAGGCGCGGGCGCGGGCGAAGCTGCGGTCGGCTTGCGCGGGGGGGACGCTGGGGCCGATCGCGCCGGTCGTCCGGCGGAGCGCGGTGGTCAGCAGGTCGCGCCGGCCGGGGGCGTCGGGGTCGGGGAGGAGCATGCAGCAGCAGCCGTCGAGGGGGACGGCGATCGCGCCGTCGCCGACGCGGGCGGCGAGTCGCTCGGCGTCGAAGTAGTCGCAGGCGAGGACGGCCAGGGTCCGCGGGAGCTTCCAGGACGCGGTCGCGGCGGCCTGGTCGACCTCGTCGACCGGGGCGCCTTCGATCAGCAGGCGGACGAGATGCTGGCGGCGGCCCTGGCGTTCCGAGGCGTGGGCGGCCTGCTCGCGGGCGTAGCCCTCGACCGACTCGGCGGAGAGCTCGTCGATGTAGGCGAAGATCGATTCGGCGAGGAGGGAGAGCTGGTCGGGGTCGACGCCGGCGGCCCGGGCGACGCCGGCCAGCCGGCGCCAGGAGATCCGGGCGCCGAGCCGGTAGGCCATCTGGAGGGCGTCGAGGCGGCGGCCGGCGCGGAGCTCGCCGCGGCCGAGCTCGACGTAGACGCTGCGGCCGGGCCGGGCGGGCGGGGCGGTGGGGGGTCGGTCGGTCGGGTCGGTCGGGGTGGCCGGGCCGAGTTGGTCGACGAACTGGCGGAGGGCCTGTTCGATCGCGTTGCGGACGGTCGAGCCGAAGACGCCCTGCATCGGCCGGTGGTAGTCGGGTATGTTCGCGCGGAGGGCGTCGAGGATCTCGTCGGCGAGGCCGGGGAGCTCGGGGAGGAGGACGACGGCGAGCTCGGGGTCGAGGTTCTCCCAGGGCCGGGAAAACGCCAAATCTTGTTCGATGTTCACAAGATTTGGTTCCACGAGTGGCGATTATGCCAAGAATTTGCGCTGCCTGGTGGTTAGGCTTTGGGACATGACCAGAGCTGAGCGCAACGTGAACATCGCTGCCGTCCTGATCCCGTTCGTCGGCGTGCTGGCGGCGGCCGTCCTGGCGTGGGGTAGTTGGCTAGTGCCCCACGACCTGGTGATCTTCGCCGTGATGTACGTGCTGAGCGCGTTCGGTGTGACGGTCGGCTTCCATCGGCTCTTGACCCACCGGGCGTTCGAGACGTACCGGCCGCTGCGGTATCTGCTGGCGATCATGGGGTCGCTGGCCGTGCAGGGACCGGTCCTCGACTGGGTCGCCGACCACCGCAAGCATCACGCGTACACCGACGAGGAGGGGGATCCGCACTCGCCGCACGTCGGCCAGGGCAGCGGCTTCGGCGGGATGGTCCGCGGCCTGTGGCATTCGCACGTCGGCTGGCTGTGGGAGACCAACGGCCAGGCGGAGAAGCGGCGGTTCTGCCCGGACCTGTATGCGGACCCGGGATTGCGGTGGATCCACAAGCGGTTCCCGCTGATCACGCTGGCGACGCTGGGCCTGCCGTTCGCTGCCGGGCTGGCCTGGAGCGGGACGGTGCGCGGCGGCCTGGAGGCAGCGCTGTGGGGCGGCCTGGTGCGGATCTTCCTGGTCCACCACGTGACGTGGAGCGTCAACTCGATCTGCCACTTCTTCGGGTCGCGGCGCTTCGACACGGACGACCTGTCGACGAACGTGTTCTGGCTGTCGCTGCCGACGCTGGGCGAGGCGTGGCACCACAACCACCACGCGTTCCCCCAGTCGGCGCGCCACGGCCTGCGGTGGTACGAGCTCGACCCGTCGGGCTGGCTGATCCAGATCTTCGCGAAGCTGGGGCTGGCCTGGGACGTCGTCCTGATCGACCGGGAGAAGCAGCGGGCGAAGCTGGCGCCGCCGCGTCCGGAGACGGTGGCTGCCCGGGCCTGAGTCGGGAGGGGGATAATCGGGTTGCGCCGGTTTCCCGGTCGAGTGCAGCGCGAGACAAGGACCAGCCTCGATGACGACACCCCCGACCGGCGCAGGCGAGTCCGAAGTCAGGACGCGGGAGCTGCGGCTCCACGGCCACACCCTGAGCTACCGGACGGCCGGGTCGGGGCCGGTCGTTCTGCTGCTGCACGGGATCGCCGGGACCGCTGAGGCGTGGGTGCCGTCGATGCGGCTGCTGGCGCGCAGGTTCACGGTGATCGCGCCGGACCTGCCGGGGCACGGGGATTCGGACAAGGCGGCGGGCGACTACTCGCTGGGGGCGCTTGCGAACAGCATGCGGGATCTGCTCGTCGGCCTGGGGCACTCGCGGGCGACGATCGTCGGCCACTCGCTCGGCGGAGGCATCGCGATGCAGTTCGCCTACCAGTATCCGGAGCGGTGCGAGCGGCTGGTGCTGGTGGGGAGCGGCGGCCTGGGACGGTCGGTCAACGGCCTGCTGCGGGCGGCGGCGCTCCCGGGGGCGGGCCTCGTGCTGAGCGTGGCGGCGCCGCCGATCGTCGCGGTCGGCGGCCTGCTGGGATCGTTGGCCGGGCGGATCGGGCTGCGGGCGGCGCCGGACGTACGGGAGGTGTCGCGGGGATTCGCGACGCTGGTCGACGGAGACACGCGGTCGGCCTTCCTCGAGACGCTGCGGTCGGTCGTGTCGCCGTCGGGTCAGCGGGTCGACGCGACGAGCAAGCTGTATCTGGCGGCCGGGATGCCGGTCCTGATCGTCTGGGGGGCGAGGGACCCGATCATTCCGGCGAATCACGGGAGGCGGGCGCACGAGCTGATCCCGAACAGCACGTACGTCGAGTTCGAGGACGCGGGTCACATGCCGCACGCGGACGATCCGCACCGGTTCGCGGACGTGGTGGTCGACTTCGTCGACGCGAACCCGCCGGGGCGGGCGACGGCCGAGAGCTGGAGCCGGCTGCTCCGGGCGGGTGGGCCGGACGGGTCAGACGCGGTCGGCGGGGGGTCGGAACCGGTTGGCGTGGGGTCGGGTCGGGCGGACGCGGCCGAGCGGCTGGACGAGCGGCACGTGGCCGACCGCGCCGGCTGAGGCGATGAGCACGAGGACCGGCACGAGCGTCGAGGTCGGGCCGGAGGAGTTGGCGAGGGACACGCCGGTCAAGCCGCGGCTGCGGGGGGTCTGGCACCAGTACGGGTTCTTCGTATCGGTGATCGCGGGCGTGGCCCTCGTCCTGAGCACGACGTCGGGCCGGGGAAGGGTCGCCGGGATCGTCTACGCGGCGTCGGTGTCGGCCCTGCTGGGGACGAGCGCGCTGTATCACCGGGTCACGTGGCGACCGGACGCCCGCCGGTGGATGCGCCGGCTGGACCACGCGATGATCTTCGTGCTGATCGCCGGCAGCTACACGCCGATCGTCCTGCTGGCGATGTCCGGCAGGCTGGCCGTGGTCGTCTTCTGCGTCGCGTGGGGTGGGGCGCTGGCCGGCGTCCTCGTGGAGTTCTTCTGGGTCGACCATCCCCGATACGTGCCGGCCGTGATCGGGACGGCGCTGGGGTGGACGTCGCTGGTGATGGTCGGCCAGTTGCGGAGCACGGTCGGCTGGCTGGCGGTCGCGGGCTTCATCTTCGGTGGGGTCCTCTACACGATCGGGGCGACGATCTATGCGCGCAAGCGACCGGACCCGATCCCGGGCGTGTTCGGGTACCACGAGGTCTTCCACGCGCTCGTGCTGGCGGCGGCGTCGATCCACTACGCGGTGATCGCGTTCATGGTGATGCCGCGGGCGTGATCCGGCGGCCGTGGCGGTGGTCGGGGCGGCGGGTCGACCCGAACGGCGGACCGGCCGGCGGGGATCGGTCGACGCGGCGACCGGGGACCGGCCGACGCGGCGAGCGGGGATCGATCAGAGTTACGGGCGTGTCCTCTGTTCTGCGCGAGCGCCTCGACGACGGAATCGAGGTTCTGCGGCTGAATCGTCCGCGGGCGCGGAATGCGCTCGACACGCCGATGTTGCGGCTGCTGGTCGCCACGCTCGACGAGCTGGCCGGGGACCCGTCCTTGCGGGTGATCGTCTTCTCGACGAC
>DATAUX010000196.1:0-3653 GCA_036268015.1 Solirubrobacteraceae bacterium | reverse complement strand
CGGTCATCCCGTGGGCGAAGCGGTCGACGTCGGCGTGGGCCCGGCCGGCTCGGTCCAGAACGGCGGCGATCGCCGTCATCACACCGTCGGACTCGTCGCCCGGGGTCGTCGGCGCCTTCGCGGCGTGGAGCTCGCCGTCGGCGACGAGCACGGCGTCGGTGAAGGTCCCGCCGACATCGACCCCGAGGAGCATCGCCGCACGCTAACCGGTCGGCCGGACCGGCGCCGACCGCCAGCCGCGGATGCGGGCGGTTCTTGGTGGCGAAGCCCGGTCGGGCCGGTGGGTCACCGGGCGGGCTCGGGCGGCCCGAGGCCGGGCACCGCCGGCGACGGTGCCCGGTTGGCGGCCGGCCGGCCGGTCAGGCGGCGGCCAGGGCGGCCTCGGCCTCGGCTTCGGAGTCCTCGGTTTCGGCGAGGTGCTGGTGGGACGGGCAATAGCCGTTGTGGGGGAGCGGCATCCGCTGACAGGCCGATCCCTTGCGGGTCATCGCCCGGCAGCGGAGCGGCTGGCCGTTGGCGTCGCATCCGTCGCGGGGCAGCTGGGAGAAGAAGTCGCCGGCGAGCTCGAGGTAGTGGTCGACGACGCGGTAGACGTGGGGTTGGGCGCTGACGGGGAACTGGAAGCGGATGTCGTTGAACAGGGTGCGGGCCGGACGGGCGAAGTAGTGCCGGTCGTTGGCCAGGCGGTCGACCGCCGATTCGCAGGCGCGCAGGACGCGCCGGTGGCCGGTCAGGTCGTCGGGCGAGACGCGCTCGACGAGGGGGGCCAGCTCTCGATAAATGGCTCTGCTGAACTGATACATCGTGCGAAGTCCGTTTCTCTCGGTTTCACTCGAAGAGACACCTGGCTCGCAAACGCACCAACTCCCAGTGGAAGAGTATGAACCTCTCGGATGAACTTCGCACCGCTCGGAGTGTTAACCGCGTCTTAAGCCCGATTTGCCCGCAAACGATCGGAATCGGACGGGGCGCGGCGTGTGGAGCCGCTCGGGCGTCGATCAGGTCCAGGGCTCGAACCGCGGCCGGCCGGACGCGTCGAGGACGGTGTGGACGCCGTCGAGGCCGGGGTCGGGGCCGGGCGTCTCGCGGCGGACGTGGGCGCCGCGGGTCTCGTTGCGGGCGAGCGCGCAGGCGGCGATCAACCTGGCGACGGGGTGGGGATCGGTAGCCAGCTGGTCGAGGCCGGCCCGGTCGCGGACGAGGCCGGCGTGGCGCCAGAGGCCGGCCCGGGTCTCGTGGGTCGCGGGGGGGATCGGAGGGGCCGGCCGGGCGGGCGGCGGACGGGTTGGGCTGGGTTCGTCGAGCGCGGCGCGGGCGGCCCGCTCGCCGAAGACGAAGCACTCGCTGAGCGAGTTCGAGGCGAGCCGGTTGGCGCCGTGGAGGCCGGTGCAGGCGGCCTCGCCGACGGCGTAGAGGCCGGGCACGGTCGAGCGGCCGTGGAGGTCGGTGACGATGCCGCCCATCACGTAGTGGGCGGCCGGGGCGACGGGGATCGTCTGGCGGCTGGGATCGAGTCCGGCGTCGGTGAGGGCGGCGACGACGTTGGGGAAGCGGGCGGGGTCGATCGCCCGCATGTCGAGCGCGACGGACGGCTGGCCGGTCGCCTGGAGGCGGGCGTAGATCGCGCTGGCGACCTCGTCGCGGGGTGCGAGCTCGTCGACGAAGCGCTGGCCTGAGGAGTCGAGCAGGATGGCGCCCTCGCCGCGGACGGCCTCGGTCACGCAGAAGCCCTCGCGGCCGGGGACGCCGATCACGGCGGTCGGGTGGAACTGGACGAACTCGAGGTCGGCGAGCTCGGCGCCGGCCCGGTGGGCGAGCAGCAGGCCGATGCCGAGGGCGCCGGGCGGGTTGGTCGTCCGGGCCCAGAGGGCGGCGGCGCCGCCGGTGCAGATCACCAGGCCGCGGGCGGCGATCAGCCGGCCGTCCTCGCAGACGACGGCGGCGCAGCGTCCGTCGTCGACGACGAGCCCGCTGGCGCGGGCGTTCTCGATCACCTCGATCTGGGGGTGGCCGGCCGTGATCGCCGAGAGCTGGCGCATCATCCGCCGGCCGGTCGCGCTGCCGCCGGCGTGGACGACCCGGCGGATCGAGTGGCCGCCCTCGAGGCCGAGGGCGAGCCGGCCGGCCCGGTCGGCGTCGAAGCGGACGCCGAGGGCTTCGAGCTTGCGGACCTGGTCGGGCGCCTCGTCGCAGAGGACGCGGGCGGCCGACGGGCGGACGAGGCCGCGGCCGGCGTGGAGCGTGTCCCGGAGGTGCTGGTCGGGGCTGTCCTCGGCGGCGAGGGCGGCGGCGAGCCCGCCCTGGGCCCAGTAGCTCGCGGTCTCGGCGAGCGAGGTCGCCGAGATCAGGGCGACCCGGGCGCCGAGCTGGGCGGCGGTCAGGGCGACGTAGAGTCCGGCGGCGCCGGCACCGACGACCGCGACGTCGGCCTCGATGCGGAGCCCCCCGTCGGGTGGGCGGCGACGGTCGGTCATGCCGTGGATACCGTACCTGTATGGGTCGCGCCGTCTATCTGAGCCACCCGGCGTCGGTCGGCCACGTGACCGGTGGGCATCCCGAGCGGGCGGACCGGATCCGGGCGGTCGAGCGTGAGCTGGCGGCGCGCGACTGGCTGGGCTTCGACCGGCGGGAATCGCCGGCGGTCGACAGGGCGTTGGTCGAGCTGGTCCACACGCCGGCCCACGTCGCCCGGATCGAGCGGCTGGCGGCGGCCGGCGGGGGGGCGGTGGATCTCGACACGGTGGTCAGTCCGGGGTCCTTCGAGGCGGCGATGCGGGCGGCCGGGGGGGCGGTCGCCCTGGTCGACGAGCTGGTCGACGGGACGGCGAGGACCGGCTTCTCGGCCCACCGGCCGCCGGGTCACCACGCGACGCGGGAGCGGGCGATGGGCTTCTGCCTGTTCAACAACGTCGCGGTCGCGGCTCGGGCGGCGCTGCTCCGGGACGGGGTCGACAGGGTCCTGATCGTCGACTGGGACGTCCACCACGGGAACGGGACGAACGACATCTTCCACGAGACCGACGACGTGCTCTACGTCTCGATCCACGAGTCGCCGCTGTACCCGGGCACCGGCCGGGCGACCGACCGGGGGAGCGGGCGGGGGACCGGCTTCACCGTGAACCTGCCGGTCGGCCCGGGTTCGGGGGACGCGGTGTTCTGCTCGCTGATCGACCACGTCGTCTGCGACCTGGCCCGGGGGTACGCGCCCCAGCTGGTGCTGATCTCGGCCGGATACGACGCTCATCTGGAGGATCCGCTGGCCGACTGCAGCGTGACGGACGGGGGGTACGCGGCGATGACGACGACGATGCGCCGTCTGTCGGAGGAGCTCGGCGCGCCGTTGGGGGTCGTCCTCGAGGGCGGCTACGCCCTGGGCGCGCTGGCCCGGTCGGTCGCGGCGACGATGGACGTGATGGCCGGCGTCGACGCGCCGCCGGCGGTCGAGGTCGGCCTGCACCCGGTGGCCGGGGCGGCACGGGCACGGCTGGGGCTCGACGGGTGAGCGCCCCGGGGTCGGCCGCGAGCGTCGGGGTTGGCCGCGAGCGTCGGGGTTGGCCGCGAGCGTCGGGGTTGGCCGCGAGCGTCGGGGTTGGCCGCGAGCGTCGGGGTTGGCCGCGAGCGTCGGGGTTGGCCGCGAGCGTCGGGGTCGGTCG
>DATAUX010000195.1:0-3711 GCA_036268015.1 Solirubrobacteraceae bacterium | reverse complement strand
GACGTCTCCGGCCCCGGAAGTGGACGAGATCGTCCGGGGCGAGGCGGGATCGGTCCGCAGCGACGAGTCGGAGACGTCGCCGGCGCCCGAGCTCGCCTGGAGGGCATATGACGAATCAGGCACGCTCAGGCTGACGTCGCCGGCGCCGGAGTGGGCGACGAGCGTCCCGATCAGGGTGGTCACATCGGCCGTGACGTCGCCGGCTCCGCTCGACAGGCGAAGCCGGGGCGCGCCGACGCGGGTCGCGGTCACGTCGCCGGCGCCGGAGCTCAGGGCAACGGCGGTCGCGCTCGAGACGTCGGTTGCGATCACGTCGCCGGCACCCGAGCTGAGGTGGACGATCCCGGCGCTGTGGAGGCCGCTGGCGGTCACCGAGCCGGCACCGGAGCCGGCGGTCACCGGGGTGCCCGCCGGGACGGCGACCGCGTAGCGGACTCTGCACTCGGGGTCGAAACCCCGGCAGTCGGTGGTCAGCCTGAGCACGCCGCCGGCGAACGCGGCCGCCCGGCGCGGCGAGACGAGCCCTCGGGTGACGTGTTCGGCGATCGTCAGCCGGCTGCCGGCCGCGGCGCTCGTCAGCACGACGTCGCCGCCGCCGTCGTCGATCACGAGCGATTGGACGCCGGCGTAGGAGGAGCGGACGTCGAAGCTGTGGCGGGCGGCGACGTCGATCAGGGTGAATCCGCCGGCGATGATCAGCCCGACGACGAGGACCGCGCCGAGCAGGGTGAGGATCTTGCGGACGGGCGGAGCCGGGAGCCCGGATGTCGTCGGGCGGGTCTGATCTGCCGTGGCCATGTGGATCACACTCCGAGATATGTGAGGACGGCGAGCACGCGGCGGTGCTGCTGGTCGGTGGGGGGAAGGCCGAGCTTGAGAAAGACGTTGCGGACATGCTTCTCGACGGCCCCGCCGGTCACGACGAGGCGCTCGGCGATCGACGAGTTGGTGTGTCCCTCGGCCATCAGTCCGAGGACCTCCCGCTCGCGGGGTGTCAGGTCCTCGAGCAGGTCGGTCCGGCGGCGCCGGCTCAGCAGCTGCCCGACCACCTCCGGGTCGATTGCCGTGCCACCGCCCGCAACCCGCCGACACGCGGCCAGAAACTCGGCCCCGTCGGCGACGCGGTCCTTGAGCAGGTAGCCGACCCCGTGGCTGCCGCCGCTGAGCAGATCGGTGGCGTAGCGCTCCTCGACGTACTGGCTGAGGATCAGGATCGCGACGTCCGGCTGGCGGCGGCGGAGCTCGACCGCCGCGCGGACGCCTTCGTCGGTCTGGGTCGGCGGCATCCGCACGTCGATGATCGCGAGCTCCGGCGAGTGCTCGACGGCCGCGGACAGGAGGGCGTCGCCGTCGCCGACGGCCGCCACGACATCGTGGCCGGCGTCCTTGAGCAGGGCGGCGATCCCCTCGCGCAGAAGGGCGAGGTCCTCGGCGATCACGACGCGCATGGGAGCTCCGCCGAGACGCGGGTCGGTCCGCCGTCCGGGCTTTCGACGACGAGCCGGCCGTCGAGCGCCTCGACCCGCTGGGCGAGACCCTCGAGCCCTGAGCCGGCCGTCCGCACCGCGCCGCCGCGGCCGTCGTCGCGGACCTCGACGATCAGTCGTGACGACGCGTCGGTGTGGATCTCGACGGCCGCCCGCCGGGCGTGAGAGTGGCGGGCGGCGTTGGTCAGGGCCTCGGCGACGACGTAGTACGCGGCTGTTTCGACCGCGCTCGGCGGCCGCCGGTCGATTCGGACATCGACCTCGACGGGGATCGGGCAGCGGTCGGCGAGACCCGAGACGGCCGCGTCGAGGCCGCGGTCGGTGAGGATCGACGGATGGATGCCGCGGACGAGCTCGCGGAGCTCGACCATCGCCCGCTTGGACTCGTCGTGTGCGCGGCCGAGCAGCTCGTCGGCGCCGCGGGGGTCGCTGACGAGCTTCGAGCGGGCCCGGTCGACCTCCATCGCGATGTAGGCGAGCCGGTGCTGGGCCCCGTCGTGGAGGTCGCGCTCGACTCGCCGCAGGCGGGCATCGGCCGATTCGACGGCGCCGGCGCGGCTGGTCTCCAACTGCTCGACGCGGGTCGTCAGGACGGCGCGGTCGTCCGGTCCGAGCAGGCCTTCGGCGAGCCCGGCGCACGCGAGCGCGAGCAGGTGGGTCAGGGCGAGGGTGACGGCCGCGAGCAGGAGTCCGCCGGCGATGAGGCCGGCGAGCTCGGCGGCGTCGAGCCGGCCGAGCAGGGACCCGGCGGGCGCCGCGCCGGCGACGGCGGGCGCGGCCAGGGCGGCGAGCACGGCAGCCCATAGGCCGATCACGATCGCCCCGGTGAGGACGCCGATCGGCCCGAGCAGGAGGAGGTGGGCGAGCTCCTTGAGCGTCGCCCTGTCGGTTGCCCGGGCGCGCCAGCGCTCGACCAGGCCGCCGGTCGGGCGCGGGCGTGGCGGACGTCGGATCGGCCCGCCGAGGACGAGGCCGGCCCGCTGACGCTCGGTGTCCGCGCCCCATCGCCAGACGAGCAGGGTGCCGGCCAGCAGGGGCACGCCGACGAGGGCGACCGACGTCGCGAGGCCGGTGGCGAGCGCCGAGACGAGGACGACGACCCAGAACAGGCCGAGCGGTCCGCCGATCGCCACGTAGAGGAGCTCGCGGCCCGCCGTGCGGACCCGGCTCGGGAGGGTGGTCGACGACATGAGTCAACCGTAGGCGATGCGTCGCGGCCTTCACATCCGGCCGGCAGGCCGACCCCGAGTGGGGATAGCCCTACCTTTCGCGGCCGGGCCGCGGCTCCCAGGCGAAGCCCCGCAGCGACCAGAGCAGGCCGACCGGCGACCAGGCGGCGAGGACGGCGGCGTCGTGCGCGGTGAGCGATCTCGCGGTGTCGGTCGCGGTCATCGGGCCGGTCTCGGCGCCGGTCTTCGTCGCCGTCAGCGGGATTCGTCGGCCCGGTCGGTCGGCGGCCGGGGGGTCGGAAGGGCGGCGCGCGACCGCTCGCGGACGGCCGTGAAGCCTGCGTGGGCGAGCACGGCGGCTCCGATCAGGGTCGGGACGACCGCGCCGCCGGCGAGGCCAACGCCGATCACGACGGCACCGAGCAGGCCGCGGATCATGGAGCTGGAGCTGACGCCGGAAAGTCTGGGCATGGAAGGTCCTTTGATCGTGGTCTGTCTGGCGCGGACGCGGGCCCCGAGTCGATCACCGGGCCCGCTTCGGACGACGCACAGAGCACGTTACACGGCAAAGCATATTGCGCAAGTACTTTGCCCTGGAGAGTGCGCTAGGCTCCAGTGAAATGCAGGCTCAGCACGATCTCGCCAGGGACGAACCCACTCGGCGCGACCTCGCCCAGCACGACGCCGGCGGGGCGACGACACGGGATGGCGCAGACCTCGGCCGGCCGGTGCGGCCGGCCGACGCGGCCGCTCGACTGCGCTACATGACGGACGTCCGCCAGCGGACCCGCCGGCAGGTTCTGGCGCCGTCGGCGACGCTCGTCGTCGTCGGCGGCCTGGTGCTCACGAGGGGTGTCGCCGCCGAGCGGTGGCCACGGGACGCGGCGATCTCGGCCGGGTTGCTCGGCCTGTTGGTCGCGGTCCGCCTCGGCCTGCGCGCCTGGCGCCGACGCGGCGAGCCGTCTCGCTGGATCGGGACCACGCCGATCCGGACCAGGCAGATCTGCGCCGGCGCGGGGGCGGTCGGGATCGCCGTCGCCGTCGCCGTCGCCGTC
>DATAUX010000194.1:0-19980 GCA_036268015.1 Solirubrobacteraceae bacterium | reverse complement strand
ACGCCCCCCACCAGCGGAGGTGTCACGAACGCGGCGGCCACGGCGTACGGCCAGAAGTGCGGCACCGTGGCCGACTTGCACGCCGGCCGCATCCTCATGGGCGGGCAATACGACGGGCGCTTGATCCTCACCGGCCTCGTCCCCGGCGGAGTCACGCGCATCCAGCCTCTGCGCAACGGCACCACGATCACCGCCGTCGTCACGAGCAACTCGTTCCACATCGACACCGCCGCACCCGACGGCAGCTACGAGGACGCACCGATCAGGTGGCTCCGATCCGGTGGCGCGACCTCATGCTGACGCCTGTCGACTCACGCCACCAAGGCGTGGTGTCGCGAGGTCACGAACACGGTGAGGTTAGTACGCCGCAAGCACGACCGACGGTTCCTGGGACTCCCGCCGGGGCTGCGGGCCGGCTCACCGGTCGATGGACGCGGCGGCGGACCGACCACCGAACGCGAGGCCGACTCCGGTCAGCTCCTCGGAGACTTGCCACAGACGCTCGGCGCTCACCGGATCATGCGCCGCCGGGGCCGCCGCGACCAGGCGGGGATGCCCGCGGCGCTCGCCGGGACCGTCCGGGCCGACGTAGGACCCGCCAGGCAGATCGGCCGTCGCGGCGCAGAGGATCGGCAGGGCTCCGGCCGCGGCGCTCTGCGCGAAGAGCAGGTTCGCCGGCGTGAACAGCACGCGGGCCAGCCGTCCGCTCGACGCCGCCTGGAGGTTCGTGTTGGCGAAACCCGGGTGCGCGGCCAGGCTCGCGAGCCCCGCGCCGGCCTCGCGGGCGCGGCGGTCGAGTTCGAATGCGAACAGGAGATTGGCCAACTTCGACTGCCCGTAGGCCCGCCACCGGCGGTAGTCGCCGGCCGCCTGGAGGTCGTCGAAGTCGATCCGCCCGATTCGGTGGAGGACGCTGCTGACGGTGACGACGCGGCCGGCCGGCGCGGCGAGCAGCGGGTCGAGCAGCAGCCCGGTCAGGGCGAAGTGGCCGAGGTGATTGGTCGCCAGCTGGAGCTCGAAGCCGTCGGCGCTGAGGCGTCGGGGCGGGGCCATCACGCCGGCGTTGTTGATCAGCAGGTCGAGCCCTGCCGGCTCGGCCGACAGCCGTCCGGCGAACTCGCGGATCGATCCGAGGTCGGCGAGATCGAGGCGCCGGACCTCGATCAGAGCGGCGGGAACGCGGGTCGTGATCGCCTCGGCGGCGGCCCTCCCCCGGTCGGGATCGCGGCAGGCGAGGATGACGTCGGCGCCGGCGCGGGCGAGCTGCTCGGCGACCACGATCCCGAGCCCGCCGTTGGCTCCCGTCACGACCGCCCGCCGCCCGGTCTGGTCGGGGATCTGCGCGGCAGTCCAGCCGGCGGCCATCGCCCGAGCATAATGGGACGGTGGAGCTCTCCCGCCTCGCCGCGGCCTACGACCATGTCCTGCTCGACCTCGACGGATGCGTCTGGGTCGGCGACGACGCCGTGCCCGGGTCGGTCGCCGCGATCGCCGCCTTGCGGCGGGCCGGCAAGCGGGTCGGGTTCGTCACCAACAACGCGCGGAGCGCGGGCGAGGAGTTCGTCCGCCGGCTCTGGGCGGTCGGCATCCAGGCGTCGCTCGAGGAGGTCGTGACGGTCGGCGGAGCACTCCAGCACGTCCTGGCCGAACGCCACGCCGGCCAGAGCGCCGTGGTGATCGGGTCGCCGGCGATCCACAAGCACGTCAGTGACGCCGGCCTGCGGATCGTCAACGGGAGCTCGTTCGTCAGCCGGGCCCAGGTCGTCGTCGTCGCCGGCCACGACGGGTTCGACTACGGGGAGCTGCGCGAGTCGATGCTCGCCCTGCGGCGTGGGGCGATCCTGCTCGGCGCGAACCGCGACCCGAGCTACCCGATGCCCGGCGGGTACTGGCCGGGGACGGGAGCGATCCTCGCCGCGGTTGAGCTCGCCGGCGACGCGACGGCCGAGATCGTCGGCAAGCCTCACCCCGGCCTCTTCCGGACCGCGCTCGACCGGTTCGGACCCGGCCGGACGCTGATGGTCGGCGACCGCCTCGACTCCGACCTGGCCGGGGCGCACGCCGCCGGACTGGACGGGGCGATCGTCCTCAGCGGGGCGACCGGCGAGGCGCAGGCCAGGGCGGCGCGGGACCCCGAGCCGGTCGCGATCGCCGCGACCCTGGCCGACCTCATCCTCAGCGGCGATGGCGACCCGGCGCCGGCGCCGGCGCGGGCCCGGCGCTCCTGAGTGGCGCGCCGGCAGACCCATCACAAGCACTCGTCGACGAAGGGATACCGCCGCCTGCTCGACCGGCTCGCCGACCATCCGGATGTCCACCGCGTCGCGACCGGCCGCGTCACTCCGCGGATGGGCTCGGGCCGTCCGACCGCCGCGATCTCGAAGGTCCGGCGGGTCGCGTCGGGCCTGTCGATCACGATCAACGCCGACGGCGCCGTGATCGACGCGTACGTCGTCACCGACCAGCCGGACGCCGTGATCGAGTTCATGGCGGGCGAAGGCTGGACGTAGGCGCGGGCCCGGCCGGGCCGATCCTCGCAGGCCGGCGCGAATACGCTAGAGCCGTGCTCCACGCCCACCTGATCGTCAATCCGTCGGCCGGAGGCGGCCGCGCCGGACGGGTGCTGCCCGACGTCCAGGCGGCCCTCGAGCGGATCGGGGTCGACCAGACGACCCACCCGACTCGCGACCTCGCCCACGCGCGCGAGCTGGCCGGCGAGGCGGCGCGGGCCGGCGCGGTCTCGATCGCGCTCGGCGGGGACGGCCTCGTCGGTGCGGTGGCGGCCGAGCTGGCCGGCCATCCCGGCAGCGTGCTCGGCGTCCTGCCGGGCGGTCGGGGCAACGACTTCGCCCGCGTCCTCGGAATCCCGGCCGACCCGGCTGACGCGTGCGAGGTGATCGCCGGCGGGGTCGAGCGGTCGATCGACCTCGGCTCGGTCGACGATCGGCTGTTCGCGTGCATCGCGAGCGCCGGGTTCGACTCGGACGCCAACCGGATCGCCAACGCGGCGCCGTCCTGGCTGGGCGGTCAGGTCTACGCGTACGGCGCCCTGCGGGCGCTCGCCGCGTGGAAGCCGGCGACCTTCACGATCGAGCTCGACGGGGCCGAACGGACGTACCGGGGGTACAGCATCGTCGCCGCGAACTCGAGCTGCTACGGCGGGGGGATGCGGATCGCTCCGGACGCCGAGCTCGACGACGGCCTGCTCGACGTCGTGCTGACCGAGCAGATCGGCCGCCTGCGGTTCCTGCTCAAGCTGGGCAAGGTCTTCAAGGGAACGCATGTCCGCGAGCCGAACGTCCACGTCCTGCGGGGCCGGGAGCTGCGGATCGCGGCCGACCGGCCGTTCACGATCTACGCGGACGGCGATCCGATCGGCGAGCTGCCGGTCGTCGTGCGGTCGGTGCCGAGCGCCGTGCGCGTGCTGGTTCCGGCCGGCTGATGCTGTTCTCTGTCAAACGCAGCGTCGCCCGGTCGGCCGGCGCCCTGTCGCGGCTGCGGGGCGGCGGTGGCACGAGCATCCCGGGAGCCGTCCTCCTGCGGCTCGAACCGCGGGCGATCGCCCGGCTGGCCGGGGATCTGCGCGACGGGAGCGTGATCGTGTCGGCGACCAACGGCAAGACGACGACGGCGGCGATGCTGGCCAGCGTGATGGAGCAGGCCGAGCTCAACGTCGTCCACAACCGGGCCGGCGCGAACATGGCCGGCGGGATCGCGTCGGCCCTGCTCGAGGCCCGCGGCCGCGGGACGCCGCCGGCCGAGATCGGGCTGTTCGAGGTCGACGAGTTCTACGTCCCGCAGGTCGCCGACCAGCTTGGGCCGCGGGCGATCCTGCTCGGCAACCTGTTTCGCGACCAGCTCGACCGGTACGGCGAGCTCGAGACGATCGCCGACCGGTGGGCGGCCGTCGTCGCCCGGTCGACCGCGCGACTGGTCCTCAACGCGGACGACCCGCTGATCGCCGACCTCGGACGGGACGCGCCGTCGGCTGTCTACTTCGGCGTCGACGACGCCAGCCTCGGCCGGGGGACGCTGGGTCACGCGGCCGACTCGAAGCACTGCCGGCGGTGCGGAACGGCCTACGACTACACGGTCATCTACCTCGGCCATCTCGGCGTCTACTCGTGCCCGGGCTGCGGTGCCGGCCGCCCGGCACCGCAGGTCAGTGGCCGGGCGATCTCACTCGACGGTGTCCACGGGGCGTCGTTCGACCTGGTCACGCCGGTCGGGACGGCCCGCGTCGAGCTGCCGCTGCCGGGTCTCTACAACGTCTACAACGCGCTCGGCGCGGCCGCTCTGGCCGCGGCGCTCGAGATCCCGCTGGACTTGATCGTCCGCGGGCTGGCCGGCGTCGCTCCGGCCTTCGGGCGGGCCGAGAGCGTGTCGATCGGCGGCCGGGAGCTGTGCATCCTGCTGGTCAAGAACCCGACCGGAGCGAACGAGGTGCTGCGGACGCTGGCGCTCGAGCCGGGCGACCACGACCTGCTCGGCGCGCTCAACGACCAGACCGCCGACGGCCACGACGTCTCGTGGATCTGGGACGCCGACTTCGAGCCGCTTGCGCCGCGGATCCGCCGGGCGACCTGCTCGGGCACGCGGGCGGCCGAGCTAGCCCTCCGACTCAAGTACGCCGGCGTCCCGGCCGACCGGATCCGGCTCGAGCCGGAGCTCGCCGACGCGCTGGACCGGGCGCTCGCGGACGGCGGCGGCGGGACGCTGTATGCGCTGCCGACGTACACGGCGATGCTCGAGCTCCGCGCCCTCCTCGCCCGCCGGGGCGCGGCCGCCAGCTCGTGGGCGCTCGCGTGAGCTCGCCGGCGGTCGTCTGGCACGATGTCGAGTGCGGCGGGTACACCGCGGACCTGCCGCTCTGGCTCGAGCTGGCGGCCGGCGCCACCGGCCCGATCCTCGACATCGGCGCGGGAACCGGACGGGTCACGCTCCACCTGGCCCGGGCCGGACACGCGGTCCACGCGCTCGAGCGCGACCCGGAGCTGGTCGGCGCCCTCGCCCGGCGGGCGGCCGGCCTGCAGGTCGTCGCCGTGACCGGCGACGCGTGCGACTTCACGACGGAGATCCACCACGACCTGTGCGTCGTCCCGATGCAGACCGTCCACCTGCTCGACGACCGGCCAGCCTTCCTGCGGTGCGCCCATGCCGCGGTCGCACCCGGCGGCCTGCTGGCGATCGCGCTGCTCGGCGACGGCGTCGAGGAGTTCGAGATGGAGCTGGACGCCGACCGGGCGAGGGTCGACGGGGTGATCTACGAGAGCCGCCCGACCGCCCTGAGGTTCGTCTCCGGAGCGATCGTGCTCGAGCGCCGTCGGCGGACCAGAACTGGAACACACGTCGAGAGCGCTGACGATCTCGTGCGGCTCGCCCTGATCGAACCGAACGAGCTCGCGGCCCAGGCCGAGGCGGTCGGCTTTCGGCGGGTGCCGTCAAGGTGGGTCGAGCCGACCGACGACCAGGTCGGCAGTGAGATCCTGATGCTGGTCAGGCCGGCATGACACGTGCGTTGCGCGTCTGCGCCCTGTACCCCGACCTGATGAACATCTACGCCGACCGGGGGAACCTGCTGATGCTCGAGCGGCGGTGCGCGTGGCGGTCGATCGGCTTCGAGCTCCACGCCTCGGGCCTCGGGGATCGCCTCGAGGACGGCGCGCATGACATCTACTACCTCGGCGGCGGTCAGGACTCAGATCAGCGGCGGTGTGCGGAGGACCTGCTCGAGCGCAAGGCGGACGGGCTTCGGGCGGCTGCGGCCGGTGGTGCGATCGTGCTCGGCGTGTGCGGCGGGTATCAGCTGCTCGGCCGATCCTACGCGCTGGGTGATGACACGATCGAGGGTGTCGGTCTGCTCGATGTCGAGACGACCCGGGAGGATCGTCCCCGGCTGATCGGGAACGTCGCGATCGAGCTCACCGGAGCCGCGTCGATGGAACATGATGGGATGGTGCTGGCCGGTTTCGAGAATCACGGGGGCCGGACGGCCCTGGCAACCGGGCAGACGGCGCTCGGGCGGGTGATCCGGGGGCACGGGAACGACGGACACAGCGGGTACGAGGGAGCCCGGACGGGGAACGTGATCGGCACATACCTCCACGGTCCGCTGCTCCCGAAGAACAGCTGGTTCTGTGACTGGTTGATCGCGGCCGGCCTCGGGCTCGGTGGGCTCGAACCGCTCGACGACGGATTGGAGCGGGAGGCTCACGCGGCGGCCAGGCGGGCGGCCGGCGTGTAGGGCATGGCGGCGCGGCTCATCCGGTGCAACCGGGGCCGCCGATGTGGATCGGGCGAGCGCCGGGGTGAGGCTGGAGCCGGAGATCGCGGCGTGTGATGACGTTCACCGGCAGCCGCTGGTAGCCGGTGAAACGCACGGTGCTCCGGTCGCCGCCGGCCTCGTCGATCATCGCGACCGGTGCTCCCGTGCGCGGGCCGACGAGATAGACGAAGCGCTGTGTGCCACGCCCCCGGGCGACGAGCCGTCGGACCCGCCGGCCGTCGAACATGCTCGTTGCGCCCCGAGTGATTCGCCCCTCGTGATAGAGGGCGCGAAACTCCGCGACCGGGTCAGCTGCCGCCGGCGTGCCACGTGGACGGCAGACGCGCTCGGTCGTCAGGGTGTTCGTGTTGGACTCGTAGTAGCGCAGGCTGCCCGGCCGGCTGACGGTCTCCAGGTGAGCGACGGCTCGGTCGTTGATCGGGCTGACCTTGGTCGACACATCGCGTTCGGTGTCACCCGAGTACCAGACGTCGGTCTGACCGACCTCGTGGACGACGGGCGGCCGACCAGCGTACGACCGCGTGTCGAATTGCATGTGGATGACGGTGCCGGTCGGGTCCAGCCAGGAATACGCGGCCTGCACGATCGACCCGGCCGGCCGCCCGCCGGGGCCGGTCGCGGACGTGACCGAGCCGCCTCCGCCGGTCAGGACGACCGCAGCGGTCACGAGCAGGCCGACTGCGGCGGCCGCCAGGATCGCCGTTCGGCGGCCAGAGCGGTTCGCCGGATGGCCGGTCGCGGCGCGGGTCGTCGCGGCCGCGACGAGCTGGCGTTCGAGGTCGCGGATCGGGTCGTCGGTGATCATGCGGGCTTCTCCCAACGTCGTTTGAGGCTCCGCAGACCGCGGGACACGTGCTGCCGGGCGACCTGCCGCGAGCAGCGCAGGTCGGACGCGATCTGCTCGTACGATTCGTCGCGGAGCACACGCGCCTCCACGGCGTGGGCCTGGTTGAGTGTGAGCGCGCCGTCGAGGTCGGCGGCCGCGAGCTCGGCGGCGGCGTCGGCGATCGCGTCGGCCCGGTCGTAGCCGAGATCGGTGACGACCATCCGGTCGAATCCCAGACGTCGCCGGGCGTCGTCCTCGACCTGGCCGCGGCGGTACGAGTCGGTGAGCAGGTTACGCGCGATCCCATAGAGCCACGCGGCTGCCGGCTGGTCGCCCGGCCGGAACGTCTCGGCGTGCTCGAGCGCGCGGGCGAACGCCTCGCTCGTCAGATCGAGGGCGATCTGGGTATCCGACGTTCGTCGGCGGAAGAACGCGAGGACGCCGGGGACGTGCCGCCGATAGAAGGCCCCGAACGACTCCGGGTCGGTCGAGGTTCGGGCAATCAGCTCGGCGTCGGAGCGGTGATCCGGTTGATCCACACTGCGTTCAACGTCCGGCGATCAGATCTGTGACAGGTCGGGCTCGACCCGCTGCCGGACGCCGTCCTAGGTCAGTGCGTCGGCGATCGCCCTGGCTGCGGACAGGTGGACCTTCGGGACGTCGAACGCCCAGGTCGAACCGTCGGCGAAGGTCAGCTCGAGCACGCTGGCGATTCGGCCCCGCTCGATCGTCGCTCCCCGGACCTCGCTCCGCGGGGCGGTTGCGATCGCGTCTGTCGTCGGTTTCGGCCGGAGGGCGCCGCGCTTGGCCCGGAACATCGTGACCTCGTCGGCGAAGACCGCCAGATAGCCGATCTGGCCCTTTCCGAGCGGGCTCGCGTCCTCGGTCCCGGCGGACGCGGCGAGTGCGGCCGCGGTCGCGCCGATCGCGCCGCCGAGCTCCCCGCCGGCGACGCCCGACACGATCGACCGGACCATTCCCCGTGGCTCGACGAATGTACCGGCGAGCGCCGCACTCGGATCAGGCATCGCGACTTCCCCGCCTAGCGGCGCCAGAAGGCCAGCCGCTGTACCGAAGCCGTGAGGACGTGGCCCCACGTGATCTGCGCATCCTCGCGCTGTGAGATCGCCTCGAACGGGCTGAAACGCATCTCGCCGGTCCCGAGCTCGATCGTGCCGTCGTCCTGGCGGGTGCCGTTGATGTAGATCCAACCGCGCTCGACGCGGACGTCCTCACTCATCGCGCCAGCCTAACCCATGGCCGGCGGCGCGGGTCCGAGCCGACGTGCGTGACGCTTCCCCCGGCGTCCGGCTCCTCGCCGTCGAGCCGACCTCGTCGCCCGGATGCAGGTTCGCCTGATCCCTGATCGACTTCGGAATGACGATCTGGCCCTTCGTTCCGATCCGTCCCGTCATACCTGCCGAGGATAACCCGCCTGGGGACGACGAGGACCGATCAGTTCAGGCGCCGTCCGACGTCGGTACTGGCAACTCGATCGATAGGAGATGGCGGACGGACTTCGCGGTGACGTACACGAAGGTCGAATGAGCCGGGCTGCGCTGCTGCGTCCGGAGGACCTCGGGCAGGCCCAACGGTCGTTGCGCGTCAACGACGCCGACGACTCAGCAGCCGGCCAGCCGGCGTAGCGTCCTGGCGTTGCGGACGGCGTTGCCGCCGCCGTCGTTGTTGAAGTAGACGAACACGTCCCTGCCCGCGCGGTCCCATTCCCGCAGCCGATCGGACCACCACGACAGGTCGGAGTCGGAGTACGAACCACCGTAGAGATGGTCCTGGTCAGGGCCGTGGAGGCGGACGTAGACGCACGGCGCCGTCGCCCGCAGCACGCACGGCAGGTTCGCGCCGCTCATCACGCAGTAGGCGGCCTGGTGGTCTTCGAGCATCGCGAAGATGCCGTCGTCGACCCAGCTCGGATGGCGCAGCTCGACCGTGGTACGGATCCAACGCGGCAGCAGGCCGAGAAAGTAGGCGAGCCTCGCGTCGTCGCGTGTCTGGTCGGCTGCCAGCTGGACGAGCAGCATGGCCCGCTTGTCGCCCAGCTCATGCCAGCCGGCCGCGATCCGGTCGACCCAGGCCTCCGGCGCGTAGAGCCGCTTGCCGTGGGTCAGGCCGCGCGGGGCCTTCACCGAGAACTGGAAGCCGTCCGGCAGCCGTGACCGCCAACTCCGGAACGCGTAAGGCCTTGGCCACCGGTAGAAGCTGCTGTTGAGCTCGACGGTCCCGAACGACCGCGTGTAGTGGTCGAGGCGCGCGGCCGGCGGCGTGCCGGCAGGGTAGAGCACGTCGTTCCAGTGGTCATAGCTCCATCCCGAGGTTCCGATCCGGATCGTCATCGGACGCCAGATGCCCGGACCCGCCCCGACTCACTCGTCGAGCACCCGTCATGTGACGGACTGTCTTCCCGGCGTCCTACCCGCTGGATCCGAAACCGCGGCCGGCCCGCTCGGTCGAGCCGAGCTCGGCGACCTCGGTGAGCTCGGGCGTGAGCACGTCGACGAGGACGAGTTGGGCGATCCGGTCGCCGGCAGCGACCTCGAAGGCCGCGATCGGGTCGGTGTTCAGCAGGAGGACGCGGAGCTCGCCGCGGTAGCCGGAGTCGATCAGGCCGGGTGCGTTGACCAGGGTGATGCCGTGCTTGGCAGCCAGGCCCGATCTGGGGAGGACGAGCCCGGCCTGCCCGGCCGGAATCTCGACGGCCACGCCGGTCGCCACCTGGGCCCGCATCCCCGGCTCGAGGCGGGCGGGCTCGGCCGCGTAGAGGTCGAAGCCGGCGTCGCCGTCGTAGGCCCGGGTCGGGAGGATCGCGTCCGGCCGGAGTCGGGCGACCCTCACCGGTCGTAGGTGGAGTTCACGCGATCGGCCGAGCGGTCGGCGTCGAACGCGTAGCGCTCGAAGCGGTCGGCGGCGGCCGGTGGGAGGAGCGCGGACACGCGGACCCCGTCGGGAGTGTCCTCGCGCTGGAGCTCGCCCGCCAGGTCGTGGAGCTCTGCGAGGCTGGCGCCGTCGGCGTACGGGAGGAGGAGGTCGACGGAGCGCAGCGTGCGGAGGAACTCCTCCTCGATCCGGGCACGGAGCTCGTCGATCCCGTCGCCGGTCGCGCCGGATACGAGCATCGCGTCGCGGTTGCCGTTGCGGACCTGGACGAGGCGGTCGGGGTCGAGCAGGTCGATCTTGTTGAGGACGAGGATCCGCGCCTGATCGCCGGCGCCGATCTCGTCGAGCACGTCCTCGACCGAGCGTTTCATAGCGTCGAGCTCGTCGTCGGAGACCGACGCGTCGGCGACGTGGACGATCAGGGCGGCGCGCCGGGTCTCCTCGAGCGTGGCGCCGAACGCGTCGACCAGCTGGTGGGGCAGTTTGCGGATGAAGCCGACCGTGTCGGTCGCCAGATACGCGCGGCCGTTGATCCGCAGGGTCCGGGTCATCGGGTCGAGCGTGTGGAAGAGGCGGTCGGCGACGGGGACCGGCGCGCCGGTCAGGGCGCCGAGGATCGTCGACTTGCCGGTGTTGGTGTAGCCGGCCAGGGCGAGCTCGGGCAGCCTGGCCCGGCTGCGCTCGGCGCGCATCACCTCGCGTGAGGACTGGACGCCGGCGAGCCGGCGGCGGAGCGCCGCGATCCGGTCGCGGGCGAGCCGGCGGTCGGTCTCGATCTGGGTCTCCCCCGGTCCGCGTGTCCCGATCCCGCCGCCGAGGCGCTCGAGGTGGGTCCAGAGGCCGCGCATCCGGGCGAGGTTGTACTCGAGCTGGGCGAGCTCGACCTGGAGCTTGCCCTCGGCACTGCCGGCGTGCGCGGCGAAGATGTCGAGGATCACGGTCGTCCGGTCGACCACCGCGATCCCGAGCTCCTGCTCGAGGTTGCGCTCCTGCCGGGGTGACAGCTCGTCGTCGCAGGCGATCACGTTCGCGTCGCACTCCTTCGCGTACTCCGCCAGCTCGACCAGCTTGCCCGGCCCGAGATAGCTGTTCGGGTGCGGGTTCTGCCGGTGCTGGACGAGCGTCCCGACGACTGCGACGCCCGCCGTCCGCAGGAGCTCCTCGAGCTCCGCGAAGTCCTCGCCGGCCGGCAGCGACGCGATGCAGACGGCGCGCTGCTTGGCCCGTCCCGGGCCGGCCGCGCCGCCCGGAGCAGTCGTCGAATTGCGTCCGCTTCGCGATCGTTGGATACCTCAGTCTATGTCGTGCCGGCGGGGAAGCGCCACCACGACGCGGCTACGCCTTGTTCTTCAGCTTCTCGACAGTCAACGCCTTCGTCTTCACGGTCTTGCCGCCGCGGGTGACCGTCACCTTCGTCGGGAGACCGTGCTTGGACTTCGCCAGCAGGGCGAGGCCGGTCTTGTTGAGCTTGAGCTTGACGGTCTTCGTCCGCCCCGCCGCCACGGACGAGGCGACCCTGCCGACGGTCACGGTCTTGTTGATCTTCTGCAGCGACGCCGCGATGGCGGTGACCTTGCCGGCCAGCCTGATCGTCTCGACGACGACCGCCTTCGTGACGACGTCCGAGCACGTGCCACCGCCGACCGGACACGAGAGCTCCACGAGGACGGAGCCGCGGTCGGTGCTGATCTTCCTGACCGCGAACGTCGGCCGTGGCGGGGTCTTCGCCGCCGTCGCGGGGGTCGTCGTGGTCTGGGTTGTCGGGGTTGCCACGGGGGTGACGACCGGGACCGGGGTCGGCGTGGTCGGGCACCCGCTCTGCGTCCCGTCGAGGCAGGTCGGGCTCTCCAGATCGCCCGGATTGCAGAGATACGGCTGGTAGAACGCGCTCCCCGGCACGCAACGCCACATGCTCTGGTTGGTCTCGCTCGGCGCGCCCGAGAAGCCGGGGTTCGGAGTCGCCGCCGACACGAGGTAGGACGGACCGGCGAGGCGGGCGTTCGTGCCCTGCTCGAAGGCGTATGCGTCGTCGAGGAGCTCCGCCTCGCTGTTGGCGGTGCCGATGAAATCGACACCGGCGGGGTCGCCGCCGGTGTTCGTGAGCTGTGCGCCGTAACCGGCCGGGACGGTGAGAACCGGGTAGCCGGCGCGGTCGGCGATGCCGACGAGCGCGCTGCCGCTCGGGACCATGATCGACGCGTCGCCGCCGGCCGCGAGGATGCCGTCGATTTCGGCTCGCGCGGCGGACTGTCCGGCCGCGAGGTTCGACTGGTAGGTGGACGTCGTCGCCGGATCCGTGGTGTCCACGGCCTCGGCGGCAAGGAGTCCACCCTGTCCGAACTTCAGCTCCTCCACCGGGCCGGCGTTGTTGTCGTCGATGACCTGCTGGAGCGTGTTCGGCTCGGTGCTGCTCTCGTTCGTCCCGAGGTAGCTGTCCACGTCCGCGTGCAGCTCGTAGGGCACGATGCTCGGGGTGGTCGGGGGCGTCGGCGTCGTGAACGTCGTCGTCGTCGCTCCCAGCGTGCCGAGCTCGGTTACCGCAGTCGGGTACGGCACCGCGTTGCCCGGCGCCGTCGCGGTCGCGAGGACCGCGATCTTCTTCCCGCTCAGCGCCGTCGCGGACAGGCCCGCCGCGTAGTTCGAAGTGGTCTGCGATCCGAGCGACTGACCACCCACCGGCGAGACGAGCGCGTTGAGCTCGTTCGCCACGTCGGTCACCGTCTCGCCGATCGGGCCCGGCGAGTCCTGCGACTCCGCGACCGGCAGCACACCTGACGGGCTGATCAGGCCCACCGTCGGCTTGAGGCCGACGACCCCGGCGTTGCCGGCCGGAGCGATCAGCTGCGCACCGCCGGTTCCGGCCGTGGTGGCGTCCGTCGTCGTCTCCATGCCGACGCTCAGGGCCGCGAAACCGGCCGCGACCGCCGCGGCCGAGCCCGCCGAGGATCCGCCGATGTTCCGATCGGTGTCCGACGGCAGCAGCACCTGGCCGCCGAGCGCGGAGTAGCCCTGGATCATGTTCGGATCGAACGCGCCGTTGAGCTCGGTCGTGTTCGTGTCGCCGAGGATGACCGCACCGGCGGCCTTGAGCTTCGCGACCAGGGTCGCATCCGCCGACGGCATGTTGTCCTCGAGTGCGATCGATCCGCCGCTCGTGGCCATCCCGACCGCGTTCATCGAGTCGTCGATGAGCACGGGGATGCCGGTCAGCGGCCCGGCCGTGGCCCCGGCCGCCCGGGCGGCGTCGCTGGCCGCCGCGTCGCTCAGGACGTTCGGGTTGATCGCCCGGATCGCCTGGATCGCCGGTCCGTCCGCGTTCGCGAGAGCGATCCTGGTGAGGTAGGCCTTCACCAGCTGTTGAGAGCTGAGCGTCCCCGCCTTCATCATCGATTCGAGCGTCGAGGCGGACGTCGTCTCCAGGGGGAATGGCAGGATCGTCTGGGTACCGCCGAGCATGCTCAGCACCGACTGCTCGTTGGGGTTGCAGTGGCCGCGCGCGGCGAACGGCTCCGCTGGCACCGTCTCGGCACAGCGGTAGGCGGCCGGATCCACGTCGGCGGCGGGCTGGCGCAGCTGCGTGGCCTGCTCCATCACGTAGCCCACGCCGATGATGTCGAGCTCGTCGTAGGCACCGCTGGTGATGTCGACGCCGATGTTGCGCCGCTGCGTCGGCGAGTAGCCGAACGGGACCACCATCTCCGGATATCCGGCGCCCGGGCTGCTTCCGCCGACTGAGCCGATGATCGCGATGACCGGCGCCTGGGTCGGGTTCGCAGGACAGGTCGTGCTCCCGTCGTTGACCGTTGTCGGGCTTGCGTCGATCGTGAGGGTCTCGGTGCTGTTGGTCGTCGTTCCTTCGCCGGGACAGTCGAGCATCGCGTCGATCGCCGAGTGGTAGGCCAGCTTGCGCAGCGGCAGGATCGCCTGGAACAGGTCGGCGTTCATGACGCCGGTCGCGGTCGGGCTGCTCGGAGCGGTGATCGTGCTGTCGTCGGCCGCGAGGTCGTTGACGTGCGTCGAGTTGCTGTACTTCTCAGACTCCTGCGGGTCGTTGTTGTCGAGCGCGACCTCCTGGGCCAGGCTGGCCGGCGTGAACGCGAGGGGGTTGATGCCCTTGTAGTAGTCGTCGATCGTCGCGTGCGCCTCGTACCCGCTCGGCAGCCCCGTCTGGGTCGCGAGGGTGGTGGTCGGGTCGGGCACCATGATCGCGCCGGCGTTCGCGAGGGCCGAGACCGCCTGGTCGTTCGCCGCCTGCGCGGTGGTGACCGTCCCGGTGCAGGCGGGGTACCCCGTGCATGTCCCGTTGTAGCCGATCCGCTTGCCGTTGACGAAGCTCGTCGTGAGCGCTGACAGGTAGTTCGGGAGCTTGCTGAACGGTGCTGCCGGCACGTCCCCGTTCGAGAGGTAGTTCGGGCCCTCGACGTCGAGGTACTCCTGGTTGGCCGTCGGGTCAGAACCGGGGACCTCGGCGATCGACTGGAGCGTCATCGCGGCGTCGGAAACGGTCCGCTCGATCGGTCCGGCGGTGTCCTGCGAGACGTCGATCGGGGCGATCCCGTAGCCGGGCACGAGGCCGACCGTCGGGCGCAGACCCACGTCGGACTGGGCGGTCGACGGGCTGATGATCGACCCCGAGGTCTCCGTGCCGATCGTCAGCGACGCCAATCCGGAGTCGGCGGCTGACGCCGATCCCGACGACGAGCCGCTTGGGTCCTGGCCCGTGTCATTCGCGTTGAGCACCTGGCCGAGCAGGTTGCTGAAGCCGTTCGGATTGTGCCCGAAGCTGTTGGCCCATTCCGACAGGCCGGTCTTTCCCAGGATGACCACGCCGTGCGCCTTGAGCTCCTTGGCGACGCCGGAGTCCGGCGCGAACGAGCCACGCAGGGCGTAGTCGCCCGCGGTCGTGGTCATCGGAGCCGCGTCGATGATGTCCTTGAGCAGGATGGGCAAGCCCATCGCGGGGCCGAGGTCGATGCCCTCTGCCCGGTCCTTGTCGGCCTGGGCAGCCTCCTGGAGGGCGTCCGGGTCGATCTGTGCGACGGCGTTCAGCCCCGGTCCGGCCTTGTTCAGCGCTGCGATCCGCGCGAGGTAGGCCTCCGTGAGCTCGACGGACGTCAGCGTGCCCGCCTGCATCATCTGCTCGGCCTGCGTGCCCGAGAGCGTGTCGAGGTCGAGGACCGGGCCAGCGGCGTGGACCGTGGCCGCCGTGCTGAGCATGCCGACCGAGACGAGTGCCGCGGCGAGGCGACGGCGTGCGGCGCAACCGGGCACGCTCGAGCTCCGAGTCGAAAGCGAACGGCGCGCAAAACGAATAGCCATGGAGAGGTGGTCCTCCGTCGGAGTAGTCGGCGCGCCGCCCAGCTCCCCCCTCAGCTCCACGCCCGGCTCAGCCCGGCGTACGGTAGTGATGAACCGCTCGCCAGAGGCGGGACAATTGGTCGCAGATTTGGCCTGACCATTTGGACACTCCGTCCTACGAGGTCGGCCTCATCGCGCTGAGCCGCGGCCAGACACCGGCACGGATCGGCTCGCGGGAGACCGCTATCGGTGGGGCTGGAGGAGGTCGTCGAGCCAGGCGAACGAGCGGGCGTGGTAGAGCGTCCGGGCGCCCTGTTCGCAGTGATCGCCGGCCCCCTCGGCGGCCGTGAACTCGACGAACACGCTCTCGACGTCGAGCGCCGCGACGAGCTCCGGGGCGCTGGCGCCGATCTCGTCGTGTTCGGCGTTGCAGACCCAGGTCGGACACGTGATCTGCTGCGCGTGACCGGCAAGTGAGTAGTCGCTGAGCGCGTCGACATAGGCGATCGGGCTGGTCAGGCCATGCACGAGCTGTCCCCTCCGAAGCGCCCACCCCGCTGTGGGTTTGCCGGCCACCACCTTGAGGATTGCGCGGAGCACGAGCCGGGCTCCGCGGTCGCCGGCCGCGTACCGCGCGGCAAGCGGTGCCGGCAGGCGAGCCAGGAGGGCAGCCTGCAGGTCGTAGGATCCGCAGTCGGCGATCAGCGCGGCAAGCCGGTGCTCGCGGCTGGCGGCGCGAGGGGCGAGGTGAGCGCCGAGGCTGAGTCCGATCAGCGCCAGCCGGCCCGGGTCGACATCCGCACGGGAGACCGCATAGTCGATCACCGGGGTGATCACGCTCTCCCAGTTCGGCCGCATCGGCATGCCCTGTTGGAACAGCGCCGCGCCCTGGCCGGGCCCGTCGAAGGCGAGCACGTTGTAGCCGCGCGCGAGCGCCGCGGCGCCGCTGTAGAAGTACAGCTCTTCGCAGGTGCCGTCATACCCGCCGGTCAGCACCACCGTCGCGCGAGGCCGGGGGTCGCCGTCGGGTCTGATGAAGTACCCGGGAAGCGACGCGTCCTCGAAGGGGATCTCCAGCACCTCCGGCGCTGCCCGCATAAGCGCGGCGGCCAGCCGAAACATCTCCGTCTGGCGCAGGTTGCACGTGACCTGCCGCGGGTCGACCGGGACGGCGAACAGCATCACCCCCGCCGTGCGGAAATACGTCGAGGCGCGCAGATACGCCGAACGCGCGCTGACGAGATGCCCCGCCTGCTGCTCGGCGCGCGCCAGCGCCGCCACCCGCTCCGCGAGGGCCACCCACGCGTCGTGCCAAGCGTCGAGATCGACACCCCTGACGGCCTGGGCGGCCTGGGCGGCCTGCAGACACTCGCCGAGATCGGCGCCGTCGTACAGGGAGGTGCCGACCGCGCGCAGCAACTGCGCGTCGAGCAGTTCGTCATCCAGGCCGAGTCGGGTCATCCGCTGTCCATCTGTGCCGCCTCACGCCCCACCACAGGAGCAGGCCCAAAGATACGCGAAGGCTTTCCGGCCCGCCCGGATCTCGTGTCCGCAGACGAGCTACGCCTACGTCGACGGCTCGCCGGCGTCCGGGATCCGGTAGTCGTCGCGCTCGCCGAGGTTGAAATTCCCGAGCGCCGTCAATCCCGCCTCGCGGCCGAGCGGGCCGAACAGCTCGAGAAGCTGAGCCGCGCCCCACAGACGCCGGCGCTCGAGCAGCTCCTCGCACTCGGCTGGCGGCGGATCCGGGAGGAGGGTTCGCATCGTTTCGAGTCGTACCGACGCTCGGCGAGGGCCTCAGGAGCAGTGCGTGACGTTCCCGGCGGCGTCGGTCGCGTCGAACGACCAGACCGTCTTCAGCGACTGGTTGGTCTTCGTCGCGGTCACGACGACCGGCCCGGTCGTCCCCGGTGTGATCGCCGGGAAGGCGACCGTCCCGTTGGTGATCTTGATGTTCGTGATCGCGCTCAGCCCGCTCGCCGTGTTCTGCACGGTGACCTGCTGGCTGGCCGTCGGCGGCCCGGTGACGGTCAGCGTGACCTTGCACGTCGTCGCCGCGTCGGCGTTCACCGCGATCGTCTGCATGACCTCCGGCGCCGCCGCGTAGTGACCGGCGCCCGCCTGGTCGGCTGCGACCTGGCATGACCCGACGCCGCTGACGCTGAGCGTCGCCGCGCTGACGTGGCACGGCCCGCTGAGGACCCGGTAGGTGACGGGCAACCCCGACGACGCGGTCGCCGACAGCGTCACCGTCGCCGGACCGACGTGCAGCGGGCCGACCGCGGGGAAGGTGATCGACTGGACCAGCGGATCGAGCAGATAACGCGCGAGCACGAACCCGTCATCGAAGTCCGGGCCGAAGTCCGCGAAGCCGGTGACGACCGCCGTGTCGTCGCCGCCGATCGCGACGCCCGCCGCGGCCGCCAAGCCGTCGTCGCCGAGCGGCGTCTCGACCGTCCCCGGCTGCGACCCGGCCGCGTCGAAGCTCGCGTCGAGCGTCCCGTTCGCGTTGTAGCGCGCCAGCGCGAAGTTCTCGTCGCCGGCGTCGAAAGCGTCACCCGCCGCGACGAGCTTCCCGTCTGCCTGCAGCGCCAGCCCGTCCGCCAAGCTTTTGACTCCGATCGGCGTGACCACTGTCCCGGGTTGCGCCCCAGCGGCGTCGAACGTCGTGTCGAGCGACCCGTCCGCGTCGTAGCGCGCGAGCGCGAAGTCCGGGTGCCCTCCCGCGTCGATCGCGGTCCCGGCGACGACGAAGTTCCCGTCACCCTGGACGACGAGCGCATGCGCGACTTCTCCGCCGTCCGCGATCTCCGTGATCACCGTCCCGGGCTGCGGCCCCCCGGCGTCGAAGCTCGTGTCGAGCGTCCCGTCCGGGTTGTAGCGCGCCAACGCGAAGCCGTCCGTGGTCGCACCGTCCGTGATCGCGCTGCTCGCCGTGCCCGCGACCGTGAGCTTCCCGTCGGCCCCCAGCACCACCCCGCCGTATTGGTCGTTGAAGGGCGTGCCGACGCCGACCTGCGTGAGCACGATCCCCGGCTCGGCGCCGGCCGCGCCGAAGCTCGTGTCGAGTGACCCGTCGGGGTCGTAGCGCACCAGCGCGAACGAGTTGGTGTGGTTCGCACTCGCGATGCCCGCCGCGACGATCCTCCCATCAGGCTGCACGACAACCCCGAAGGCGCACGCAAGATGCCCGCCGCCGCTGCCCTGGCCGCCGCCACCCGACCCGACCGGCGTCACCACGGTTCCCGGCTGAGCGCCGCCGGGATCGAAGCTCGTGTCGGGCGTCCCGTCGCTGTCGTAGACCGCCACGGCGAACTCCTGGTCGCCGTCGCCGCCTTCGCCGCAGCCGGCGACGACCAGCTTGCCGCCGGGCGCCACCGCGAGCGATGTCGCGGCGGCCGGCAGTCCCGCGACCGTGTCGGTCACGATCCCCGGCTCGGGTCCGCCGGGATCGAAGGTCGTGTCGAGCGTCCCGTCGGCGTTGTAGCGCGCAACCTCGAACTCGTCGGCGTTTTCGTCCGTGCCGGCCGTGACGATCTTGCCGTCGCTCAGCACGGCGACAGCCGTGCCGGCCGCAGGACTCGCCACCACCGCGGTCCCCGGCGGCGCGCCCGACGGATCGAAGCTCGGATCGAGCACACCGGGCGCGGCCGACGCCGCGCTCGGAACCACGCATGCCGCCAGCAGCACAAGCAGGACCGCAAGACGCTTCGCGGTCGACGCGATCACGGCCGCAGTCATCGTGCAGAAAGGCTACCTAGCCGGTCAACCGCCTCTGTCAAGCGGTCGTCCGGCGTCGTCAACGAGATCCGGAAGAAGCCCTCGCCGTTGGGCCCATAGGCGCCTCCCGGGGAGATCACGACGGCCGCCTCCTCGAGCACGTGCTCGCAGTAGGCCGCGGCGTTCGCGAAGCCGGCGGGGACCGGCGCCCAGACGTAGATCGTCGCCCGCGGCGGGGTCACATCGACGCCGATCCTGGCGAGCGCCGTGCAGACGAGGTCGCGCCTGCGCGTGTAGACCGCGTTCATCCGCGCGACTTCAGAATCCACCTCAGGAGCGAGCGCGGCCGCACCGGCGAGTTGGACGGCCTCGAAGAGCCCGGAGTCGATGTTCGTCTTCAGCTTCCAGTACGTCGCGATCGCGTCCGCGTTGCCGAGGATCGCCGCACACCGCCAGCCGGTCATGCAGTAGCCCTTCGACAGCGAGAAGACCTCGACGCCGACGTCCTTGGCTCCGGGCGTGGCGAGGAACGACGGCGCGACGTACCCGTCGTAGGTCGTCTCGGAGTACGCGTTGTCGTGGACGATCAGGATCTCGTTCTCGACTCCGAACTCGACGAGCCGCTCGAAGAACCCGTCAGGTACGACGGCTCCGGTCGGATTGTTCGGGTAGTTGACGAAGAGCAGCTGCGCCCGCTCACGGGTCTCGGCGTCGATCGCGTCGAGGTCGGGCGTGAAGCCGAGCTCGGGGACCAGGGGCATCAGGACCGCCTCGCCGCCGGCGAGCAGCGGACCGGTCGAGTAGACCGGGTAGCCCGGGTCTGCCGCGAGCGCGACGTCGCCCGGGTTGAGGAAGGCGAGATTGAGGTTGAAGATGCACTCCTTGGCGCCGATCGCCGGGATCAGCTCGGTTGCCGCGTCGAGCTCGACACCGAAGCGCCGGTCGTAGAAGCTCACGA
>DATAUX010000193.1:0-12160 GCA_036268015.1 Solirubrobacteraceae bacterium | reverse complement strand
TGATGAGTTGGCTCATGGGGGCACTGGCAAGTCGAGAGTCGACAGAAGCCATTCAATAGCGACCGCCGGACGGTCAGTCCAGCAAACGCCGCCGCCGGCGACCTCAAAGCGTGCAGAACGGCCTGCCCGGTCGACAAAAATCCCGCTCAATGCGGACACCTCCCGTTTCCCAATCTCGGACAGAGCAGTATTTGCCCGCCTAGACGGCGTCCAGGCGCCGTCGGCGAGCAGTCTGGCTTCGCGAAGCCAGACTCCGACATCCGCCAACGAGTTGACGAGCTCGGCAACGTCGGCGGGTACCCCCGACTCGAGGCGGTGCCGAACCGGAGCTGGAAGCGCATCGACACGCCCGCCGATCCACATCGCGTAGTTGGGGTCGACCCACACAAGCCACTCGCCGACGGGCACGTCGGTGTGGGCGCTGAGCAGTGCTCCCCCAACCGGCTCCAACTGATCGGACGTTAGCCCTAGGTCTCTTTGGGCGGATCCGTGCCCTGGTGAAAGCTTGAACACGGCGATCGGCGTCGCGCTGGTGGCAAGACTGGGATGGGGTGAGTGGGCGACGGTCGTCATGCGGGCGCACGGATCATGGCGACCGCTGCCGACGGATCGCGGACGCGAGAAATGCTGCGGCCTTTCACGTCAAGCCGTAGACGTCTTGCGCCACGCTCCCGCCAAGTGACACGAACCCGCGCGCGACCCCGAGCACTTTCGACCTCGCCGTCGAGGGCCGCAGATGCGCAGCGCTCCAAGCGCTCAGACCGCGGTGCGGACCACGCAATCGGTCCTTCGTGCCGCCAAATCCGGTAGACATCCGGTAGACATTCGGCCTCGCCGGATTGTCACGACGACCCCGATTATGGCCAGTTTTCCAGGGCCTTTCGTGATGCCGGAGGAGGGACTCGAACCCCCGACACGCGGATTATGATTCCGCTGCTCTAACCAGCTGAGCTACTCCGGCGGGGAGCCATTTGCTCGGGACGCAGGGTCCCGGGTCACCGATTCCCTGGCCCCCGCTCCCGTCTCGAACGTCTCGTGAGACGCCGTCCCTTCGAGGACGGCCCGGGCCCGCTGGACCCGAGGAGCACAACTGGCCGAGGCGGCGGAGTCTAGTCGGACTCGGCGGCCGGCACTTTCCACGTCGCCTCCGCCCGACCACCGCCTCCGATTGACGCAGCCGGTGGGTCGCTCGCGTTCAATCCACGCCCGCCTGCCGCCTGGTCCACCGACGCAGGCCCACGCCACGGCGACGTTCGCGTCGACCGAGAATCTCGATACGCCTACGCCCGGTCGCCCACGACCTCGGCTCGGGTCACCCACCGACCCGTCCGGTTCTCGTACCGGACCACCGACGCCCCACGCTCGCCCCGGCTCGTCACCCCGAGGTGCCCGCCGGCTGCACTCGCCCGAGAAGCCCACCAGCCTCGGTGCCCATCTCCACTGAAGCCACCTGAACACCATGCGTCCCGCCCGGCCGGCTCCCGTCGGACTGACCATCGACCCGCCAAATCAGCCCAGCCGACGACCAGGAGGTCCGCCCGATGCCGCTCTCACTCACCCTCGCGATCATTCCCGGCGGGTCCGGCCTCGTCTTCATCCTCCTCTGCCTCTACTTCGTCCCAACCGTCGTCGCCGTCAAGCGCGCCCACCACCAGCTCTCCGCGATCCTGATCGTCAACGTCTTCCTCGGCTGGACCTTCGTCGGCTGGGTCGTCGCCCTCGCGATGGCCTTCACCCCCGTCGACGCTCCCCGGCCGACGGATTCCGACGCCCGCCCCTGACGCCGCCTTCAGATCGATTCCGACGCCCGCCCCAGACGCCGCCGGCCGAGCGATTCCCTCGCCCGCCCTTGACGCCGCCAGCGCCCATGACGGTCCTCCCGGCCCGGCCGGCCCCGATCGACCCGGCCCGCCCGCACGTCGGCTACGCTCGGAATCCGCTGCCGCAGACCCTGCCCGGCCACCGTCATGACCCCGCCGCCGATGATCCCGACGCCCACGCCCCTGATGTCCGTGCCGAACGTCTCCGACGGCCGCGACATCCCAACCCTCGACGCCGTCGAACGCGCCTTCACCGATGCTGGCGCCCGGCTCCTCGACCGGCACGCCGACACCGACCACCACCGGGCCGTCTTCACCCTCGCCGGCCAGCCCGGACACCTTGCGCCCGCCCTGCTCGACGGCGCTCGCGCCGCGGTCGACCGGATCGATCTCGGTCAGCCCCGCGGCCTGCATCCACACGTCGGTGCGATCGACGTCGTCCCCCTCGTCTACATCGACCCGTCGATGCACGACGCCGCGACCGCCGAAGCCCTTGTGACCGCCGAACTCCTCGCCACCCAGCTCGACCTGCCCGTCTTCCTCTACGGCGAGATGGCCGTCGTCGGCCGCACCCGGGCCGAGATCCGCCGCGGCGGCCTCGCCGAGCTGACCAGGCGGATCGCCGACGGACGCCTGAAGCCCGACTTCGGGCCCCACACCGTCCACCCGACTGCCGGCGCCGTCCTCGTCGGCGCCCGACCCCTGCTCGTCGCCTTCAACCTCGAGCTCGCCCCCCCGACGACCTTCGACGAGGCCCGCAAGATCGCCGGACTGATCCGCGAGGGCGGGCCCAACGGCCTGCCCGGCGTTCGCGCGATCGCGATCCAGCTCGGCTCCCGCGACGACCTGATCCAGATCTCCTGCAACGTCGAGGACACCCATGCCGTCCCCCTCGCAACCCTGATCCACGCCGTCCTCGAGTACGCGTCGATCTCCGCCGGCGAGCTCGTCGGCCTCGCCCCCCACCACGCGTTTGACGGCTTCCCCTGGGAGCTCGCCATGCCCGGGTTCGACCCAGCCCGTCACATCCTCGAGAACGCCCTCTCCGCTCCCGCGTCCAGCCCGCCCGCTTACGCGCCCGACGGCCCGACGCCTCCACCGGCGGGCCGCCCGTCAACCATCTAGGCTTCACCTGGATGGCCCAGACAAAGCGCAAGCGATCGACCAAGCACCGTGGCAACGCCGCCGGCCAGATCGAGGCCCGCGGCCGGACCGGCCGCAAGCCGACCGGCGTCGAGAAGGGCGGCAAGGCGACCTCGGCCGAGAAGAAGAAGGCCGCCAACGACGCCCGCCGCGACATCCCGCCGACCTGGACCAGCGCGCTCACCCGCGCCGTGATCGCCGCGATCGCCGTCGCCGCGATCTCCGTCCTCGCCTTCCACTACGCCGTCTCCAAGATGCTCGAGCTCCTCCCCGTCGTCCTCGCCGCCTACATCCCCCTCGGCTACTACACCGACCTCTTCCTCTACCGCCGCCGCCAGCGCCAGAAGGCCTCCTGACCCGACGTGCTCGACGTCCACAGCTTCACCGTCGGTCCCGTCCAGGAGAACTGCTACATCGTCGGCCCGGCCGGCTCGTCCCACGCCGTCCTGATCGACCCCGGCGACGAAGCTCCCCGTCTGATCGACGCGATCGACCGGCTCGGCCTCACGATCGACGCGATCCTTCTCACCCACACCCACTTCGATCACATCGGCGCCGTCGCTCCACTCGCCGCCCACACCAACGCCCCCGTCTGGTGCCCCGAGCTCGAGCGTGACGTCCTCGCCGACATCGACGCCCACGTCCCCTGGCCCGGCTTCGGCCCCTTCGAGAACTACGACGCCGACCACCTGATCGCCGGCGGCGAACACCTCCAGCTCGCCGGCCTCGACATCGACGTCGTCTTCACGCCCGGTCACAGCCCCGGACACCTGACGTTCGCGATCCCCGCCGACCACGCCCTCTTCGCCGGCGACGTCCTCTTCGCCGGGTCGATCGGCCGGACCGACCTCCCCGGCGGCGATCTCCCAACCCTGCTCGAATCGATCGGCCTTCTGCTCGACACGTATCCCGACCAGACGACCGTCCATCCCGGTCACATGGGACTCACCACGCTCGGCGCCGAGCGCCGCCGGAACCCGTTTCTCCGCGAGCTCGCATGACCCTCCGCATCAACTTTCCTGTATTCCGCGAGCCAGCGTGACCGCCGCCTCGATCAGGGCTCCCCGCGGCACCTACGACGTCCTTCCAGACCAAGCCATCCTCCGCCACGACGTCGAGCAGACGGCCGCCGACCTGCTCGAGTCGGCCGGCTACGGGCGGATCGAGACGCCCGCCTTCGAGTCGACCGACCTCTTCTCCCGCGGCGTCGGCCAGTCGACCGACATCGTCCAGAAGGAGATGTACTCCTTCGAGGACTCCGGCCACCGCTCCCTCACCCTCCGCCCCGAGGGCACCGCCCCCGTCTGCCGGGCCTACGTCGAACACGGCATGCACAAGCTGCCGGCTCCCGTGAAGCTCTACTACTTCTCCAACTTCTTCCGCTCCGAAAAGCCCCAGGAAGGCCGCTACCGCCAGTTCTGGCAGGTCGGCGCCGAGGTCCTCGGATCCCACGACCCGGCGACCGACGCCGAATCGATCGTCCTCGCACACGCCCTCCTCGACCGCCTCGGCGCCCGCGGCCTCCGACTCCGCCTCGCAAGCCTCGGCAGCCCCGATACGCGATCCGCCTACCGGGCTGACCTGCAGACCTATCTGCGCGACAAATCCGACGACCTGTCCCCCGAAGTGGTCGCTCGGATCGACCTCAACCCCCTTCGCGCCTTCGATTCCGACGATCCCGGCACCCGGCGGGTCATGGCCGGCGCCCCCCGCCTGCTCGACCGGCTCTCGCCCGACGATGCTGAGCACTTCGGCGACGTCAAGGCCCTGCTCGAGGCTGCCGGCGTCGCATACGAGATCGACTCGACCCTCGTTCGCGGGCTCGACTACTACACGCGAACCCTCTTCGAGTTCACCAGCGACGCCCTCGGCGCCCAGAGCGGCGTCGGCGGAGGCGGCCGCTACGACGGCCTCGTCGCCCAGCTCGGCGGACCCCCGACCCCCGGGATCGGCTGGGCCGCCGGCGTCGAGCGGATCCTCCTCAGCGCCGGCCGCCAACCCCCGCCGCCCCGTCCGATCGATCTCTTCGTCGCCTACGAAACCGGTCGCAAACACGCCTTCGACACGATGCTCGACGCCCGCCGGCACGGTCTCCGCGCCCAGATGGAGTTGACCGGCCGGTCAATGAAGGGCCAGCTCAAGCACGCCGATCGCCTCGGAGCCCGCTTCGTCGCCGTCGTCGCACCCGACGGGATCGCCCTCCGCGACCCCCGATCCGGGACCCAGCGCCCGGTCGACCCCGACCAACTGATCGCCCTTCTCCAAGCCGAGGTCACCTCGTGAAGCAGTCCCCCCGCCCGAACGCCTACCGCGACCACTGGGCCGGCGGGCTGACGTCCGCCGACGTCGGAACCCAGGTCCGCCTCGCCGGCTGGGTCAACACCCGCCGCGACCACGGCGGCGTCGTCTTCGTCGACCTCCGCGACCGGTCCGGCCTGATCCAGCTCGTCTTCCATCCCGACACGGCCCCCGCCGCCCACGCCGCCGCCCACGACCTCCGCTCCGAGCACGTGATCAGCGCGACCGGCGAAGTCGTCCTCCGCAGCCCCGAGAACGTCAATCCCGCCCTGCCGACCGGCGAGATCGAGATCGCCGTCCGCGGGCTCGACCACCTCGCCGTCTCCCAGACCCCGCCCTTCCCGCTCGACGAGGACGGCCCGCTCGACGAGACGCTCCGCCTCCGCCACCGCTACCTCGACCTCAGGCGCGATTCGATGAGCAGGGGACTGGCCCTCCGTCATGCCCTGATCGCCGCGATGCGCTCCCACCTCGACGCCCGCGACTTCCTCGAGATCGAGACCCCCATCCTCACCCGCTCGACTCCAGAAGGCGCCCGCGACTTCCTCGTTCCCGCCCGCATGACCCCCGGCTCGTTCTACGCCCTGCCCCAGTCGCCCCAGCTCTTCAAGCAGCTCCTGATGATCGCCGGCTACGAGCGCTACTTCCAGATCGCCCGCTGCTTCCGCGACGAGGACCTCCGCGCCGACCGCCAGCTCGAGTTCACCCAGCTCGACATCGAGCTCTCCTTCGTCGCCGAGGACGACATCATCGAGCTCATCGAGGGCCTGATGACCGACGTCTTCGCCGTCGGCGACTTCCCCGTTCCCCCGGCCCCCTGGCCCCGGCTCGGCTACGACGACGCGATGCTCCGCTACGGCTCCGACAAGCCCGACACCCGCTTCGGCCTCGAGATCGTCGATGTCACCGACCTCGTCCGCGGCAGCCAGTTCAAGGTCTTCGAGCGGGTCATCGACGGCGGCGGCGTCGTCCGCGCCCTGAACGCCGGTCCCCGCGAGCTCTCCCGCGCCGAGCAGGACGCCCTCAACCCGATCGTCGCCCGCCACGGCGCCCGCGCCGTCGCCCCGATCTATGTCTCGGACACCGGCTGGCGCTCCAACCTCGAGAAGTTCTTCTCTCCCGAGCAGGTCGCCGCCGTCAACCACAAGCTCGGCGCCTCGCCCGACGATCTCCTGCTCTTCGTCGCCGACCGTGAGCCCGTCGCCGCCGCCTCGCTCGGCGCCCTCCGGCTCGAGCTCGGCAACCGCTTCGACCTGATTCCCGCCGGCCGTCACGACATCCTCTGGATGGTCGACTTCCCGATGTTCGGCTACAACGACGCCGACGGACGCTGGGACGCCCTCCACCACCCCTTCACCGCGCCCGCGCCCGCCCACGGCCAGACCGAGCTGTCGTTCGACGATCCCGGAAGCCTCCGCTCTCGCGGCTATGACCTCGTCGTCGACGGCGTCGAGCTCGGCGGCGGATCGATTCGTACCCATACGCCCGAGATCCAGAGCCAGGTCTTCGCCGCGATCGGCATGGACGAGGCCGAGGCCGAGTCCCGCTTCGGCTTCCTCCTCGAAGCCCTCCGCTACGGCGCTCCGCCCCACGGCGGGATCGCCTTCGGCGTCGACCGGATCGCCGCGATCATCGCCGGCCACGAGTCGATCCGCGAGGTGATCGCCTTCCCCAAGACGGCCAGCGGCTCCGACCCCCTCACCGGTGCTCCCGCGCCCGTCGACGACAAGCAGCTCCGCGAGCTCGGGATCCGGCTCGCGTCGCGTCCACCAACTCCCGCATGACCTAATGCGCCACACGGCGACTGCCGATCAGACGAGTGATGAGCAGCACGCTCCGCCTGATCCCCCTCCTGGCCGTCGCGGTGGCCGTCGCCTCGTGCG
Source organism: Solirubrobacteraceae bacterium (assembly GCA_036268015.1). Classification (GTDB taxonomy): domain Bacteria; phylum Actinomycetota; class Thermoleophilia; order Solirubrobacterales; family Solirubrobacteraceae; genus Palsa-513. The sequence continues at coordinate 5,016 of DATAUX010000193.1, read as the reverse complement.
GCGGCCCACCGGCCGCGAGGGTTGCCCCAGCGTCCGACGCGCCCGGCATCGCCGGGCTCTCGCGCGCGATCCAGGACGCTCAGGGAGCGGTCGCCGCCAGTCAGCGTGACGCCGCTCGGGCCTCGGCCACCAGCGCCGGACCGTAGACGCCGGCGGGCGCGCCGGCCCGGGTGATTCTCGCCGGTGACCCGGGTTGGGATCGCGAAGTCGACGGACGTCGGACGCCGGACGACGACGGCGGCCGTCGAGCTCGCCGACTCCCTCGGGTCGTTCGCGCATTTCCCGACGAAGAACCCCGAGTACTGGACGGTCCAGTACCGGCCGGGTAGTGCGCGAGTACTGGACGGTCCAGTACCGGTCGGGTACTGAGGAGTACTGCGCGAGTACTGGACGGTCCAGTACCGGCCGGGTACTGAGGAGTACTGCGCGAGTACTGGACGGTCCAGTACCGGCCGGATAATGCGCGAGTACTGGACGGTCCAGTACCCGGCGCTCCCGAACGAAGAGACGGACTTCTCCCACCCCGCCGGACGGGCGTCGACGGCCCGAGCTGCTACTAATCCGGGATGGCCTTCCGCCTGCCGTTCGACCGCGATCTCGACGACTCGCTGCGCCAGACGGCGCGCGACGAGCTGACCGAGGCGATCCGCCTGCTCCGGGACGACTACCCCGACCACCCGGTCACGGCGATCCACGAGGCGCGCAAGAACCTCAAGAAGACGCGGGCCCTCCTGCGACTGGCCAGGCCCGGCCTCGACAAGCACGTCTACCGGCGCGAGAACTGGGCGATCCGGGACGCGGCCCGGCTGATCTCCGGTGCACGGGACGCCGACGTCATGCTCCAGACGGTCGACCGGCTGGCCAAGCGCGACGATTCGCGGGTCGGAGACGCCGAGTTCGCCGACCTGCGAGCCCGGCTCGGCGACCGGGCGGCCGATACGCCAGGACCCGCCGCGCAACAGCCGGCCGACGGCCCGCAACCGACGTCGGACGGCGGCGCGCCGGCCGCGGTGATCGATGCGCTCGGCGGCGTGCTCGGGAGGATCGACGACTGGCCGCTGCACTGCGACTGGTCGACGATCGGCCGGGGGGTCGCCCGGGCGTACAAGCGGGGGCGGATCGCGTTCGTCGAGGCCGACGTCGACCCGACGACCGAGCGGCTGCACGACTGGCGCAAGCGGGTCAAGGATCTCTGGTACCACCAGCGGCTGCTGACCGACGCCTGGCCGGACGTCGTCGGCGTACTCGCCGAGGAGGCTCACCGCCTGTCCGAGCTGCTCGGCGACGACCACGACCTCGGCGTTCTGGCCGAACGCGTGACCGGCGCAGGCGACGCGGCGATCCTCGAGCTCGTGGGGGAGGCCAGGGCGGAGCATCTGCGCGACGCCCGGCGGCTCGGCCGGCGGGTCTACGCCGAGACGGGCGACGCGTTCACGACCCGGATCCAGGCGTACCTGCGCAGCGCCGACGCCGAGGCCGCCCGCGACGCGAGCGTCTAGGCGATGCCCGCCGGCACCGAGATCGAGCGCAAGTTTCTCGTCACCGACCCCCCCGACGATCTCGAGACGTTCCCGTCGGAGCCGATCGAGCAGGGCTACGTCGTCGTCGAGGGGCCGGCCGAGGTTCGCGTCCGGCGACGGAACGGCCGAACCCTGCTGACCGTCAAGGCCGGCACCGGCCGCGTCCGCGTCGAGGAGGAGTTCGAGATCGACAACCGCCGGTTCGAGTCGCTCTGGTCGTTGACCGACGGCCGTCGGGTCGCGAAGACCCGCTACCGGCTGCCGGCGGCCGGCGGCCTGACGATCGAGCTTGACATCTACACCGGCGATCTCGCCGGCCTCCGCGTCGCCGAGGTCGAGTTCGAGTCCGAGGCCGCGGCCGACGCGTTCGACCCACCCGCCTGGTTCGGCCCGGACGTGACCGACGACCACCGCTACGCCAACCGGGCCCTCGCCGTCGACGGCGTGCCCGACCGATGACCCTCGCCGACCACCGACCCGGACCGTGACCCTCGCCGACCACCTCAACCGTCCGCGCGGCCGCGGGCTGACCCCCGACGGGTCGCACACCGGCGCGGCCGGCGGCGCCGCGTGCGGCGACATCGTGCGGATCTCTCTGACCGTCGCCGGCGACCGGATCGTCGACGCGGGCTTCGACGCGTCCGGCTGCGGGTCGGCGATCGCCGCCGGCAGCGCCGTCGTCGGCCTGACCGCCGGACGGCCGTTGCTCGAAGCCGCCCGGATCGGACCGGACGCGATCGCCGCCGAGCTGGGCGGTCTGTCGCCGGCCAAGCGTCACGCGGCCGAGCTGGCCGCCGACGCGCTCCACCGGGCGCTCGGCGCCGCCGCCCGGGCCGACGCCGGCCTGCCGGCCGACCCCGACCGGACGCTGGTCGCGATGAGCGGTGGCGTCGACAGCGCGGTCGCCGCCCTGCTCGCCGGCCCGAACGCGATCGCCGTGACGCTCGAGCTGTGGTCGGACCCGGCCAACGACGGCGACCGGAGCTGCTGCTCGCCCCAGGCCGTCCGCGGCGCCCGCGAGCTCGCCCACGGGATGGGCCTGCCGCACTTCTCGCTCGACCTGCGCGCCGAGTTCCGGGCCGGAGTCGTCGATCCGTGGCTCGCCGATCATGCGGCCGGCCTGACGCCGAACCCGTGCGTCCGCTGCAACGGGAGGGTCCGCCTCGACGAGATGCTCGACCTCGCCGGCCGGCTCGGCGCCGGCCGCCTGGCGACCGGCCACTACGCCCGGGTCGACGGCGGTCTGCTGCGGGTCGCGGCCGATCCGTCGAAGGACCAGAGCTACATGCTCGCCGAGCTGGCGCCCGACTCGATCGCCCGGATGCACTTCCCGCTCGGCGATCTCCACAAGGACGACGTCCGCCGGCTCGCCCGCGACGCCGGCCTGCCGGTCGCCGGCAAGCCCGATTCACAGGATCTCTGCTTTCTCGCCGGGACCGGCCGGGCCGCGTTCCTCGCCCGCCACGGCGACCCGGCCGAGCGTCCGGGCCCGATCGTCGACCGCGCCGGCCGGCGGGTCGGTCGTCACCGTGGTCAGCGCGAGTACACGGTCGGCCAGCGGCGGGGTCTCGGGATCGGCGGTGGAGACCCGCTCTACGTGCTCGAGAAGGTCGCCGACACCGTCGTCGTAGGCCGGCGCCACGAGCTCGAGACCGGCCGGGTGACGCTCCGCGACGCGGTTCTCCACCGGCCGAGCTTCGACTCGGTCAGGCTCCGCTACCGCCAGCGTCCGCTGGCCTGCCGGGTTCGCCGCGGACCCGACGAGACCGGCCTGATCGAGCTCGACCTGCTCGAGCCGTCGCTCGGCGCGGCCCCCGGCCAACTCGGCTGCCTGATGGCCGGTGAGCTCGTCGTCGGCCACGGAACGATAGCCTGACGCCGGTCGGCTGACTATCGTTCGCCGGCATACTTGGTCGGCCAGAAGCACGCCGTACCGGCCCGCAACTCCCGCGGGCCGACCGTGTTTCAGGGTCGAATCGAACCAAAACGGACGGAGGCTGAAGTTGATGAAGCATCTGAGACGCAACGCGACCAAGTGCCTGGCGCTGAGTGCCGCGCTGGGATTGGGCGTGGCGCCGGTCGCCGTCGCGACCGCGAAGACGGTCGCTCCGAAGAAGGGCGCCGCCTTCGTCGGCGTCAGCACCCAGAAGTCGGGCAACCTCGGCCTGCCGCTCGACCTCCGCGTCTCGAAGTCGGGGACGACGATGTCCCGCTTCGACATCGAATGGACTTCGACCTGCACCGGACCCGGCGGTCAGGGATCCTACGGCGGCCTGTCGGTGACGCTGAACAAGAAGATCACGAAGAGCGTCTTCACCGACCAGAGCACCTTCTCGAAGACTTTCAGCAACGGCGACAAGGGCGCGTTCGTGACGAAGCTGTTCGGCAAGTTCACGAGTCCGCTCCGGGCGGCCGGCACGTTCAACGTGACCGTCGCGATCACCGACCCGACCGGCGCGACCGTCGATACCTGCACCAGCAACAACGTCACCTGGACCGCCACCAACTAGCGGCCTGTCTCACTGTTCCCAGGCGCCTGACGGCGTCTGGACGCGCCTGGCGCCAGCCGGTGGTCGCCGACGTGCGACGAGCACGAACGCGAACACCGCTTGACGCCGGGTCACGCCCGACCACTCGCGAGTCGCTCAAGCCAAACCCGCGATAGGCGACGAGTGGTCGGTCCCGGCAGTACTCGCCAGGGGGGAATTCGCCCCGCCTGAGCCGCGGCGCGCCTGTCATCTGACGACGGGCGCACGGCCGGCCGACCTCCAGCGCGGCTACGGGCGGATCGGGGCCTGCCGGGCGACCGTGGATCGTCCGCCCCGCGATTCGCGGCGACGACTGCCCCGCCCGCGCCGCGGATGCGCCGCCGCCCCGATCGACTCGGCTGCGCGAGGGCAGCCCGGCTGCCCGTTGCTCGACCGCGACACACCCAGCGTGGGAAGCGACCCGACCCGGGTCAGGCCTGACACCGATCTGACCGGGTGATCCGCGCCACGCTCGACGCGAGGCCGGCCTGCCAACCGGGACGGCTGACCTCCACGGCGGACACGCACCACTTGCTGGGTTGCGCGGACGTGTTGTGCTATGCCACTTCCAGTATGGTCGAGGTGCTGCTACTGTGGCACCGCGCCTGAAGATGAAGGATGGTATTGACACTGCCGCTCGCCCGGCACTGACATGACACGGCCGGTCCGGCCGCACGACCACGTGAGGAGACCGTTGTGCTGATTGGTGTTGGGACCGACAGGCAGATCTACATCCGCCAGACGTTGCGCAGTCCGTGGGTCAACGTCCCCGGCAGTGATTCGGTCGGCGCGATCGCCGTGCTGCCGAACGGGATGCTCGTCGGGATCGGTGGAGATGGGGAGCTGTACACGCGCGCCACCCTGACCAGCGACTGGATACACATCCCCGGCAGCGGGCAGGTCAGCGCGATCGCCGCACTCGCCGATGGAACGCTCCTCGGAATCGGTCAGAACAGGCAGCTCTGCAC
>DATAUX010000192.1:0-4134 GCA_036268015.1 Solirubrobacteraceae bacterium | reverse complement strand
GCACGCCGCGACGGAGCGACTCAGCGGGGGAAGGCCGGTTTCCGGGACCGCCGGGAAGTGCATTCAGAGAGGGTAAGGCCGGCCCGAGCGCGAAGCGGTCGTGGCCGGCCTACGATCCCCGCCAGCCTCCGGGATCCGCGTCAATAGAAGTGGCGGCGGCCGCCGATGGCGCGCTCGGTTCCGCCGAGGACGGCGAGGATCAGGCCCACGATCAGCACGATGATGCCGACCGTCCAGAGGACGGCCAGTTTCGGGACGAGCACGGCAACGATCAGGAGGAACACGCCCAAGGCGATCATATGTGTGACCTTTCTGGCCGCCGAGGACGGCCGTCGGGGAGGTGAGCACGCGGCCTGGTCGCGGCGGCTTGTGCTCCACCGAGCCGTTACCCGATCCGCGCGGTCGAAAAACCGGCGGATACGGGCACGAGGCACGCGACACCCGCCGCCACCGGGCGGCGCGGCGGCATTCCGCGGCCCGTCCGTCATGCTGCCGGGGCGGGTCCGTTCAGCACGAGCCCGAAGCGGTCGGGGTCGGCGTCGGTCTCGTCACGGGGAACGAGGAAGTACTCGGCGCCGGCTGGGACGAGGGCAACGAGCAGTCTCACCTCGTCACCGCGCACGGTCAGGCCGTGGGGTACGCCCTTGGGGAGCGCGGCATACGAGCCGGCCTCGACATCGATCCGCTGGTCGCCGACGAAGGCGGTGATCGCCCCGTCGAGCACGTAGACGGTCTCGTCCTCGCGCGTGTGGGTGTGGATCGGCGGTTCGTCGCCGGCGCGCACGGTCCACTCGACGACGGCCCAGTCGCCTCCGGACTGCTCGCCGGCAAGCTTGAGCTCGGCGGTGGACCCGCCGCCGTAGGTGACGGTGCGGCCGGCTGCCGGGCCGGTCAGGACAGGGTCGGTCAGGGACATGTGGTCGCCTTTCTGAGGTGATTGGTCATCACCAGATGAGTGCAGGCTCGGCGACGGACGTTGCAGCCCGTCGAAGAGAGCTCAGTCGGGGTGCTCGGCGCGGAACAGGTCGACGAGCGACTCGACGCGACCGGGATCGACCGCGAAGTCCTCCGGCGGGCCGGCGTCGTGGACGACGGCGATCGTCGCGCGCAACTGGTCGAGAAACACCCGGCACGGCTCGCAGCCGGCCAGGTGGGCGCGCATCCGCGTCGCGTCGGCCGGTGAGAGCGCGGCCTCGAGATGGTCGGTCATCAGCTCGAGTGCGTCGGCGCAGCTGATCGCGAGCAGCCGGCGGACGTCGTCGACGTCAGTCATCGAAGTACTCCTCGAGCGCTCGGCGGACGGCGACCCGCGCGCGGTGGAGCAGGGTCCGCTGGTTGACATCCGAGATTCCCAGCACCTCGCAGACCTCCGGCCCCGACCACCCTTCCAGATCGCGCAGTGTCATCACTTCACGCTGGGCCGGGGTGACCTGGGCGAGCGCGCTCAGGACGACCTGGCGGGCCTCGGCCGCCACCGCCGCATCCTGCGGATCGCGGGTCCAGGTGGGCGCGGTCGGCCAATAGCCGCCGCCGAGGTCGGGGTGGCGCAGGCGCGCCGGATCGACGGTGCCGGTCCACGGATCGGTGCCGGTCCCGGCCGAGGCGAACGGCACCGTGCGGCGCTCGCGTTGGGCCCGCCGCCGGGCGACGTTGACGAGAATCCCGAATACCCATGTCTTCAGGGTCGAGCGGCCTTCGAAGCGGTCGATCCCGCGGATCACGGTGAACCACGTGTCCTGGACGACATCGTCGACGTCGGCGTCGTCGTCGACATACCAGCGGGCCATCCGCCGCAGCCCGGCGTCGTGCGTTCGAACGAGCTCGCGGAAGGCGTCCTCGTCGGCGTGGCGCAGGCGCTCGAGAAGATCGACGGCCGCCCGCTCGGCCGGAGTCGGATCCGCCACGCCAGCCATGCTAGCGGCGGCGGGCGTGCCGGGTCGGCGGGATGGACAGCGCGTTGACGACCTCCTGGGCCTCGATCGCGGTCCCGGCGGCGTCGAGGTGGACGCCGTCGGGAGCGCGGACGTCGACCCCGCGGCCGTGGTAGCGGATCGACGGCTGGTAGCCGTGGGGGGAGAAGAGCAGGTCGGCCCGCACGACGCGTACGCCGGGCAGGCCGGCCGCGGCGGCGATGATCGCGGCGTTGACGGCGTCGGTGACCGGCACGCGTGAGGCGACCCGGGGCGCGGCGATCGTCAGGTAGATCACGCGGGCGCGGCCGTGGCGGGCGTAGATGTCCATGATCCGGCGGACGCGATGCGTGTACTCGGCGACCCAGGCGGGATCGCAGCAGTTGTGCTGGGTGCCGTCGGCGGCGGTCATCGGGAAGCCCTCGTTGGCGCCGAGCGAGATCACCGTCACGCTCGGGCGCAGCCGGCGGACCTGGGCTGAGGCCATCGCCGCCCAGCCGTTGGCGAGGCTGATCGCGAATCCGGGGACGACGTCGCTGACGACGTTCGCGCGGTCGCCGAGGTCGTCGGCGAGAAAGCTGTCGACGCCGCCCATCGTCGAGTCGCCGGTGGCGAGCAGGGTCGGCGGCGGCGCCGTGACGACCCGCTTGACGCCGACGGCCAGCGTGGCCGAGACGCGGTAGCCGCGGACGTCGAGCTCGACGCGCCAGTCGCCCGGGATCCGGGGCCGGATGGAGCGGTCGGCGGCGTTGACGGCGGCGGCGAACGGCACGCTCTGGCAGGTGCGGGCACCAAGTGGCGAGGTCGTGCACAGCCGGGTGTGGATCCCACCGATCCCCCAGCGGTCGACGATCCGGACGAGCGCGGGGTGGCCGGGCGCGACGCTAGGCGGGACCTGGAGGGCGAAGCGGTGGGCACACGAGACGGTGTGCAGATCGGTGGTGCCGCGGACGAGCGTACCGTCGGGAAGCGTGGCGGTGGCGGCGAAGTCACGTGTGAGACGGCCGCAGCGCCACTGGGTCGCGCCGTAGAAGGGGGTGATGTCGCTGTTGGGGACCGTGCGGACGCCGAGCAGGTGGGGGTGGCCGGCGACGCACTCGTAGAACGTCACGGGGGCGCCCTGGGCGAGGAAGAAGTAGAGGTCGACGAGCCCGACGCGGTTGGTGTCGGAGGTGAACGGCGAGGCGCCCTGGGCGGCCGGCGTGCAGGGGTTCACCGACGGGGGTGCGGCGGCCGGGTCGGCGGTGGCTGCGGATCCGGCGCCGGCAAGCGCGACGGCCGCCGCGGCCGCGGCGGCGCCGATCGCGGCGCGCGACCGAAGCATGCCCGCGAACATCGCGGAAGCGTATCGGCCGGCGGGTCGGCGCTCGCGCTACGAGTCGCCGGCGGGATGTCGCGACGGGTCAGCGAGGATGGCGTGGACGACGGCGGTCGGTACTGGACGGTCCAGTACCCGACCAGTGCCGGCCCAGTACTGGACGGTCCAGTACCCGCCCAGTACTGGACGGTCCAGTACTCGTCGGAGCGAAAGGTCAGGAGCGGGCCGGCTGGAGCAGGTGGCGTGGCTGGGTGAAGGCGACGCTGATCGGGTCGTCGCGGGAGGGCTGGGCGTCGAGCCCGGGTCCGGGGGTGGCCAGGGTGTCGGCGACGCCGACCGTGGCCCCGCACTCGGCGCAGCGGCCGTCGGGGCCGAGGACGCCGTCGTCGAGCACGTGCCGGAGGATCCGCCGGGCGCCGCGGGGCGAGTAGTACTCGTCTCCCCAGGTCATCAGGTCGCGGACGATCGGCCATAGCTTGGTCCCCTTGGCGGTCAGCTCGTACTCGTCGTGGCCGGCCGGGCCGGGAACTCGGGCGAGCACGTCTTCGTCGACGAGGGCCCGGAGTCGATTCGCGAGCACGGCGCGGGGGATCGCGAGGTGGGTCGCGAAGTCGCCGAAGCGACGGACTCCGTAGAAGGCGTCGCGGACGATCAGCAGGGTCCAGCGCTCGCCGACGATCTCCAGGGCGCGGGCGACTGAGCAGACCTGCCCGGCGTAGTCGGTGCGTGGGGCCATGGCCGAGACTGTACCACCGTTAGTTCGTTGGATGAACCAGTGTGCTACGGTCCCTGGCGCTAGTTCATTCAACGAACCACGCGCGGGAGGCTGCGACGATGACGACCAGAGACCAGATCAGCCGGATGCGGTTGGGCAGACGAAGCGAGGCGACCGCGGACGGCTGGGCC
>DATAUX010000191.1:0-4024 GCA_036268015.1 Solirubrobacteraceae bacterium | reverse complement strand
ATGCAGAGGATCCCGGGATAGATGAACGTCTTCAGGTCGACGCCGTGCGTCCCGAACTGCGAGATCTGCTGGAGCCCCGAGCCGAGCACGAAGAGGAACAGGAGCGGCTGGATCAGCGACGTCGCCATCCGCATGCGGTCGTTGCGAAAGCGGATCAGCTCGCGGCGGAAGACGATCCTGATCGCCCGCAGCTCGCTGCGCCAGCTGCGTGGCGGGACGACGACGCGCGCGACCTGCGTGGTCGGGCCGGCCGCCGAGGCCGACGGGTCCGGCTCGGTCGGCGGCGTGTCGGTCCGGCTGGTGTCGGTCGCGCTCATCGCCGGCCTGCGCTCATCGCCTGCATGACCATCCGGTTGCGATCCTTGCCGTCGGAGCTCTCGGCATCGCGGATCGTCGAGCCGGTGTGTGCCATGAAGACGTCGTCGAGCGTCGGCCGGGACACGCTGACGGCCTTGATCTGGACGCCGAGCTCGGCGAACAGGCGGGGGACGAACTGCTCACCCGACGGGACGTAGAACGTGACCGCGTCCTCGGCGATCTTCGCCTCGAGGCCGAAGTGGTCGGCGAGGGCGCCGACCGCGGCGTCGTCGTCGGCCGTCTGGATCGTCACCCGGTCGGCGCCGACCTGGGCCTTGAGGGCGTCCGGCGTGTCGAGCGTGACGATCTCGCCGTGGTCCATGATCGCGATCCGGTCGCAGAACTCGGCCTCGTCCATGTAATGGGTGGTCATGAAGATCGTGATCTCCTCCGAGCGTTGGAGGGCGCGGATGTAGCGCCAGATCGAGCTGCGGGTCTGCGGGTCGAGCCCGATCGTCGGCTCGTCGAGGAAGAGGACGCGGGGCGAATGGAGGAAGCCGCGGGCGATCTCCAGACGGCGGCGCATGCCGCCGGAGAAGGTCAGGACCTGCGTCCCCCGCCGGTCCCAGAGGCCGACCATCTCGAGCACCTGCTTCATCCGGCCGGGGATCAGCCGGGATTCGACGCCGTAGAGCTCGGCGTGCATGCGGAGGTTCTGCTCGGCCGTGAGATAGCCGTCGAGGGTCGGGTCCTGGAAGACGAGGCCGATGTTCCGGCGGACGTCGTCGCGCTCGGTGACGACGTCGTGGCCGGCGACGAAGGCGCTGCCGCCGGTCGGCTTGGCCAGGGTGCAGAGCATGTTGATCGTCGTCGTCTTGCCGGCGCCGTTGGGTCCGAGGAAGCCGAACACCTCGCCGGGTGCGACCTCGAAGCTGACGCCCCGGACGGCGTCGATCTCGCCGAACGACTTGCGGAGCTCCCGCACCTCAATTGCTGGGGCCGCTAAATCCATACCGTGCCCGAACTTTATAGCAGACGTAAGGATCTCCCGGAGTCAGGTAGATTCCCGTGCGTGGAGGCGACAACCCTGATCAGCGAAGGCCCGGACGAGCCGGCCGTGATCGGCGAAGGCCTTCGCGAACGCAAGAAGCGCCAGACCCGCGAGCTGATCGCCGCGGCCGCGATGGGCCTGTTCGTGGGTCGCGGGTTCGACGAGGTGACGATCGCCGAGATCGCCCGGGCGGCCGACGTCTCGGAGAAGACGATCTCCAACTACTTCCCGGCCAAGGAGGACCTCGTCTTCGGTCGGGGGGGAGACCGGCGGGCGGCGCTGGTCGAGGCGATCCGCGACCGGGCTCCGGGTGAGTCGATCGTCGGGCCGTTTCGGCGGGCGACCGGCGACTTCCTCGACCGTGTGGAGCACGACCCGGTCGAGTCGATCGTCGCGATCCCCAGGCTCGTCGCGCGGAGCGTGGCGCTGCACAACCACCTGTCGCTGGCCTGGGAGGAGGAGGCGGCCGTGCTCGCGCCGGCGATCGCCGCGGCGGCCGGGGAGGATGCCGACGAGTTGCTCCCGGCGGTCGTCGCCCGGACGCTCGCGTGGACGCACCGGTTGGCGTTCCGGGCGGCGTTCAGGCGGCTGCTCGACGGCGAGGACCAGACGGCGGTCGCCGCGGACCTCCGCCGGCAGGCGGACCGGGCGTACGACAGGCTCGAGGTCGGGCTCGCCGACTTCGGCAGGGCGGGTGCGGCCGGCGGGCCGGGCGGGCGGTCAGCCGATCGGGGCGGTCTTCGGCTGGCCGAGCCGGTCCCAGCTGAGCACGGCCCCGTCGATCGCCAGGCCGGTGAAGATTCCTGAGAGTGGAGTCCCGGCCGGGGCGGTGTCGGTCTGGCTGTTGAAGGTGTCGTCGACGGCGGCGCCGTGGCCGTCGAAGGCGACCACGTCGGTCACGGTGTCGACCGCGCCGAGGTCGGTCGGGTCGGCGGGGAGTCCGATCGTGATCACCCAGGCGAGGTAGCCGCGGGTGCTCGCCGTGAACCTGGGCGGGGTGGCGACCGTCGCGTAGGTGACGCCGGGGACCCTGTTCGGGTTGAGCGTGCGCTTTCCGGTGCGGATATTCCACTGCTCGACCGCCATCCGGTCGACGGTTGTCGCGCCGGAGCTCGAGACCTGGACGAAGCTGAGGTAGTTGCCGGCGATCACGAAGTTCTCCGGGGCGACGGCGGTCCCGCCGGTCGGGCTCTTCGAGACGACGGACTTCGTCCGGTCGATCACGATCGACTTTCCGACACCGCGCAGGCAGGCGTAGTAGGTGACCGTGCGCGTCGATTTCGTGACGATCGCGTTGCTCGTGACGAGGGCCTTGCCGTGGTCGAACGGGACGAGCTCGCCGGTCGGGACGATGCACGCGGGGGCCTTGCGGGCGTCGGCGACACCGGCGGGCAGGGTGATCGCGCCGAGCAGGGCGAGCGCGGCGACGGCGGGCGTGGGTCGGGCGAGACGTCTGGGCATCGGAGGCTTCAACGGGGAAGCGACGGCGAAGTAGCGCAAAAGGGTGCGCGGGACGTCAGGCTCCGCGTCGGCCGAGCCCGCCGATGCCGACCCCGCCCGTCTGCCATGCGGGCTTGGACCCGCGGTCTGAAGATCTTCTTCGACTGCCCGGCTACGGTTGGAGCGGTTGGCGACACGCTTGGCGATCGGGCTGGGGAGCGCCGGGGGGCGAGCGTGGAAGCTCGGCGGCCTGGTCGCGACGGTCGGCCTGGCGACGGGCGTGGCCGGAGTGTCGTGGGGTGGGCGGAACGCCGGTGCCGCGACGCGGACGGCGGGGCCGGCGATCAGGGCGACGGTGGTTCCCGGGGTCACGGCGACGGCGTCGCCGGCGGAGATCGGGTTCGGGTCGACGACGACGGTCTCGGGGGTGGTGACCGGGCCGACCGGCGTCGGGGAGGCGGGGGCGCTGGTCGGGCTCGAGCGGGACGCGTATCCGTACGCGGGATACGAGACGGTCGAGCACGCGACGACCGGTGGCGACGGGTCGTACGCGTTCGGGGGGTTGATCCCGGACCGGGACACGCGGTACGAGGTGGTCGACGTCGTCGACCCGAGCCTGATCAGCCAGCCGGTCGGGGTGGTGGTCGACACGCCGGTCCTCGCGCGGGTGACGACGCTGGCCCACGGGGAGCTGAGGATCACGGCGACGGCCGAGCACTCGCGCGCGTTCGACTGGAACGACCGGCGGGCGCGGTGGTACGTGACCCGGGCGGGCGCGCGGAGATCGAGGCTGGTCGCGTCGACGGTCACACGGGAGGTGGTCAGGGGGACGACGCGGGTCAGCGCGAGCTTCTACCCGCCGAGCGGACCGTTCACGTATCGCGTCTGCTTCGGCGCGGCCGGCGCGGCGGGCCTGGGAGTGACCGGGCCGGGCGGGCCGTGCGAGGTGCGGGGGGCGTCGGTCGGCCACCCGTCGGCGGCGGTGCCGTCGGCGAGCGAGATCTCCTCGGCTGAGGCGTTCGTCGACGGGCGGGTTGGACGGACGGGCTTCGCGGTCGTCGACACGCACGGGACGTTGAGCGGAGTGCGGATGCACGAGCAGTTCCATTCGGCGAGCCTGATCAAGGCGATGCTCCTGGTCGCGTTCCTGCGCCGGCTCGGGGATGCGCACGCAGGGCTGACCGACGCGGACCGGGACGTGCTCGAGCCGATGATCCACATCTCCGACAACGACGC
>DATAUX010000190.1:0-6876 GCA_036268015.1 Solirubrobacteraceae bacterium | reverse complement strand
CGCTACTACGCGGGCGCGCCGGAGCGGATCCTCGGCGACACGATCCCGGTCGCCGGCGGCCAGGCCTTCACGGTGCGCGAGCCGCTCGGCGTCGTCGGCCTGATCGTCCCGTGGAACTTTCCCCTGACGATCGCCGCGTGGAAGCTCGGGCCGGCGCTCGCGGCCGGCAACACGGTCGTCCTCAAGCCGGCCGAGCTGACGCCGTTGACAGCGCTGCGGTTCGCCGAGATCGCGTCGGCCGCGGGAATTCCGGACGGCGTGATCAACGTCGTCGTCGGCCCGGGCCGGACGTGCGGCCAGCGGCTGGTCGAGCACCCGGACGTCGCGAAGATCGCGTTCACCGGGTCGACCGACGTCGGCCGGTCGATCGCGGCGGCCGCGGCCCGGACGATCAAGCGGGTGACGCTCGAGCTGGGCGGCAAGTCGGCGAACATCGTCTTCGCCGACGCGGACATCGACGCGGCGGCCCGGGCGGCGCCGATGGCCGTCTTCGGGAACGCCGGCCAGGACTGCTGCGCGCGATCGCGGATCCTCGTCGAGGCGTCGGCGCTCGATCGCTTCATGGACGTCTTCGGTCAGGCGGTCGAGGCGATCCGGGTCGGCGATCCGCTCGACGAGGCAAGCCAGATCGGACCGGTGATCTCGGCCGGTCAGCGCGATCACGTCGCCTCGTTCGTAGACGGGTCGTCGCCGGTCGCGATCCGCGGGACGGCGCCGGCCGGTCCGGGCTACTGGTTCCCGCCGACCGTGCTCGGCCCGGTGCCACCCGACGCGAGGGCCGCACGGGAGGAGATCTTCGGTCCGGTCGCCGCGGTGATCGCGTTCACCGGTGAGGACCAGGCCGTCGCGCTCGCGAACGACTCGATCTACGGCCTGTCGGGGTCGATCTGGACGCGCGACGGCGCGAAGGCCCTGCGGGTGGCCCGGGCCGTCGAGACCGGCGTCCTGTCGATCAACTCGAACACGTCGGTTCGCGTGTCGACCCCGTTCGGCGGGTTTCGCCAGTCGGGCTACGGGCGGGAGCTCGGCCCGCACGCGACGGACGCCTACAGCGAGGTCAAGTCGATTTACTACGCGACATCATGAGACTCGACGGAAAGATCTGCGTGATCACCGGCGCGGCCGGCGGGATCGGCGCGGCGACGGCCGGCGTCTTCGAGCGGGAGGGGGCGACGGTCGTCGGTGTCGACCTGGTCGACTCGCCCGGCGCGATGTCGCTGAAGGTCGACGTGACCGACGAGGCCGCCGTCCGGGGGATGTATGCGGCGGTCCGGGACCGGTACGGGCGGATCGACGTCCTCTTCAACAACGCGGGGATCTCGCCGACCGACGACGGGTCGGCCCTGGAGACGACGCTCGATGTCTGGGAGCGGGTCCAGGACGTCAACCTGCGGAGCGTGTTCCTCTGCTGTAAGCACGGGATTCCCCACCTCCTGGACGGGGGAGGCGGGTCGGTGATCAACACGGCGTCGTTCGTCGCGGTGATGGGGTCGGCAACGTCCCAGGCGTCGTACACGGCGTCGAAGGGCGGCGTGCTCGCCCTGTCGCGGGAGCTCGGCGTCGAGTTCGCCCGCCGGGGTGTCCGCGTCAATGCGCTCTGCCCGGGCCCGGTCGACACGCCGCTCCTGCGCGAGCTGTTCGCCAAGGACCCGGAGAAGGCCGCCCGCCGGATGGTCCACCTCCCGTTCGGCCGGTTCGCCCGGGCCGAGGAGATCGCCAACGGCGTGCTCTTCCTCGCGAGCGACGAATCGAGCTACGTGACCGGGTCGACCTTCCTCGTCGACGGCGGCCTCAGCGGCGCGTACACCACTCCGCTCTGAGCAGCGCATCGCACCGTCGGCAAGGTCAAGTGCGTCAACGAGCGAGGGTTCCGAGCTTCGCCCCGGTACTCATCGGTTCTTCGCCAGTACTCATCAGTTTTCCGCCAGTACTGGACGGTCCAGTACCGCCCGTCCCGGCCGACAGAGACAGAACCACGCGCGACGCGGGCCGCCCGAGCCCGTCAGCGCCCGCTCGTCCGGGCGTGGGCCGGCAGCTGGGCGCGGACGCGGGTCCCGCCGTCGCCCGACTCGATCCGGACGGTCCCACCGGCGAGCTGGACGCGCTCGCGCATGCCGGCGAGTCCGAACCCTGACCCCCGGGCCGTCGGGCCGAAGCCGACGCCGTCGTCGCGAACCTCGATCGATACGGCTCCGGACTCGGCGGTCACGGCGATCGTCACGGTCTGGGCGCTCGCGTGCCTGACGATGTTCGTCAGTGCCTCCTGGACGACCCGGTAGACCGTCGACTCGATCTCCGGCGCGAGGCGTGTGCCGCCGGCCTGCGGGTCGGGAATCACGAGCACGCTCGAGATCGACAGGGTCCCGGCGTCGGCGTGGCGCTCGAGCAGGGCGTCGAGGGCCGGGCGCAGGCCGAGCTCGTCGAGGGCGGCCGGACGGAGGTCGCTGATGATCGCGTGGAGGTTCCCGATCTCCTGCTCGAGGTGGCCGACCGCCTCGTGGACGGCGAGCCCGGTCTGCGCCGGATCGCCCCGGCGGAGGGCTGAGGCGAGCAGCAGGCGGAGGGCGCCGAGACCCTGGAGCGTCTCGTCGTGGAGTTCCCGCGCCCACCGGCCGCGCTCGGCGTCGGCGGCGGCCATCAGGCTGCGCAGCCGGTCGGTCTCGACGCTCTGGGCCATCGCGATCGCGGTCGCCGCGCTCGCGGCGAACGTCCGCAGGAGGTGCTCGTCGTCGCTGGCGGCGCCGGCCCGGTCCTCCCTCGGGGCTGGAGTCCTCGATCAGCGCGTGCCCGCGGGTGACGATCAGCTCGAGGACGCGTTCGAGGCCGGTCTCCGGGCCGACGGCGATCGTGATGTCGCGGCGGGCGTCCGCGTCACGGACGACCTGCTCGGGATCGAGGCGGCCGCGGTCGCCGGTCTGGTATCGGTGAGCGTTCTCGACGGCCGTCGCCGCCCAGGCCGCGAGGATCACGGCGGCCTCCTCGTCGGCGTCGGTGAACGGACCGCCCTGCTTGTCGGTCAGGTAGAGGGCGCCCCAGGCCGTCCCGCGGACGAGGATCGGCACGCCGAGGAATCCGTGCATGAGTGGATGGCCGTCGGGAAAACCGTGGCTTCTGGGGTGTTCGGCGAGGTCTGGCAGGCGCAGCGGCGCCGGCTCGTCGATCAGCAGGCCGACGAGGCCGCGCCGGGACGGGAGAGGGCCGATCGCGGATCGCATCTCGTCGTCGATCCCGAGCGTCAGGAACTGGGCGAGCTCGTCGCGCCGGTCGTCGAGGACGCCGAGCGCCGCGTATCGCGCACCCGTCAGCTCGCGGGCGACGGCCAGCGTCCGCTCGAGGATCGCCTGGGGATCGAGATCCGCGACGAGGGCCCGCCCCGATTCGACAAGGCGCCGCATCCGGAGCGGGTCGGGGAGGGCGCTTGTCATCGGCTCCGTAGTTTGGTGCACTCACGCGGTGGCCTACTCCGGCTGGCAGCGGCGCGAGCGTTTCGTAGTGTCGCGCGCATGACCAAAGCGACGCCGGTGCCGGCGATCAGGACGGAGCGGCTGAGCAAACGTTACGGGGAGACGCTGGCGTTGGACGAGCTCGACCTGAGCGTCGAGCCGGGCGAGGTGTACGGGTACCTGGGGCCGAACGGGGCGGGCAAGACGACGACGATCCGCCTCCTGCTCGGCCTGCACCGGCCGACCGGCGGCCGGGCGGCCCTGTTCGGCGTCGACGCGTGGGAGGACCCGGTCAAGGCCCACCGGCGGGTCGCGTACGTCGCCGGCGAGCCGTTTCTCTGGCCGTCGATGACCGGGGCCGAGACGTTCGAGTTCCTGGGGCGGCTGCACGCCGAGACGGACGTCGTGTATCGGGACATGCTGGTCGACCGGTTCCAGCTCGACGCCGACAAGAAGGTTCGCGCCCTGTCGAAGGGCAACCGGCAGAAGGTCCAGCTGATCGCGGCCCTGGCGACGCGGGCGGACCTGCTGCTGCTCGACGAGCCGACGAGCGGCCTGGATCCGCTGATGGAGATGGTCTTTCGGGAGTGCGTCGAGGAGGCGAGGGAGCGGGGCCAGGCGGTCCTGCTGTCGTCGCACATCCTCAGCGAGGTCGAGGCGCTCTGCGACCGGGTGGGGATTCTGCGGGCGGGCCGGCTGGTCGACGAGGGAACGCTGGGCGAGCTGCGCCACCTCGCGGCGCAGACGGTCGACGTGACGTTCTCGGGGCCGCTGCCCGACGTCGGCCGGCTGCCGGGTGTGGAGGTTGCGAGCGCCGGCCCGAATGCCCTGCGCTTCGAGGTGTCCGGCGAGATCGGGCCGCTGATCGAGGCGCTCGCGGGACACGGGGTGGCGACGCTGACGAGCCGGGTCCCGTCGCTCGAGGAGATCTTCCTGCATCACTACGACGGGTCGGAGGATCGTGCGGCGGGCCGTGCTGGGTCCTGAGCGGGCGATCGCCGGGCGGGCGTTCGCCGACGGGCGGGTCCGGACGATCGCCTTCGGCTTCCTGTTCGCGGGGATCGCCTACATCCAGCCGGTCACCTACCGCGAGACGTATCCGAAGCTGGCCGACCGGCTGGCGTTCGCCCGGAGCTTCGGCGAGAACAAGGCGATCCGGCTGTTCTACGGTCAGCCTCACGACCTGCTCACGACCGCCGGGTACACGGCCTGGCGGGTCGGCGGGACGCTCGCGATCTTCGCGGCCGTCTGGGGTCTGCTGGCGGCCGTCCGGGGCCTGCGGGCCGAGGAGGAGGGCGGCCGGACAGAGCTGCGCCTGGCCGGGATCGTCGGCCGGCGGTCGGCGTACCTGTCGGTCCTCGGTGCGGTCGCCGCGGGCGGGGTCGGGCTGTTCCTGGCGCTGTTCGCCGGGCTCGTGGCCGCGGACCTGCCGGTGGGCGGGTCGGCGTATCTCGGGCTGGTCGTCACGTCGGTCGTGGCGGTCTTCGTCGGCGTCGGCGCCGTGACGAGCCAGGTCGCGCCGACGCGGCGGATCGCGATCGGGCTCGGCGTGGCCGTTCTCGCCGTCTCCTTTGTCGTGCGGGTGGTCGCCGACACGACGGGCGGGGTGGGCTGGCTGCTGTGGGCGACGCCGCTCGGCTGGGCCGAGGAGCTCCGCCCGTTCACGGGTCCCCGCCCGATCGCCCTGATCCTGCCGGTCTGCTCGAGCGTGGTGCTCGTCGTCCTCGCGATGCGGCTGGCCGTCCGTCGGGATCTTGGGAGCGGCCTGCTCGCGGGGCGGGAGTCCGCGCCGCCGGGTAGACGCCTGCTGTCGTCGCCGGCGGCCCAGGCCGTGCGAATGGAGCGCGGCAGTCTGATCGTCTGGCTGAGCGGGGTCGGCGGGTTCGCCCTGATCATCGGGCTGATCTCCGACAGCATCTCGTCCGCGGGGATCTCCAAGAGCCTCCAGCGACAGATCGGCAAGCTCGGGTCCGGGTCGATCGTCACGCCGACCGGGTACCTCGGCTTCGTCTTCATCTTCTTCATTCTCGCCGTCAGCCTGTTCGGCGTCTCGCAGGTCGCCAACGCCCGCGAGGAGGAGGCCGGCCAGCGGCTGGAGACGCTGCTTGCCCTGCCGGTCGCCCGCGGTCGGTGGCTCGGCGGCCGGCTGGCGATCGCCGCGGCGGGCGGGGTCGGCCTGTCCGTCGGGGCGGGTGTGCTCGCGTGGGTCGGCGCGGATCTGGTCGGCGTCCACGTGTCGTTCGCGCGGATGGTCGAGGCCGGGGCCAACTGCCTGCCGGTCGGGCTCCTCTTCCTCGGGATCGCGGGCCTCGCGTTCGCGGTCGCGCCCCGGGCGAGCACGGGCATCGCCTACGGGATCGTCAGCCTGGCGTTCGTCTGGGATCTGTTCGGCGCGCTGCTCGGGGCGCCGCGGTGGGTCGTGGGGATCTCGCCGTTCGAGGACGTCGGCCTCGTGCCGGGGGAGCCGTTCCACGCCGTCGGGGCGATCGTGATGGTCGGTCTGGCGGCCGTCACGGCGACCGCCGCGATCGCGTGCTTCGGGCGGCGGGACCTGACGGGGGCGTGACGCCCGGTGTCGGCGAGCGGCCGGTGCCCGGACGCGCGTCGTCGGTCTTTCGCGGTCGGCGTACGAAACTCGACAGAGTGTCGATGTTCGTACAAATTCCGATTGAAGGATGAAACGATGGTCGGTGTCGATCAGGTGGCGGCCGGGTCGGGCATGGGCGGCGGCTGACCCCGCCAGATCCGTGTGAGCGTGACGATGACATCGTTCGAGGTCGGGTGACGGCGGGCGGCCGGGTCGAGCACGACTCCGCCGCCGAGCGTGCAGGAACCGTCAGCCTGGCGGATCACGAACCGGTCACCGGTCAGGGCGAGGAGGGGCTGGTCGAGTCGAACCTGCCAGAAACGGCCGCCGAGGCGGGCAAGCCTGGCGGGGGCGGGGGCGCCGCGGAGGTGAACGGTCGCGCGGGCGCCGTGGTCGGGCTCGCGCTCGCGGTGGGGGCCGAAGTCGAGCGCGGCATCGATCACGCGAGTCTCGAGCGGCGGGCCGGGTCCGGCGAGCCCGGCGGCGGGCAGGTCGGGGGGCGGGGGCGGCGAGGCGAGCAGGTCGTCGAGCGCGCGAGCGAGGTCGGGGAGACCGTCGGCGGTCCGCAGACAGACGGCATGCGCGGGCGTACCGGGGATCAGCTGAGCTGTTTTTCGGAGCACGCCCGCCGGATCGGCCATCTGGTCTCCGGATAGGACCACGAGCCCGGGGGAGAGGCCGAGCGCGCGGAGCAGGGCGGCATGTTCGCGGGTGTCGGCGGTGATCCCGTGGTGGGCGTCGACGAGGACCAGGAAGCGGCCGATCGGCGGGCCGGCGTCTGTGGTCAACCGATCGAGGAGATCGTCGTAGCCGGCGACGTCGACGGCGTCGCGGGGCAGGCCGAGC
>DATAUX010000189.1:0-7956 GCA_036268015.1 Solirubrobacteraceae bacterium | reverse complement strand
ATCCTCAGCCTGTTCTACGCCCTCCTCGCGATCAGCGTGTTCGTCTCGGTCTTCGGGATCGTCAACACCCTCCAGCTGTCGATCCACGAACGCCGGCGCGAGCTCGGCGTGCTCCGCGCGCTCGGCGCGTCCCGCCGCGCCGTCCGCCGGATGGTCCGCTACGAGAGCGTCATCACCGCGACGATCGGCGGCGCCCTCGGCCTCGTCCTCGGGATCTTCTTCGCCGCCGTCGTGACGTCCTCGCTCGACGAGGAGGGCCTCCACTTCCAGCTCCCCTGGCTGCCGATCGTCGGGCTCCTCGCGCTCGCCGTCGTGCTCGGCGTGCTCGCCGCGATCGGCCCGGCCCGCCGGGCGTCCCGACTCGACGTGCTCGGCGCCCTCGCCTACGACTGAGTCGCCCGCCCGCAGTCCACCTCCGGGACGTCGATCGATTGGATCGCCGGCGTCCGCCGCCGCCGCGACCGACCGACCGACCGATGCCCGGCCGGGCGCTTGCCGCCGGGCTCGGCCGGGTACACCCGATCCAGGTACGCAGGAGCGATCCGAAAGGGAACCCATGTTGGACGTAGAGGCAATCAACGAGTGGCGCGGCCAGGACGTGGTCGATCCTGACGATCAGAAGATCGGCCGCCTCGAGGAGATCTACTACGACCGTCACTCCAACGCGCCGGGCTTCGCCTGCGTGGCGACCGGCCTGTTCGGACGTCGGCTGAACTTCGTGCCGCTCGACGGGGCCAGCATGGCCCGCAACCACGTCCGCGTCGCCTACGCCGCCGCGCAGGTCAAGAGCGCTCCCAGCGTCGAGCCCGACGGCCAGCTGACCGTCGCCGAGGAGGAGGCCCTCTTCGACCACTACGGGCTCCCCGGCGCCCTCGGCGGCGACACGGTCTCGCCTCGACTCGTCCGCTACCAGACGGCCGCGGCCGCCGCCCAGGTCGCCGAAGCCCGCGAGGTCGTCGCCGACCAGGGCCCCGAGCCGGTCGCGCTCGCGGCGGCCGTCGGCGGCACGCACGGACCCGAGCGCCGGCTCGGCGGAAGCCCGGTGATCGGCCGGCTCGCCCTCCCCGAGGACACGGTCGACCCCGACCGGTTCGCTGGTTTCGAGCCCGACCGCGTCGAGTCCCTCGATCCCGACCGCCTCGAGTCGCTCGAGCAGCGCGTCGCCGCGATCGAGACCTGGCTCGCCGGCCAGACCTCCTGAAACACCCGGTCGGCCTCCGGGCGGCTCCCGGTTGCCCTGTTGTCGCGAGACGCCACCCCAGGGCTCCGGGCAGCTCCCGGCCGACGTCACCCCAAGCCGGCCCCCGGCCGGCGTCACCCAAGCCTCCCCGGGCCGACGTCACCCCGAGCCTCCGCCGGCCAGCTTCACCCCAAGCTGATCATGACGTGCTTGAGCTCGGTGTAATCCTCGAGCGAGTAGCTCGACATGTCCTTGCCGTAGCCCGACTGCTTGAACCCGCCGTGGGGCATCTCCGAGGCCATCGGGATGTGGTCGTTGACCCAGACCGTCCCGAACCGGAGGTTCTTGGCGGCGTTCATCGCCCGGGTCACGTCCTTCGTCCAGACGCTCGACGCCAACCCGTAGTCGACGCCGTTGGCCCAGGCGATCGCCTCCTCATCAGACGAGAACCGCTGGACGGTCACGACCGGGCCGAAGACCTCCCGCTGGACGAGCTCGTCGGTCTGGGACAGGCCGGCGACGACGGTCGGCTCGTAGAAGAACCCGGCCCCCGGCCGGGCCGACCCGCCGGTCGCGATCTCCGCGCCGGCCGGCGCCCGGTCGACGAACCCGGCGACCCGGTCGCGCTGGTCGGCCGAGACGAGCGGGCCCATCTCCGTGTCGTCGGACGTCGGGTCGCCGACCGCGAGTCCGCCGACCGCGTCGGCCAGCCGGCTGACGAGCTCGTCGTGGATCCTCGCGCCGGCGAGCACCCGGCTCGCGGCCGTGCAGTCCTGGCCGGCGTTCCAGAACCCGCCGACCTTGATCCCCTCGACGACGGCGTCGAGGTCGGCGTCGTCGAAGACGAGGACCGGCGCCTTCCCGCCGAGCTCGAGGTGGACCCGCTTGAGCGTGTCGGCCGCCGCCCGGGCGATCGCCTTGCCGGTCGACACGTCGCCGGTCAGCGAGACCATCGCGACCTTCGGGTGGCGGACGAGCGGCGCGCCGGCCGCCTCGCCGTGGCCGAAGATCACGTTGAGGACGCCCGGCGGCAGATGCTCGGCGGCGATCTCGCCGAGCAGGGCCGCCGTCAGCGGCGTCTGCTCGGACGGCTTGAGGACGACCGTGTTCCCGGCCGCCAGGGCCGGCCCGATCTTCCAGATCGCCATCATCAGCGGGTAGTTCCACGGGGCGATCTGGCCGACCACGCCGATCGGCTCGCGCCGGACCATCGACGTGTACCCGGTCACGTACTCGCCGGCCGACTTCCCCTCCAGGCAGCGGGCCGCGCCGGCGAAGAAGCGGAGGTTGTCGACCAGGAACGGGAACTCCTCGCGCATCGCCTCGATCGGCTTGCCCACGTCCAGCGACTCGGCCGCGATCAGCTCCTCGGATCGGGCCTCGAGGCCGTCGGCGATCCGCAGCAGGGCGAGCGACCGCTCGCCCGGAGTGAAACCCGCCCATCCGGCGAACGCCCGGTCGGCGGCGTCGACGGCCGCGTCGACGTCCGGCTCGGTCGAAAGCGGCGCCAGGCCGATCGCCAGACCGGTCGCCGGGTCGAGGATCTCCTCGGATCGGCCGCCGACCGGCGGCCGATGGTCGCCGTCGATGAAGTTCGCAAGCACGGTCGTGGCACTCGTCATGACTGCTCCTTCTCGAGATCGATGTACGCGGCCGGCTCGGTCGGCCCCGACAGGGCGTCGGCCACCGCCGGATGGACGATCCGCCCGCCGGAGACGTTGACCCCGGCGCGGAGCTCGCCACTCTCGGCCAGGGCACCCGCGATCCCCCGGTCGGCGAGCCGCAGGACGTACGGGAGAGTCGCGTTGGTCAGGGCATACGTCGACGTGACCGGGACGGCGCCGGGCATGTTCGTCACGCAGTAGTGGGTGATCCCGTCGAGCTCGTAGGTCGGCGCCGAATGCGTCGTCGGCCGCGACGTCTCGAAGCAGCCGCCCTGGTCGATCGACACGTCGACGAGCACGGCCCGCCGCTTCATCAGGCCGAGCTGGTCCCGGGTGATGACCCGCGGGGCTCGGCCGCCGTGGACGAGGACGGCGCCGATCACGAGGTCGGCGAACGGCAGCATCTCCTCGATCGAGAGCGTCGTCGAGTAGACGGTCGACGCCCGGCCGCCGAAGATCAGGTCGAGCTCGCGGAGGCGGTCGATCGACCGGTCGAAGACGAAGACGTCGGCCTGCATGCCGATCGCGATCAGGGCGGCGTTGAGCCCGACGACGCCGCCGCCGATCACGAGGACGGTCGCCGCGGCGACGCCGGGCACGCCGCCGAGCAGGACCCCCCGGCCGCCGAGCGGCTTCTCGAGCATGAACGCGCCGGCCTGTGTCGCGATCTTCCCGGCGACCTCGCTCATCGGCGCGAGCAGCGGCAGGCCGCCGGTGGCCGACTCGACCGTCTCGTAGGCGATGCACGTCGCCCCCGACCCGCACAAGCCGGCCGCCAGTTCGGGCGCGGCGGCCAGATGCAGATAGGTGAAGAGCGTCTGGTCCGGCCGGAGCATCCCGACCTCGCCGGCCTGCGGCTCCTTGACCTTCAGGACGAGCTCGGCCTCACCGAAGACGGCCGCCGCGTCCGGGCCGATCCGGGCGCCCTGGCCGGCGTAGTCGGAATCCTCGATCGCGCTGCCCAGGCCGGCCCCGGCCTGGACGATCACCTGATGGCCGTGGCCGGTCAGCTCGCGGACGCCGGCCGGCGTCAGGGCGACCCGGTACTCGTCGGACTTGATCTCGGTCGGGACGCCGACGATCACGCGAGCTCGCCGACCTCGACCTGGAACGAGCAGCCGCGACGCTCGAGCTCGGGGAAGAGGTCGTCCGGGTCGACGCAGACCTCCGGCGGGAGCACGCCGACCGCGTCGATCCGCCCGCGGGCGATCAGCCGGACGAGGGCGGCGGCGGGGGCCGCCGTCGAGACGATCCCGCCGCCGAGCCGCCAGTCGGGCATCGGCCGGTTGATCGCCGTGACCCGGGCGACCCGACCGCCGACCGTCCGGACCTCGGCGACGTGGGCGGCGATCGCCTCGGCCGACGGCGGCAGGCTGGCGGCGGCGACGGCCGCCAGGTCGTCGTCGGACGCGTCGAGCAGGGCTTCGAGGCGACCGAGCAGGACGGGCGGCAGCGACAGGCGGAAGCTCGCCCGGCGGGCGCCGAAGCTGGGGCCGAAGGTCTGGAGCTCGGAGTGGAGCGTGTAGATCGTCTCGGCCGGGCCGATCGGCTCCGGGAAGTCGACCGACCCGCCCGAGGACCCGGCCGGCAGCTCGACCGCCGATCCCTCGCGGAGGACGACAGCGGCCATCGTCAACTCGTCGATCAACGTCCGCAACGCGTACGGCAGGCGGAGCGTCGCTCCGGCGAGTGGGTCGCGGCCGGCCGCGCTGATCAGGATCTCGTCGATCGGGTCGGGAGCGAGCTCGCGGACGGCGAGCGCGGCCATCACGTTCGTCTTGCCGGGAGCCGCGCCCATCCCGAGCACGCCGAGCAGGTTGGCCCGGGCGAAACGGTCGTCGAGCTCGAGCTGGCGGGCCGTCATCCAGTAGAGGCCGCCGAGGTCGATGTAGTGGCAGCCGGCCGTCAGGGCGGCGTCCATCGCGTCGAGGTTGATCCGGTAGCTGGCCGAGTTGACGAGGACCTGGCAGCCGCGGATCGCCCCGGCCAGGCCGTCGTCGCCGGCATCGACCGAGACGGCACGGCCCTTCCCAGCGGACTGGTCGGCCGCGACCCGCTCGGCGGCCGGCAGGTCGAGGTCGATCAGGACGAACTCGGTGACCTCGGGCGAGTCGGCCAGGTCGCGGACGATCGCCCGGGCGATCGTCCCGCCGGCGCCGAGCACGGCGACCCTCATCGGGCGAGCTCGCGTCCGCGGAGCGCCAGCCAGAACTCGATCCGGTCGCGGGTGCTCGCGAGATCCCGACCGGTCAGGCGCTCGACCCGGCGCAGGCGGTAGCGGAGCGTGTGGCGGTGGCAGAACAGCTCGGCGGCGGCGTTCTCCCAGTGGCCGTTGTGCTCGAGGAAAACGTCGACCGATCGGAGCAGTTCCTCGCCGTAGCCGGGCTGGCCGCCGGACAGGGGGCCGAGCACGCTCTCGCTGTATGACCGGAGGGCGTCGTCGTCCTGGAGTGAGAGGAGCAGGTGGAAGGCGCCGAGATCCTTGTGGGAGGCGACGTCCGGCCCGCCGCCGTTGGCGTGGCGGACGGCTTCGAGGGCGCAGCGGGCCTCGTGGAAGCTGCGGCGCAGGGCCTGGGGCGTGCCGGTCCGGCTGGCGGCCGCCCGGACGTCGCCGAGCTCGCCGGTCAGGTCCCGGCGGACCCGCCTGGCGAGGTCGATCGGATCCGCGTCGGACGTGTCGACGACCGCGCAGACGAGGGCGCCGCGGGTGGCGACGAGGGCGGGGACGTCGAGCCGGTCGAGCGCCCGGTCGAGGACCGGCTCGGCGGCGGCCGGGTCACGGACGGCGAAGGCGAGGACGGCGACGTCGTGGCCGAGCCCGAACGGCCGCAGGCGGGCCTCGAGCTCCTCGGGGTGGAGGCGGCCGGTCAGCGCCTCGGCGAAGACGTCGCCGGCCAGGCGGCGCTCGGTGTCGCGGACGAGGCGGAGCCGCATCAGCTCCAGGGCGACGACGGTGACCGTCTGGCGCAGGACGAGCCGCTCGAACTCGTCGAGCGAGCCGACGCCGACCAGCCAGGCCTGCGGGCGTCCGCCGCCGGTCGCGACGACCGGGAGGCCGAGCGCCCGACCGGAGGACCCGTCGGGCTCGATGTGTTCTGGTGGGTGGCCGTCGACCCGGTCGATCGCCAGGCGGATCGCCGCCCGGTGGACGTCGGCGGCCGCGGGGTCGCCGGCGTCATGCCAGGCGAGTGTGTCCCCGCGACCGTTGAGCACGCCGACGGAGCCGCCGATCTCGGCGGCCACGCTTGCCACGACACACGCGAGACCCCGCTC
This sequence comes from Solirubrobacteraceae bacterium, assembly GCA_036268015.1. Classification (GTDB taxonomy): domain Bacteria; phylum Actinomycetota; class Thermoleophilia; order Solirubrobacterales; family Solirubrobacteraceae; genus Palsa-513. The sequence continues at coordinate 1,839 of DATAUX010000189.1, read as the reverse complement.
GTCGAGGACGAGCCGCTCGAGCCGGGCCTGGATCTCCATGCTCCGGCGGAGGCCGTCGAACTGGTCGTTGACGAGGTGGGCGAACGCCCGCTCGGTGATCGCGATGAACGGCAGGGCGTAGGGAACCTCGAAGACCGGGAAGGCGGCTTCGCGGGCGGCGGCGAGCAGGGCCTGGGGGAGCTGGTCGTGGGCGAACCCGGTTCCGAAGCCGAGGCCGGCGATCCGGTGGTCGACGAGCCGGCGGACGTAGTCGCGCTGGGCTTCGGCGCCGCCGAGCTGGGCGCCCGTGCTGAGGACGAGCTCGCCGCCGATCAGCCAGGGAGTCGGGTCGACGAGCTCGGTCGAGTGGACCCAGCGGACGCGGGCGCCACCGGACTCGGCGCCGCTCGCCAGGCCGAGCCCGACCTCGTCGATCAGTCGCTCGACGGTCAGGAACCCGGCCATCCCGCGTCAGGCCCTGGCCGGCGCGATCCGCTCCCAGGCTTCGGAGAGCACGCCGCGGAGGATCGTCTCGATCTCGGCGAACTGCTCGGGTCCGGCGATCAGGGGCGGGGCCAGCTGGATCACGGGGTCGCCGCGGTCGTCGGTCCGGCAGATCAGGCCGCGGTCGTACAGGGCGCCGGAGAGGAACCCGCGGAGGAGGGTCTCGGACTCCTCGGCGTTGAACGACTCCTTCGTCTCCCGGTCGCGGACGAGCTCGATCGCGTGGAAGTAGCCGGCGCCGCGGACGTCGCCGACGATCTCGAGGTCGCGGAGGCCGTCGAGCATCGCCCGGAAGGCGGCCTCGTGCTCGAGCACCCGGCCGCAGAGATCCTCCCGGCGGATGATCTCGAGGTTGGCGAGGCCGACCGCCGCGGAGACGGGGTGGCCGCCGAAGGTGAAGCCGTGGACGAACATCGCCGTCCCCTGCACGAACGGCTCGGCGACCCGGTCGGAGGCGATCATCGCGCCCATCGGCGAGTAGGCCGACGTCAGGCCCTTGGCGGTCGTGATGATGTCCGGGACGAAGTCGTAGCGCTGGCAGCCGAAGTAGTGGCCGATCCGGCCCCACGAGCAGATCACCTCGTCGGAGATCAGGAGGACGCCGTGGCGGTCGCAGATCTCGCGGACCCGCTGGAAGTACCCGTCCTGGGGCGTGAAGCAGCCGCCGGCGTTCTGGACCGGTTCGAGGATCACGGCGGCGACGGTCTCGGCCCCCTCGAAGAGGATCCGCTCCTCGATCTGGTCGGCCGCCCAGAGTGGGTCGCGGTCGTCGGTCCAGCGGTAGGAGTTCGTGTTCGGGACGTGGCAGCCGCCCGGCGTCAGCGGCTCGAACGGCTGGCGCAGCGACGTGATCCCGGTCGCGGCGAGGGCGCCGAGCGACGTCCCGTGGTAGGCGACCTCCCGGGCGATCAGCTTCGTCCGGGTCGGCTGGCCGGTCGCCTTGTGGTAGGCGCGGGCGAGCTTCCAGGCGGACTCGACGGCCTCGGATCCGCCGGAGGTGAAGAAGACGCGGTCGAGGCCGGGCGGGGTCAGCTCGGCGACGCGGGCGGCGAGCTCGATCGCCCGGGGGTGGGCGTAGCTCCAGTTGGTGTAGAAGGCCAGCTCGCGAGCCTGGGCGGCGGCGGCTTCGGCGAGCTCGTCGCGTCCGTGGCCGACGTTGACGCAGTAGAGGGCCGACAGTCCGTCGAGGTAGCGCTTGCCGTGCTCGTCGTAGACGTAGCAGCCGTCGCCGCGGACGATGATCGGTACGTCGTGGTCGGCGTACGAGCTCATCCGCGTGAAGTGCATCCACAGATGCCGGCGGGCGAGATCCTGGAGATTGTGGGGATCGCGACTGGACACTACGGACAACGGTAT
>DATAUX010000188.1:0-4189 GCA_036268015.1 Solirubrobacteraceae bacterium | reverse complement strand
GACCTTCTCCACCGCCGCCGCCATCGCAGCGGTCCTCGTCGAGAACGCCATCCCGACGGCAGCGGCACTGCCCGATGCAGGCTGATCGGCGTGGGGTTCGAGGGGTCCGTGGCCGCCGAGCCCGCCCTGACGACGTGAGCGTGGTCGCGGCTTGCGGATCTGCGGTCCTGACCTCCACGGCTACGCCGACCCGGGCCTAACTGACTTCTCAAAACACCAAAACAGCCGATCTGCAGGGCGTTCGGGAGAGCCGGAGAGGGGACTCGAACCCCTGACCTATCGCTTACAAGGCGATTGCTCTACCAACTGAGCTACTCCGGCGAGGGCGGGCGGGCCGGGGACGCTAACGCAGGGCGGTGGCGTGATCGATGTTGCCGTGCCCGTTGTTGGAGATCACGTGGGTCCACGGCTCGAGCTCGTCGTCGGGCTCGGCGTTGAGCCGGCGCTCGACCTCTCCGAGCAGGATCCCGAAGAGGAGGTGCCGCCAGGTCGCCTGGGCCAGGGCCCGGCCCGACCGGCTGACCTTGGGGAGCTCGTCCCGAGCCGGGTGGATCCGCTCGGAGACGGCCATCAGCGGCCAGGTCGCGAAGTTCTCGATCAGCCCGGCCAGCGGCCCCAGGGCCCACGACGGGAGCGGGACGCTGGGGGCGACGTTCGCGTAGACCGCGCCGAACACCGCCCCGTTCTGGACGTGGATCGCCAGCCCGATCGCCCGCCAGGCCGGCCCTCGGGTGAAGGCCTTGCCAAGCAGCTCGACATCGTCGAAGCCGACCCCGAAGACGCGTTTGTCGACCGGCATCTGGGCGGCCCAGATCCCGGTTGCGACGGCGCCTGCCAGGGCTCCGCGGATCGTGCGGGTACGGTCGATCGGCATCTCTCGTCAAAGACTGTAACGGGACCCGCCCGGCTGGGTATCCAACAGGTGGCTCAAGAGACCGACCACCCCTGCCCGCCGGCGGCACTCGCGCCGCGCCGGGCCTACGACGCCGCCCCGTACCACGCGCAGGTCGCCGGCCGGGGCGTCAACCGGGTGCTCTACGTCGTCGTTCGCGCCTTCATGCAGCCGTTCTTCCACGTCTACTTCCGCATGCGCCGGGTCGGCATGCAGCACATCCCGAAGACCGGTCCGGTGATCTTCGCCGCCAATCACCGCAGCTTCCTCGACCCGTTCGTGATCGGCATGCTGACCCGCCGGCCGGTCTACTACGTCGCCAAGCGCGAGCTCTTCGAGAACCCGGTCCAGGCCTGGCTGCTGAACCGGCTCGGCGCGTTCCCGGTCGAGCGTGGCGAGGGCGACCAGCGGTCGATGTCGACGGCTCGGGCGATCCTCGCCCGCGGCGATTGCGTCGTGATCTTCCCGGAGGGCACCCGGATTCGCGGCGGCCCGCTCCGGACCCCGAAACGGGGCGTCGGCCGGCTCGCGCTGGAGACCGGTGCGCCGATCGTCCCGGTCGCCGTGGTCGGGACCGATCGCGTCCGCCGGGGACTCCTGATCAGGCCGTGCCGCGTGCGCGTCCGATGCGGCGCGCCGCTCCGCTTCCCGCACCACGACCGCCCGTCGCCCAAGCTGGCGAGCGCCGTCACCCGGCGGGTCTGGCCGTGCGTCGAGCTCCAGTGGCAGTGGCTCGGAGGCGAGATCGCCGACCGACCGGCGATGCCCGCGCAAATCGGCTCCTCCGGAGCCCGGGCCGCCTGACCCACTGGGTAGGCTGCGATGCGTGCTCGAGCCGACAGGGAACGCCAAGGCGCGGGTCGACGCCGAGTTCTCCGAGCTGTACAAGGCCCACCTGCGCGACGTCTACAGCTATGCCTTCTACCGGGTCGGCAACCACCACGACGCGGAGGACCTGACCGAGCAGACGTTTCTCCAGGCGTATCGCCACTTCGAGCGGGCCCTGCGGGAATCCGACGGCCGGCCGCTGCGGCCGTGGCTGATCCGGATCGCCCACAACCTCGCGGCCAACCTCTACCGGGATCGGGCCCGCCGGCCGCAGAGCCCACTCGACGAGAGCGCGCCGATCGCCGCGCCGCACACGACCGAGGACCTGGTCACCGGGCGCGACGAGCTCAAGCGCGTCCTCGAGGGGGTCGGCCAGCTGCCCGACGACCGCCGGGAGGCGCTGATCATGCGCTTCGCGCTGGGCATGGACAACCGGGAGATCGCCCGGGCGCTCGGCCGGACCGACGGCGCCACGAAGGTCCTGATCCATCGGGCGATCAAGCAGCTCGAGAGCCTCGTCGCGATGGGTGAGGACGACTGATGGCCGAGGCGATCAACGTCGAGCTCCTCCTCCGCCGCGCGCTCGCCCCGGTCGAGCCACCCGAGGCGCTGGCCACTCAGCTCGCGGCGACCCTCCAGAGCATCACCGACCTGGCGGCCGAGGAGCTCGAGGGCTGGGAGCTCGCGTCGATGCGCGATCCCCGCAACTGGGTCCGCCCGGCCGCCGCCCTCGTCGTCGGCACGGCCGCCGGCGCCGCGCTCGTCCTCCTGCGGGCCCGCCAGCGCCATCGCGACGCGCCGCCCGGCAGCATCGGCGAGCTGCGCGACCGGGCCGCCCAGACGGCGCACGATTTCGCCGACGAGGCCCGCCGCCTGCTCGACCCGCGCTGAGCCGCGCAGAACCCGCGCCGCGCGGTCCGCCCTGAGCGCCGCGCCCGCCCCGCCTTGGCCGGCCCACCGGCCGCCCCGGGCGGCTGATCCGGGCTCCGGGGTTCGCCGTACACATCAACAAATGGCCAGACCAAACAGATCACGCGAAGAATCCACGCTCGTCCGCCTGCGCGAGCTGGCCGACGAGGACCTGATGGCCCACGTCCGGCGGGGCGAGGCCGCCGCCTTCGAGGTCATCTACGAGCGGCACTGCGGCGCGGCCTTCTCGCTCGCCTACCGGATGTGCGGGAAGCGGTCGATCGCCGAAGAGGTCGTCCAGGAGTCCTTCCTCTCGCTCTGGCGGAGCGGCGCCCGATACGACCAGACGCGCGGCAGCGTGCGGACGTGGACGCTCGGAATCGTCCACAACCGGGCGATCGACGCCCTCCGCCGGGGAATCGTCCACGACCGGCGGCGGGCCAGCGACGAGGGCATCGAGGAGCGCTTCGAGGCGCCGGAGAACACCGAGCTCGAGGTTTCCCGCAGGGACGAGTCGCGGGAGATCCGCGCGGCCCTCAGCGAGCTTCCGCAGGAGCAGAGTCAGGTCATCGAGCTGGCCTACTTCGGCGGCTTCACACACACGGAGATCGCCGCGATGCTGAAGGCGCCGATCGGTACGGTTAAGGGCCGGATGCGACTCGGCCTGGCGAAGATGAGACTTGCACTCGGCGACACGACCGAGGTCGTCCGATGAACGGACACGTCGAATGCTCGACCGGCGACGCCGCGGCATACGTGCTCGGCGCGCTCGAGTCCTACGAGGTCGAGCCGTTCCGCGACCACCTGGCGAGCTGCGTGATCTGCCGCGACGAGGTCGCCGCGCTCCAGGTCGTCGCCGACATGCTTCCGAGCACCGTCACGCCGACCGCGGCCCCCGGCGGCCTGCGCAAGCGGGTCCTGAGCACCGTCTACGACGAGGCCGAGCAGCTCCAGCCGGTCGGGTCTCACCGCGACCGCGCGGTCTTCGGATTCCACTTCAAGTCGATCCGTGGCCCGCTGGTGCGCCCGGTGATGGCCCTGGGTGCGACCGCGCTGGTGGCGATCGGCGTCCTGCTCGGGACGATCGGCTTCTCGTCGGGCACTCCGACCAGGGTGATCCAGGCGACGGTCCCCAACTCGCCGGCGCTGACGACGGCCGAGCTGCGCGTGCACGGCGGGAGTGCCGAGCTCGTCGTCGCCGGGATGCCGCCGCCGCCGTCCGGCCAGGTCTACGAGGTCTGGGTCCAGCGCGGCGCGCGGACCGACCGGACGAACGCCCTCTTCACGCCGACGACGAACGGGTCGGCGGATGTCGACATCCCCGGGGACGTCAAGGGCGTCAGCACGGTGATGGTCACGGCCGAGCCGGCGGGTGGCACCGACACGCCGACGACCTCGCCGGTGATCCGCGCCTCGCTCGACTAGCGGGCCCGGAGCGGCCCGGGCCCGGGCCCCCGGCGCGGCCCGGCTCGCCTTGGCTTTGGAGACCGACGCGGGCGGGGCGCCAGAGCGCGGCTGGTAGCGTCCCGACCCGCATGGAGACCTGCTACCGACACCCCT
>DATAUX010000187.1:0-18357 GCA_036268015.1 Solirubrobacteraceae bacterium | reverse complement strand
ATTAAAGCGGTACGCGAGCTGGGTTCAGAACGTCGTGAGACAGTTCGGTCCCTATCTGCCGTGGGCGTTGGAGAATTGAGAGGATTTGTCCCTAGTACGAGAGGACCGGGATGAACGGACCTCTGGTGTATCTGTTGTCGTGCCAACGGCATAGCAGATTAGCTACGTCTGGATCGGATAACCGCTGAAAGCATCTAAGCGGGAAGCCGGCCTCGAGATGAGTTCTCCCATCCCCATGAGGGAGTAAGGTCCCTGGTAGACCACCAGGTTGATAGGCCAGATCTGGAAGAACGGTAACGTTCGTAGGAGACTGGTACTAATGGACCGAGGGCTTGACGGATTTATTGTGATCCCCATTGTGTGGCGGCTGTGCAGTTTTGAAGGACAGCGGGGCGGGGTTTCTCACCGTTTTCCGGTGGCCATGGCGAGGGGGAAACACCTCTTCCCATTCCGAACAGAGCAGTTAAGCCCCTCAGCGCCGATGGTACTTGGCCCGCAAGGGCCTGGGAGAGTAGGTCGCCGCCGGTTTCTTCAGCCACACGCCGGTCGCTCCGTTCGGGGAGCGGCCGGCGTTTTGCGTTGGTGGGCGCTCGGGCGTGCGGACCGGGTCGCCCGACGGGGGCGCGTGCTAGCCGAAGCGGCCGGTGACGTAGTCGTTCGTACGCTGGTCGCTCGGACGCGTGAAGATCGTCGTGGTCGGCGCGTATTCGACGAGGGTCCCCGTCTGAACTCCGGCGTGGAGGCCGAGGCTGAAGAAGGCGGTCCGGTCGGCGACGCGGGCGGCCTGCTGCATGTTGTGGGTGACGATGACGATCGTGTACGTGTGCTTGAGGTCTCCGATCAGCCGCTCGATCGACGCGGTCGCGATCGGATCCAGGGCGGAAGCCGGCTCGTCGAGGAGGAGGACATCCGGTTCGATCGCCAGCGCGCGGGCGATGCACAGCCGCTGCTGCTGACCGCCGCTGAGGCCGAGGGCGCTGTCGCGCAGCCGATCCTTGACCTCGTCCCAGAGGGCGGCCGACCGCAGCGCGGTCTCGACGCGGTCATCGAGGCCGGCCTTCATTCCGAGGTTGCGAGGCGCCCAGGCGATGTTGCCGTAGATCGATTTGGCGAATGGGTTCGGCTTCTGGAAGACCATGCCGATCCTCCGGCGGACCTCGACCCGGTCGACGCCCGGGCCGTGGAGATCGTGCCCGTGGTAGAGGATCTGCCCGCCGATCTGGAGCCCGGGAACCGAGTCGTTCATCCGGTTGAGACTGCGCAGGAAAGTCGTCTTTCCGCAGCCTGATGGTCCGATCACGGCTGTGACGAGATTGCGGTCGATCTCGAGCGAGACGCCGGCCAGGGCGGCTTTCCCGGCGTATGAGACGGCCAGGTCGCGGATGTCGAAGACCGCGTCGGCCCCCTCCGGATTCCGGGCCGCGGCGCGGCCATCCAGGGCGGAAGCCGGCCGAACGGGAGGAGGGGCTTGGCCGAGCTGTACGCGGGGCCGGACCACGTGTGTCGACTCGGACGCCGCCTGCTGGTCTGACGCGGTCATCCGGAGATCTTCGCGCGGCTTCGGCCAAGGAGGATCCTGCCGGCGAGGCCGGTCAGGAGGATGAAGACGAGCAGGACGAGCGCGGCCCCCCAGGCTCGTGCGAAGCCGGCCGGGTCGGCCTCCTCCGAGAGGTTGAAGATCGTCACCGGAATGTTCGGAAGTGCGGTGCTGAAGAAGTTGACCCCGGCCGACTGCCCGAAGATCGAACAGAGCAGGATCAGCGGCGCCGTCTCTCCGGCGGCCCGCGCGACGGCGAGCATCGTTGCCGTCAGGATGCCTCCGACCACATTCGGCAGGAGGACGCCGCGGACGGTCCTCCAGCGGGTTACGCCGAGCGCGTCGGCCGCGTCGCGCAGGCTCCTGGGCACGAGCGCGAGAACCTCCTGGGTGGACCCGGCGATCAGTGGGAGCATGATGATCGCCAGGGCGAGAGATGCGGCGAACCCGCTCTGGTGGTGACCGGACACGAGCAGTCCGAACACGAAGATTCCGATCACGATCGACGGAAGACCGTTCAGGAGGTCGAGCGCGACCCCGATGATCGTGCGGGCACGCGGTCCGGCGAACTCGGTCGTATGCAGGGCGACGAGGATCCCGACGGGCGCGGCGATCAGGGTTGCCACGAGGACGATCAGGCCGGTTCCGGCGATCGCCGGACCGATGCCTCCGCTCGAGCCTCCGAACAGTGGGGCCGCCTGGGTCAGGAAGTCCCAACTCAGGGCGCCGCCGCCGCGCTGGAGCACGGAGTAGACGACGATCCCGAGGACGGCAACGGCGAGAACCGCCGCTGCTGTGGCGGTCATTTCGGCGATCCGGTTCAACAACAGGCGCCGGCGGAGGTTTCCGGACGGCGTGAGCGGTCGGGCGTGGTCGGGGCCATTGGTCATCGTGCGAAGGTCGCCTGCTGGCCGAAGCGGCCGGAGATCAGCTGGGCCAGGAGATTGGTCAGCACGCCGATCACGAGGAGCATCAGCGCCAGATAGAACAGCGAGGCCGTTTGGAGGGCGTTCTCGGCTCCGGTGAACTGGAGGGCGATCCGGCTGGCCAGGGTGTCCCCGGTCTGAAACAGCGACGCGTGTAGCGCGTTTCCGCCGCCGATGACCTGTGTGACGGCGATCGCCTCGCCGAGCGCCCGACCCAATCCGAGGAACGCGGCGGCGGTCACGCCGGACGCCGTCGACGGGAGCACGATCCCGCGGATCGTCTCCCAGCGTGTCGCGCCCAGGGCTGCCGCGCCGTCCCGGAGTTCGGCCGGCACGGTGAGAAACAGGTCACGGCTGAGCGACGCGACGATCGGAATGATCATGATCGTGAGAATGATCGTCGCGTTGAAGACGCCGCTGCCGGTCGTCTGACCCGGGCCGAACAGCGGAAGGAATCCGAAGTGCGCGTGGATCCACGGCTCGACGTGCCGGGAGAGGAACGGTCCGAGTACGAGGATGCCCCAGAAGCCGAGGATCACCGTCGGAATCGCGGCGATCATCTCGACCAGCGGGCTGATCACACCGCGGACGGCCTTCGGGGCGAGCAGGCTCAGATAGAGGCCGATCGCGATCCCGATCGGCGTGGCGACGAGCAGCGCGAGGCCGGAGGTGACCGCGGTCCCGAAGAGGAATGACCCGGCGCCGAAGACGAAGAAGTTCGGCTTCCACGTCGTGTGGACGATGAAGCCGAGGCCGAAGCGCGAGATCGCCGGACGTGCGCCTTCGATGACCTCGTACGCAATCAGGGCCATTGCCAGGACGGCGAGAATCGAGGCGACGAGGCACACGCCGTGGAGAACCAGGTCGCCGGGGCTGGTGGCCGAATCCCGCCGGCGCAGGCCGATGACGATCGCTCTGGCTGGGCTCACCGAGTTCACCCTAACGGCGTCGCGTCGGCCGCCGACGGGCTTTACACAATGATTACAACGCCCCGACTTTCACGGCATGTTCACATCGTCTGAGGTATGGGACATGGCCTGTCTGGTGACGAGGCGGGCGATTCACAAGATGAACACATGGGGGAGGTACCGGTTGTCGATCCTTGTGCCCGTCAGCTCGGCGGGCCGCGAGATTCGCGTAGCCCGAGCGTCAGGCTGCAGGCGAATTCAACAAGGAGGAGCACAGTGAAGCGAAACAGGCTTTTCAGCCTCGCGGTCTCAGTCGCGGTAGCGGGGATGCTGAGTGGGCTGAGCGCAACTGCCGGAGCGTCGAGTGCAAACGGCACGCTGCTCGGCGCGGGTTCGACCCTGATCGCCCCGTTGATGAACGATTGGATCGCCGACTTCGGAGACAAGGACGGAATCGGGATCACCTATGGGGCCGTCGGCTCGGGTGCCGGAATCTCGCAGATCACCGCTCGGACGGTCGACTTCGGCGCGTCTGATGCGCCGCTCAGCTCAGCCCAGGCGAGAGCATGCAACGGTTGTGTGCAGATTCCGTGGGCGCTGAGCGCGACGGGGATCGCCTTCAACGTTCCCGGCGTCTCCTACCTCCGGGTGACGGGCCCGATCCTCGCGGCGATCTACACCGGTCAGATCAAGATGTGGAACGACCCGCAGCTCGTCAAGATCAACCCGAACTCGCATCTCCCGGCGCTCGCGATCACGCCGGTCTACCGGAGCGACGGGTCGGGCGACACGTACGCGTTCACCGACTACCTGTCGAAGGTCAGCCCGTCCTGGAAGAGCCAGATCGGATTCGGGACGGCCGTCAGCTTCCCGACCGGGGTCGGCGGCAAGGGCAACGCGGGTGTCCAGGCGGTGGTGAGCTCGACGTCTGGGGCGATCGGCTACCTGTCGGCGTCCTACATCATCGCGGCGAGGAATCTGTCGGCCGCGGCCGTCGAGAACGCGGGACACAAGTACGAACTGCCGAATCTCAAGAACATCTCGGCCGCGGCCGCCGAGGTCAAGTCGGTGCCGGCGAGCAACGAGCTCCACATCGTCGACCCGCACGCGAAATACAAGACGGCCTACCCGATCTCGACGTTCACCTATGTGATCGTCCCGCAGGTGACGCCGAACGCGAAGAACCTGTCGAAGTTCATCGAGTACGCCCTGACCACCGGAGCGCCGTTCGGCCTCGCGCTGGACTTCCCGCCGGTGCCGAAGGTCGTGCGTACGGCGGCCTTCAAGACGGTGGCCACTCTGACGACGTGAGCTGAGCCCGGAGGAGCGAGTGGTGAATCAACCGGGCCGGCGTGGGGTGAACCCCCGCCGGCCCGGCGTTGTCACACAAATCCGGGGTCGCGGCTGGCGAGCGTCGGTATTCGCCTGCGAGCGCGGCTACGCGCCGGTCTTGGATGGCAATCTGTCGAGCGCCGCCCGGAGGGCGGCGACGTCGTCGTAGGAGAGTGAGACGAAGTTCGCGTGCCGGTGGGCGACCCGGCCGTCCTCGTCGACGATGAAGACCGTCCGCTTGGCCATCTTGAAGCGCTTCGCGTAGACCCCGTAGGCGGTCGAGACCGTCGCGTCCGGGTCGGCGAGCAGCTGGGTCGTGAGACCATGCTTCGCCTTGAAGGCTGCCTTCGACGTGGCGTCCTGGGTCGAGATCCCGACGAGCGTGGCGTCGAGTCCGGCGATCTCGTCGGCGGCGTCCCGGTAGGAGCAGAACTGCTTCGTGCAGACGGTCGTATCGTCGCCCGGGTAGAAGAGCAGGACGACCCGCTCGCCGCGGTGATCGCCGAGCGTGAAGCTGCCGTCGGGGCCGTCGAGCGTGAAGTCCGGGGCGGGGTCGCCGATCTTGGGTCCGTGCATCAGTGTCCCCTACGCGGAATGGCTCGCCCCGGATGACTCTGATGGGGTTCCTGTCGCCTACCGGTCGTGAACCGCGGCGAACGCCAGGGCCCCACCGAAGCCGACAAGGCCCAAGCCGGCGACCGCGTCGGCCAATCCGACGGCCCGTTCGCCGAGCGTCCGGCGGGCGGCCGTCACGCCGGTGGCGAGCAGGCTGCCCCAGGTCAGGCTGCCGATCGCGACTCCGGCCACGAGCAGGACGGCCGCGGCCGGGCTCGTGATCGTCCCGGTCGTATCGGCCGCGGCGAAGATCGCCGCCCACGAGGCGATCGTCAGTGGATTCGACGCGGTCCCGGCCACCGACGTCGTGAAAGCCCGTCTCGGTGTGGCGACGTCCTCGTCCGCTTCGCAGCCGATCCGTACGCGCATCGCGGTATGGAGTGTGCGTAGGCCGAGGCCGATCAGAATGGCCCCGCCGACCAGGCCGAGACCGACCCGCCAGCCTCCGCGGAGTGTCGAGCGGACTAGGAAGAGCGACATCGGCCCGAGTTGAAGAGCCACCAGGAAGCCGAGCCCGAACCCGATGAAGGCAGCGTGCATCAGTCGATTTTCTCAGCCGGTGCGGGTCCGGCGCCCGGCTGCCGCCGGGGTCGGCGGACGTGCCCGACGGGATCGACGGTGGCGGCGGCCGGGCAGGTTGCCCGATGGGGTCCGCGTCGGGGCAAGGCGGGCCGGACCGGGTTGGCTCGTGGCTGTTCCCGGGTACCGGCGAGTACTCGTGCAGTACTGGACCGTCCAGTACTCGGGCCGCGCAGAACACGTCGCACACGCCGACAGACCCGGGCCGCCGGTGGCCATCGCGACGCCGCGGCCGACGCGACGCGACGCGGAAGCCAGCCCTACCCGTTGTAGACGCTCGCGTCGAAGACCGTCGGACCGGGGATCCCGGCGTAGCCGATGTTCGGCAGTTCGAAGAGGTCCTGAATGCTCGCCAGGAGGGAGAAGTGGCTGTAGGCGGTCTGGTTCACGGTTCCCGGCTTGACGAACTGCGAAAGCAGCAGCAGGCCGACCCGTCCGCCTCCTCCGGTCGTCGTGATCGTGGCCCCGGATGCCCCCGTCGTGCCTGTGGCCCCGGTCGTCCCCGCGGTGCCGGTGGGTCCCGTCGTGCCACTCGCCCCGGTCGCGCCGCTCGGCCCGGGGGCCCCGGCCGACCCAGTCGCTCCAACCGACCCGACCGACCCTGTGGCCCCGGTCGCCCCGGTCACCCCTGTGGCCCCGGCCACCCCTGTCGCGCCGCCGGCGAGGTTTGGGTAGGCGGGCGTCTCGCAGCACGCGCTCGAGTCGGCTGCCGGACCGGACTGGGGTGCCTGGTCGAAGGTGATCGCGATCAGCCCGCCGTCCTCGTAGGCCGGCGACCCGGTGATCTCGGGGACGAGCGTCCGCAGGAAGCTGTCGGTCGCGGCGAGGCCGGCAGGCGCTCCCGGTACGCACGGATCCGGCGACCCGTCGTGGCAGCGATTCGGCACGATGTAGGAGAACGACGGGGTCGCGCTGTCGGTCTTCAGGTCGGTCGGGAGCTGGTCGAGGTCGACGTCGTCGGCCGCGCAGCCGGGTGCGTCCACGAGACTGTGGAAGTAGACGGTCGGATCGGCCCAGGTCACGTATGCGTCGCCGGCCGACGGCGTCTGGTCCGGGTCGGCGGCCCCCGGCGCCGGATGCCGGCACGTCGCCGGAGTTCCGGGTCCGCCGCGCCCGGCGTCCTCGACGTACGCCTTCCACGTCTCCCCGCCGGCCGCCAGCTCGTCCGGGAGCGTCTTCGTCGTCTCCGGATACACACAACCACTGCCGAGCGTCTGGCCCTGCGGCCCGAGCGTGCTCGGGCTCAGGTCGGCGTACTCCGGGCAGTCGGTCGCCGTCTGCGGAGTCGGTCCCTGGCCGCTGAATACCGCGATCTCGTTGGCGAGCTCGCCCGACGTGACCGCGTAGTAGTTCGGCAGCAGTTCGCCCTCGGCCGGCAGGGTCTGGGCCAGGTACGGCGATGCCGACCCGGGTCCGAAGGCTGCGTCGAACCCGGTGTCGGCGAGCATCACCAGGAAGACGTGCTTGACGTCCGGGAGGGGCGGCCGCAGTTCGGGGCTGGTGACCGGCGCCGGCGTGCTCGTCTTTGGCACGATCACGGGTCTCGCCACGGCGGCCGGCGCCGGACTCGGGGTCGCGGTGGGCCGAGTCGGCGGTGGCGACGAGACGTCCGCCGCCGGTCGGGCGCCCCCGGCCGCCGCCGCCGCCGCGGCCGCCTGTTCGCGAGCCGCGGCGATCGACTGGCCGACGGCCGCCAGCAGCGGTCCGTCGGACGCCTGCCCGGGCCTCGGCGGGGCGGCCGCGTTCCCCGCGACCACGCCGAGGCCGAGCGCGCAGATCGTCGCCACGGTCGCCGCGCACACGCCCGTCAGCGGGAGCCCCGGCCGCCGGGCCGGCTGGGTGGCCCGGACCGTGAGCGCGGGCTCGGTCGCCGGCCCGGCCCCCGACCGTCCGGCCGCGACCAGACCGAGCAGGCCGGCGATCTCGGCCGGGAGCTGACCCCGCCTCGTCCCGCAGTCGACGCAGTAGCGCTGGTCGTAGGCCAGCCGGGAGCCGCAGACGGCGCACGAGAACACCGAGGGGTCGCCGATCCCGGATCGATCTCCGTGCATCCGGCCGAGTGTCGACCGCGGACGACCCCGTCGTGTGAAGATCCTGCGCGAGGCGACGCTCAGCCCGATAACACGGACTTCACAACCCGCGGCCGCCCGCACCGGATACTTCGCGTCGTCGTGCCGAACCTCGCCGCCAGCGCCAGCCATCTCAGCTGAGACGACCTCAGAGCCGCGGTCACCCGTCGTCGCCGGCGACCCGACGCGCGCGGCGGCGCTCGTCGCGATCGGCGGCGACACCTGCAGGTCGTGCGGCGCCCGCCTGGCGCCCGATCAGCGGTACTGCGTCGAATGCGGCCAGCCCCGCGCCGCCACGCGGCTGCCGTCCTTCCCGCCGCCCGACTCGCCCGACCCGCCCCCCGCCGCGCCCCCGCCCGGGCCGGCCCGGCGCCCGCCGGCCTGGAAGTCGCCGAACACGTCGGCGTTCGCCGTCGTCGGCGCAGTTCTCCTGGCGATCGGCGTCGGCGTCCTGATCGGCCGATCCGACGGCTCGACCAGCCCGTCACCCGCGGCGGCCGCCCGCGTGACGACCGTCGTCCTCGCCGGACCCGGGGCGTCGGTCCCGACGGTGGCGCCCGCCGCCACGCCGACCGCCGCTGCCCGGGGGACGACCGGGACGACGGCCGCCGCCGGCACGAAGAAGGCTGACGCGACGAAGGCCGCGCCGGCGAAGACGGCGGTCCCGAAGGTCGTCAAGGTCGGCAGTGCCGGCACCGGTCCCGGCTACCAGAAGGGCAAGTTCACGGGCAACTTCTTCGGCGGCGGCGGGTGACCCCCGACGGCCTTCCGCCCCGGCCGGACCAGGCGCCGACCGCGGCGATCTCACTCGAGCCACGCCGCCGCGAGCTGGCCGCCAGGGTTGCCGAGCTCCAGTGGGACCTCGGCGGCCTCGCCTACGAGATGGCGATCCGCGATCACATCCGTGTCGACCTGCTGGTCCAGCGCGCCGCAGCCATGCAGGCGGCCGACGCCGAGCTCGGCGAGATCGAGCGGATGATCCGCATGGAGCACGCCGGTGCCGCCGGATCCTGCCCGTCGTGCGCCGCCCTCCACAGCCGCGGGGCGGTCTACTGCTGGCAGTGCGGCCAGACCCTCGTCGACCAGGTCCCCAGCCGGCCGGCGGCCGCCGCCGCAGTCGACGACCCGACGCTCTCCTGACCGGCCTGGAAGGCGTTCACGATCTGAGATCCGGGTCCTCGAGCGCCGCCCGGACGAAGCGGTCCGGCGCGTCGAGAAACGACCGGGTCATGCGGACGGCGTCGAGATCGTCGTACGCGCACTCCGCCAGTCCCCGATCGTCGAGCTCGTAGACCCTGGCGTCCGGGCATGCGAGCAGGACCGGCGAGTGCGTCGCGATCACGAACTGGCCGCCGGCCCGGGCCGCCCGGACGACGATCGCCAGGAGGGCGAGCGCGCCGGTCAGCGACAGGGCGGCCTCCGGCTCGTCCAGCACGTAGATCGCGTCCCCGCCGAACCGGTTGGCCGCCAGGGCGAGGAACGACTGGCCGTGTGACTGCCCGTGCAGCGGGACGTCCCCGTACAGGGAGAGATCCGGTGCGTAGCGACTGCCGCCGTCGACGAACGCCGCGACGTTGAAGAAGCTCTCCGCACGCAGGAAATACCCGCCGCGGGGTTTCGTCTGCGACAGCACCGGCTCGAGGGCCCCGTCCATCACGCCTCTCGGAACCGCCGGAAGCTCGCCGAGCCGGTCGAGCTCGCCGCCCTCCGAAGTGAAGCCGACCGCCTCGGCGATCGCCTCGACCAGCGTCGACTTCCCCATCCCGTTCTCGCCCGCCAGCAGCGTGATCCGCCTGTCGAGCCGGAGCTCGCCGACCGCCGCGACCGCCGGCACATCGAACGGAAACCCGCTGCCCCACCGGTCGGGGTTGCGGTGCAGCCCGACCACGTACGGGCCCGGCCCGAACCGCCGGACATCACGTCGTCGACGTGTCACATGCTCACCGTAGCTGCTCCCCGGCCGTCGACCGTAGCCGCTCCCCGGCTGCCCACCGCCGCGCTCCCCGCTGTCCGCGGTAGCGGCTCCCCGGTCCCCGCCCCCGGCTTCCCGCACGCGGAGATCCCCTACCGCGGACCACGCCCGGCCTGCCCCGGCCCCGGTCGTCAACTCGGCCCCGTGAATTCGGCCCGGTCGTCAACTCGGCCCGGTCGTCAAGTCGGCCCGGTCGAATTCGGCCGGGCCGTCCGCCCGACGCCGGTCTGCCGCCGGCGGTCCGCCCCGATCCCGGGGCGGACCTGCGCTGGCGGTGTGGCCGAGCCTCCCAGCTCTCAGTCGCGTCCTGCGCGCACGGTCACAGCCGGCGGGCAGGCTCGCGGTCGAGCCACGGGTGAGATGCAAACTTGCGGGGACGGCGGCGGCGCGCCCCGGCGGCGGGCGCCGACCCGCGGACGGAGCGCCGTCCGATGCGGGTGGGCGGGTGTCGCCGGTCCGTCTGCCGGCCGGTCGAGCGCGTCGACGTCGAAGACGCCTCCAGAACCGGCCAATCCGCAGACTCCGGCGGTGACCAGGCACCCGCCGCGCTGTGGATCGGCCGGATCGCCAGGGGCGTGGGGTCTCCTGGGTCTGGTGGGTGCCGGCCGGTTCGCAGGAGCCGTGCCGGCCACTGCGAATGGAGCTGGTCCGAGGCGCGGCGTCAGCTCGTCGACGGGGTCGCGGGGCTCGAGGTCGTCCTCGAGCAGCATGAATGCGCGAACCAGGCCGAAGGCGTTGTGAACGGCGGTTTTTGGCTTCCGTGTGTTTGTGGTCCGCCAGAACATACGTTCGTAAGCTAGGCCCCCCGGCGGACGGAAGCCGACGGGAGCCGGGAAAGCCCTGGATTCCGGCTCTACAGAGCCATTTGGCGTGCAAGGAGACTTGCACGCGCCGAACCGGCTTGTCGCGTCTTGCGGACGAAATCGGGCGTCTGGCCGGCGGCGCGGCAGGGTCGGCGGGCCGGCCGGCGAACAACACCGACGAATGGATCGGACGGATCTGCCGGACAGCGACGCGCAAGCCGGGATCGGCGAGGTCGAGGCCGGCATGGCTGTTACCCTTCGCGGGCGCTCTGGCGCCCGTCGACTGCGGGCCTGGCGGGTGCGCAAACCACTCATGGAGAAGTTCGTCATCCACGGCGGCGTGCCGCTGTCAGGCACGATTGTCCCGGCCGGGAACAAGAACAGCGCGCTGCCGCTGCTGGCCGCGTCGGTCCTGACCGAGGACGACGTGATCGTCGACAACGTCCCGCGGATCCGCGATGTCGACGCGATGCTGGCGATCCTCGAGGACATCGGCGTGCGCGTCCGGTGGACCGGCGAGCACGAGCTCACGCTGTGCGCGGCCGGCGTCCACTCGACGACGATCGAACGGTCCCTGTCGGAGAAGATCCGCGCGTCCTTCCTCCTGGCCGGGCCACTGCTGGCCCGCTTCGGCCGGGCGGTCATGCCGCCGCCCGGGGGCGACGTGATCGGCCGCCGGCGGCTGGACCCCCACCTCGATGCGTTCTGCGCGCTGGGAGCGACGGCCGAGCACACCGGGGACATCATCCTCACCGCAGCCAACGGCCTCCGGGCGGGCGACGTGTTCATGGACGAGGCGTCGGTGATGGCGACCGAGAACGTCCTGATGGCCGCGGCCCTCACGCCGGGGGCGACCGTGATCGGGAACGCCGCGTGCGAGCCCCACGTCCAGGACCTGGCCCGGATGCTCGTCAAGATGGGTGCCGACATCCAGGGGATCGGGTCGAACCTGATCACCGTGAACGGGACCGACCGGCTGCGGGGCGCGCGCCACACGGTCGCGCCCGACCACATCGAGATCGGCAGCTTCATCGCCCTGGCCGGCGTGACCGGCGGTCACCTGCGGATCAAGGACACGATCCCCGGCGATCTGCGGATGATCTGCCTCGTCTTCGACCAGCTCGGCCTGCGGACCGAGTTCGAGGGCAACGACGTGATCGTCCCGGGCGACCAGCGGCTCGTCGTCCGGTCGGACGCCGGCGACTACAAGCGAAAGATCCAGGACGGGCCGTGGCCGGCGTTCCCGGCCGACCTGACGAGCATCGCCGTCGCCCTGGCGACCCAGGCCGAGGGGTCGGTCCTGATCCACGAGTGGATGTTCGAGAACCGGCTGGTCTTCACCGACAAGCTGACGAGCATGGGCGCCGACATCGTCCTCTGCGATCCGCACCGGGCGATCGTGATGGGCCCGCGGAGGATGCGCGGTGGACCGCTCGAGTCGCCGGACATCCGCGCGGGGATGGCGATGCTGATCGCCGCCCTGTGTGCCGAGGGGCGCAGCGAGATCAGCAACATCCGGCAGATCGATCGCGGGTATGAGCGGATCGACGAGCGCCTCCGGGAGCTCGGCGCCCGGATCGAGCGGGTGGCGACCGAGCCGGCGGTCGCCGTCTAGCGTCCGGCCGGGAGATCGGCCGGCAGGCGACGCCCGCCGTCCAGCGTCCAGTGTCCGGCCGGGAGACCGGCCGCCGCCGCCGGCGACGCGCGGCGGAAGGCGAGTTGTCGTGAGCTCGGGGAGATCGGTACAGAACACGACGATTTGTCGCGGTTCGTACCAAAACGCCGAAACACCCGACAACGCCGACCCGCCGGCAACGCCTCCCGCATCCGGCCTCCGCTGGCCTTCCTAGTAGCGTCCCGTCCGTGATTCATCCGATTCCCAGCGGCACGCGCGACGTGCTGCCCGACGAGATGCGCGAGCTCCGCCAGATCACGGAGTCGCTCCGGGCCGTCTTCGACGCGGCCGGCTACGGCGAGGTCTACACGCCGGCGCTCGAGTACGAGTCGGTCCTCGCGCGCGGGGACATGGGTGACGCCCGTCCGGCCTACCGGGTCTTCGACGAGGCCGGCGAGGTCCTCGTGCTCCGCTCGGACATGACGGTCCCGATCGCCCGGGTCGTCGCCACCCGCTACCCGAACGCCGAGCCGCCGTTGCGCTTCTGCTACTTCGCGCACTCCTACCGCGGCGTCCGCCCCCAGCGGGGCCAGCCGCGGGAGTTCCTCCAGGCGGGGATCGAGCTGATCGGGGCACCGGCTCCCCACGGGACGGCCGAGGTGCTCAGCGTGATCTGCCGGGCGCTCGACGGCCTCGGCCTGACCACCTACAAGGTCGGACTCGGCGACGCCGGTCTGTACCCGTCGCTGCTCGACGGCTTCGGTGTCAACGGCGAGGCCCGGTCGCGCCTGCTGGCCGAGCTGGCGCGGGGCGACTTCGTCGGCCTGGAGAGCGAGCTCCGGGGCCTCGAGCTCTCCGACGAGGAGATCGGTCTCCTGCTGCGGGTGCCGCAGATGCGCGGCGGTCCGGGCGTCCTCGAGGTCCCGCCGGGACCGGTCGCCGACGTCGTCGCCGGCCTCCAGGGCGTCCACGCCCTGCTCGAGCGGTCGGTCGCCGACCGCGTGATCTTCGACCTCGGCCTGTCGCTCCGCTCGCTCGGGTACTACACGGGCGCGATCTTCGAGATCTACGACCCGGCCGTCGGGATGCCGATCGGCGCCGGCGGTCGCTACGACGATCTGCTCGGACGGTTCGGCGCGAGCCAGCCGGCGGTCGGCTTCGCGCTCGGTCTCGACCGCCTGCACCTGGCGCTCGCCGGAGAGGAGCAGACGATCGCTCCGGGCTACGCCGCGCCGTCGGCGGACGAGGTGCCGGTGAGCCGGCCGTGAGCCCGACGAACGGGCTGACGATCGCGGTTCCGCGGGGCGCCCTGTTCAAGGGGACGCTCGACCGGCTCGACGGGCTCGGGGTCGACACGAGCGAGGTCCGGGCGAACGACCGGAAGCTGCTGTTCGCGGACGTCGGCCTGATCACGATGCGCCCGTCGGACGTCCCGACATACGTCGCGGCCGGGGCGGCGGACCTCGGGATCACTGGGAAGGACGTCCTCATGGAGCAGGCCGACTCGGCGTCACCGGGGCTCGGGCGGGAGGTCTACGAGCTGCTCGACCTGGGCTTCGGCCGGTGCGTGATGGTCCTGGCGACGACGGCCGGGCCCGACCCGGCGGCGGAGGCGCTGCGCCGGCTGGGGGTGATGCGGGTCGCGACGAAGTACCCGAAGATCGCGGTCGGCCACTTCGAGAAGACGGGCCGGCAGGCGGAGATCGTCGAGGTCAAGGGATCGGTCGAGCTGGCGCCGCTGACGGGTCTGGTCGACGCGATCGTCGACCTCACGGCGACGGGGACGACGCTGCGCGAGAACAATCTCGTGATCCGCGAGGAGATCTGTGTGTGCACGGCGCGGCTGATCGCGAACCCGGTGGCCCACAAGCTGAAGGCAGCAGCGATCGACGAGGTCTTGGAACGTCTCCGTGCCCAGTGATGTAGTTCGTTTGGAGCAGTTTCGTGAGGATTGAACGATTCCGGCTGGAAGACCCGGCTCAACTGGTCGGCCAGGTCCGCGGCCTGATCCCGGCGGGCGAGTCGGTCGCCGGCGCGGCCGGGGAGATCGTCGACGACGTCCGCGACCGGGGTGACGCGGCGGTGATCGAGTACACGGAGCGCTTCGACGCTCCGGGACATGCGCTCAGGGTCACGGCGGGCGAGCTCGAGGCGGCGCTGGCCGAGCTGGACGGCGAGGTCCGCCACGGGCTGGAGACGGCGATCGCGAACGTCGCCGAGGTCGCGAACGCGGGCGTCGGCGACGACCGGGAGGTCGCGCTGCCCCAGGGGCACCGGATCCTCCTGCGGGAGGTCGCCGTCCGCAGCGCGGCGGTCTACGTCCCGGGCGGGGCGGCGCCGTATCCGAGCACGGTGGTGATGGGCGTCGTCACGGCGCGGGCGGCCGGGGTGGAGGAGGTCGTCGTCTGCACGCCGCCGCCGGTCGCGCCGGTCCTGGTCGCGACCTGCGCGCTCTGCGGGATCGACACGGTCTACCGGATGGGTGGCGCCCAGGCGGTCGCGGCGCTGGCCTACGGGACCGAGTCGGTCGACCCGGTCGACGTGATCGTCGGCCCGGGAAACCTCTACGTCCAGGAGGCCAAGCGGCTCGTGTCCGGCCAGGTCGGGATCGACGGGTTCGCGGGTCCGAGCGACCTGCTCGTGATCTTCGACGCCGGCGACCTCGGGTCGCTGCGGCTGATCGGGCTCGACCTGCTGGCCCAGGCCGAGCACGGGTCGCAGAGCCTCGTCCTGGCGGTCTCCGACGACCCGAGCCTGCTCGACCGGCTGGCCGACGAGCTGACCGCCCTGTCCGAGCTGCGGCCGCGGCGGAACTCCGCGCCGTGCGTCCTCGTCGAAGCCGACTCGCTCGAGGCGGCCGTCGCCTTCTCGGACGCGTACGCGCCCGAGCACCTCGAGCTGGTCGGCCCGGGAGCCGAGGCGCTCGCGTCCCGGGTGCGGTGTGCCGGCGCCGTGTTCGTCGGCTGGCCGGGAGCGACGGCGTTCGGCGACTACGTGGCCGGCTCGAACCACATCCTCCCGACCGGCGGGTCGGCCCGCTTCGCGTCATCGCTCTCGCCCCGGCACTTCCGCCGGCGGATGGCCGAGGTCCGGATCCCGTCCGCCGCCGTCGCCGCCCTGGCCCAGGCCGGCGCGCCCGTCGCCCTCGCCGAGGGCTTCCCCGTCCACGCCGAGTCGATGCTCGCGCGGGCGCCCGAGCTCCGCGAGAATTGACCCCCGGAATGAGCCGGACCCAGAACCCCGCGGGAACTGCCCGGATGAGCCGGACCGGAACCGCCGGGGGAATTGACCGGATGAGCCGGACCGGAACCGCCGGGGGAATTGACGGGAATGAGCCGGACCGGAACCACGGGAGAATTGACCGGATGAGCCGGACCGAGACCCCAGCGACGATCGACCGGATGAGCCAGACGCGCGACAGCGAGCGCCGGCGATGACCCGGACCGCGGCGATCGATCGAGCGACGAAGGAGACCGACGTCAGGCTGAGCCTGACGCTCGACGGGGCGGGTGCGGGTGAGCGGGCGACGGGCGTCGGCTTCCTCGACCACATGCTCGACCTCGTCGCCCGGCACGGCCGGCTCGATCTCGACGTCCGGGTCGACGGCGACCTCGAGACCGGCGGACACCACACGGTCGAGGACACGGGGATCGTCTTCGGGCAGGCGCTCGACCGGGCGCTCGGCGACCGGTCGGGGATCTACCGGTACGGGCACGCCGTCGTCCCGATGGACGAGGCCCGCGCGCTCTGCGCGATCGACATCTCCGGCCGGCCGTATCTCCGCTTCGACGCGCCCCTGCCGGCCGGGACGACCGGCGACCTCGACCACGAGCTGGTCGAGGAGTTCTTCCGGGCGGTCGTCAACAACGCCAAGCTGACCGTCCACATCGACGTCCAGGCGGGTACGAACGCCCATCACGTGATCGAGGCGATCTTCAAGGCCTTCGCCCGCGCCCTCCGGGCCGCGACCGGAATCGACCCGACCGAGACGGGCGTGCCGAGCACGAAGGGGACGCTCAGTTGACCGCCGCTCCGGTTGGCGTACCGTTTGACGATATGGACGCCACACCCCGTCCGGTGATCGGGATCGCCGACTACGGGATGGGCAACCGCCGGTCGGTCGAGAAGGCGCTCGTGCGGATCGGCGCCCGGCCGGTGCTCAGCTCCGACCACGACACCCTCCGCCGGGCGGACGGCCTGATCGTTCCCGGTGTCGGAGCCTTCCGCCAGGCGATGCTCCGCCTCCAGGACCTCGGACTCGACGAGCTGATCCGCGAGCGGGTCGCCTCGGGCGTTCCGACGCTCGGCATCTGCCTGGGGATGCAGCTCGCCTTCGACGAGTCGACCGAACTCGGCGGGGCCGACGGCCTGGGGATCGTCCCCGGCCTGGTCCGCGAGCTCGACGCCGGCGACCTGAAGGTCCCGCACATCGGCTGGAGCCCCGTCGCCTGGCGGCCGGCCTCGCCTCCGGCCTGCCCGACCCGCGGTCGGACGAAGGCCCACGGCGCGCTGCTCGACGGCCTGCCGGACGGGTCGACCTTCTACCACGTCCACAGCTTCGTCGCCGACCCGACCGACCCGGCCGACCCGCTGGGTACGGCCGACCACGGTGAGCGATTCGTCACGGCCGTCGCCCGCGGGTCGTTCTTCGGTGTCCAGTTCCACCCGGAGAAGTCGTCGACCGCCGGCCTCCGGCTGCTCGAGAACTTCGCGACGATCTGCCGCTCCACGCCGGCCCTCTCGCCCGCCGCGTGAGCCGCCGCGATGGCCTCGGCGTGACCCGCCGCCCGGCGATCGTCCGCCCGTGATCCTGTATCCGGCGATCGACATGCTCGGCGGCAGCGCCGTGCGGCTCGTCCAGGGCGACTTCGACCGGGCGACCCGCTACGAGGCGGACCCGCTGGACGCGGCCCGCAGCTGGGTCGCCGCGGGCGCCAGGCGGCTCCACGTCGTCGACCTCGACGGCGCCCGGGCCGGCCACCCCGTCAACCTCGAGCATGTCCGGCGGATCGCCGCCGACACCGGCCTGCCGGTCCAGCTCGGCGGCGGCCTGCGCTCGCCCGCGGCGCTCGACGACGCCGTCGCCGCCGGCGTGTCGCGCCTCGTGTTGGGAACGGCCGCCTTCACCGACCTGGTCGAGCACGCGGTCGCCGCCCACGCCGATCGGCTGGTCGTCTCGATCGACGTCCGGTCAGGCCGCGTCAGCACAGCCGGCTGGACCCACACAACCCAGCTGCGCGCATCGGAGGCGATCTCGGCACTCCAGGACCGGGGCGTCCGCAACTTCGTCTATACCGACGTCGACCGTGACGGCATGCTCGGCGGTCTCGACAACGCCGACATCGCCGGGGTCGCCGACGTCGTCGGCGCGTCCGGCGGCGAGCTGCTCTACTCGGGGGGGATCGCCGAGCTCGCCGATCTCGAGGCGCTCAGCCGGCTGCGGCACCCGGCTCTGGTCGGCGTGATCGTCGGGAAGGCGCTGTACGAGCGGCGCTTCACGATCGCCGAGGCCGAGGGCGCACTGTGCAGCTGAGACGGATCATCCCGTGTCTGGACGTCGACGCCGGCCGGGTCGTCAAGGGCACGAACTTCGTCGACATCCGCGACGCCGGCGACCCCGTCGAGCTGGCCGCCCGCTACGACCGGGAGGGCGCCGACGAGATCGTCTTCCTCGACATCACGGCGACCCACCAGAAGCGTGAGACGATCGTCGAGCTCGCCCGCAAGGCCGCCGACGCCGTCTTCGTCCCGTTCACGATCGGCGGCGGGATCCGCGCGGTCGCCGACGCCCAGGCCGTGCTCGACGCCGGCGCCGACAAGGTCGCGGTCAACTCGGCCGCCGTCGACCGGCCCGAGCTGATCGGCGAGCTGGCCGAGGTCTTCGGCGCCCAGTGCGTCGTTCTGGCGATCGACGCGAAGGCCCGGGTCGCCGGCGGTGGCTGGGAGGTCTTCGTCGCCGGCGGGCGGACGCCGACCGGCCGGGACGTCGTCGAGTGGGCTC
>DATAUX010000186.1:0-19177 GCA_036268015.1 Solirubrobacteraceae bacterium | reverse complement strand
GCAACCGGCGGCTGGCCACGGGCGTCGAAGGCGGCGACGTTCGGCGCCACCAGCACGGTCGGCCGCGCAAGACTTCTGTCTCCTGGCCGGCCCGGCCGGCCGGCCGCCTATGCTTTGGGCATGGCGTTGGGTTCCGTCCTCCCGAGTGGGAGGGCCACTGGCATGGGGGGCGCGCAGCGAGTGCTGCTGGTCGTGGGTGGACTGGTCGGCCTGCTTGTCGTCGCCTTCGTCGTGGCGGTCGCAGTGTGGTCGGGCGCGACTCTCAAGACCGACTCGACCGCTCTGGCGCAGGTCAGCCTCCAGCCGCTGGCCGGCAGCCTCGAGCAGGCGTCGGCGTTCGGGCGCGATGGCAAGCCGATCCCCCTGTCGGTGCGGGGTGGCCGGTTGACGCCGCTGACGAAGGTCAGCGCGGGCGAGACCGTGTCGGTCGATGTCGTGATCCGGCGGCCTGGCCTGCTCAGCTGGGCGCTTGGGAAGACGCGCCACGAGCAGCTGACGTTCACGGCGCCGGTCGCCCGTCTCGCCGATCCGTGGGTCACGGTCAAGGCGGGATCGCCGGTCACCGTGAGCTTCGACCAACCGGTCACCGCGGTCGCCTATGGGACCGCTGGTCATCTTCGACGGCAGACACTCGGCGGAGCGGAGCGGAGCCTTTCGATCGGACCGAGAGCCCCGGCTGGTTCGATCCAGGTCGCGGCGGCGATCCGTCCGTGGGAGAAGCTGAGCAGGCCGGCGACGGTCACCTGGTTTCCCGAGTCGGACTCGGCCGTGATGGTCTCGAGCCCGGCCCCGGGTGCGACGCTCCTGCCGGCGAGCAGGATCCGCCTGACGTTCTCGTCGACCGTCACCGACGCGATCGGCTCGGCGAAGCCGAAGCTGTCGCCGGCGACGTCGGGGTCGTGGCACAAGGTCGACAGCCACACGCTCGTGTTCTCGCCGACCGGCTTTGGCGTCGCGCTCGACAGTCAGGTTCACGTCGAGCTGCCCCGGTCGGTCGCGGTGACCGGGTCGTCGGGGACGAACCTCCAGTCGACGAGCCAGCTGACGTTCGCCGTCCCGCCGGGGTCGACCGCCCGCCTCCAGCAGCTGCTCGCCGAGCAGGGCTACCTCCCGCTGTCGTGGAACCCGAGCGGCACGCCGGTCGCGCCGACCGCCGGCGCGCAGGCTGCGGCGGCCGTCGATCCGCCGACGGGAAGCTTCACCTGGCGCTACCCGAACACGCCGCCCGAGCTGAAGGCGCTGTGGACGCCCAACCGGGCGAACACGATCACGAAGGGGGCGGTGATGATGTTCGAGAACGAGAACGACATGACGGCCGACGGGGTTGCGGGTCCGGCGGTCTGGAAGCTGCTGCTGAGCGACGCGCTGGCCGGCAAGCGCCACACGACGCCGTACAGCTATGTGTACGTTCACCGCAACGTCCCCCAGCTGCTTACGCTCTGGAGCGCGGGTCACACGGTTCTCACGTCGCCCGGCAACACCGGCGTCCCGGCTGCTCCAACCGTGTTGGGAAGCTTCCCGGTCTTCGAGCACATCCCGGTCGGGACGATGAGCGGGACGAACCCGGACGGGTAGACGTACAACGACCCGGGGATCAAGTGGATCAGCTACTTCAACGGGGGCGACGCCCTGCACACGTTCAACCGGGCGTCGTTCGGCACGCCGCAGAGCCTCGGGTGCGTCGAGCTGCCGGAGGCGGCCGCGGCCAGGGTCTGGCCGTACACGCCGATCGGGACGATCGTCACGATCGAGAACTGACCGGCCGCCGGGCGGGCCGGCCGGGACGGCGGGGGTCTTACGCGGTGTTGGCCGGGTCTTGAGCCGGGGCTGAGGTCGGCCTGCATAACTGGGGGCATGCACCTGCGGATGTCGATGCCCGAGATCGCCGTGCCCGGCCGCCGTGCCAGGGACCGGCCGGGCGACGGGGCCGACCGGCCGGAGCGGGAGCGGGAGCGGAAGAGCTTTGCGGGTCTGCGCGGCCTGGTCCGCGGCCGGCCGGCCGATCCGGCCTGGTCGCGGCCGGCGCTGATCGGGGTCGCCGGCCTGGCGGGTGTCCTGATGGTCTGGGGCCTGACGGTCAGCGGGTACGCGAACACGTACTACGCGGCGGCCGGCCAGGCGGCGAGCGAGTCGTGGCATGCGATGTTCTTCAATGCGACCGATCTCAGCGGGTATGTCAGCCTCGACAAGGGTCCGCTGCCTGACTGGATGATCGGAATCTCCGGGCGGATCTTCGGCTTCAGCAGCCTGAGCATGCTGCTGCCGGACGCCGCCTGCGGGGTCGCGTCGGTCGTGATCCTCCACGATCTGGTCCGCCGGACGGTCGGCCACCGGGCGGCGATTCTGGCGGCGGGGATGCTCGCCGTGACGCCGGTCACGGTGCTCGTCAGCCGCTACAACAACCCGGATGCCCTGCTGGCCGTGCTGATGGTCGGCGCAGCCTGGGCGATCGTCCGTGCGCTCGAGTCGGGCCGGCTGCGGCACCTGCTGATCTCGGCCGTCCTGCTCGGCCTGGCGTTCAACACGAAGATGCTGGAGGCGTATCTCGTCCTCCCGGCGCTGGCGATCACCTTCCTCGTCGCCGGGCCGGGCGGCCTGGGCCGGCGGGTCGGACGGACGGCGGTGGCCGGCCTGGTCCTCGGGGTGGTCAGCTTCGCCTGGTACGGGACGATGATGCTGATCCCTGCGGCCGACCGGCCGTACGTCGGCGATTCGACGAACAACTCGTGGTTCGGGCTGATCTTCGGGTCCAACGGCCTGTCCCGCGTGGCCGGCCGGGGTGCGGGCGGGCCGGGCTTCGGCGGGGGCGGCTTCGGCGGGGGAATGGGCGGGACGACCGGTCCGCTGCGGCTCTTCGACGCGCAGATCGGCGGACAGATCGCCTGGCTGATCCCGCTCGCGCTGGTCGGCCTGGTCCATGGCCTGTGGGTCCGCCGGGCGGCGCCGCGCACCGATCGGGGGAGGGCGGCGTTCCTCCTGCTCGGCCTGTGGGCGGTGACCGGCTGGGCGGTCCTGAGCTTCTCGAAGGGAACGTTTCACGCGTACTACACGAGCGCGATCGGCCCACCGGTGGCCGGACTCGCCGGAGCCGGCCTGGTCGGGCTGGCCGGCGGCGCCCGGCGGCGGCTGCGGGTGGCCGGGGTGCTCGCGGCGAGCCTCGCCCTGACCGGCTGGCTGGCGTTCGGGCTGCTCGGCGACGCGCCGGGCTTCGCCGTCTGGCTGCCCTGGGCCGTGCTCGGCGCGGGCGGGCTGTCGGCCGTCGCGGTCCTGGCGACGGGGATCCGCCGGTGGCCGATCCGCCGCGGGCTCGGCGGCCTGGCGCTGGCCTGCGCGGGCGTCGCGGTCCTCGGCGGGCCGAGCGCGTACGCGATCGCGACGGTCGGCCACGGCCAGACCGGGAGCGACCCGACAGCCGGTCCGGCGGGCGCCGGGCGGGGGCCGGGCGACGCGGCGGGTCGCAGGTTCGCCGTCGCCGGTGGGGGCGGTGGGGGTGGCTTTGGAGCGGTCTTCGGCAGGCGCGGCCCGGCCGGCGGCGAGCTTGCGGACCGGGGTTCGGCCGGCGGCCTGCGACCGGCCGGGATCGGGTCGCCGGGTGGCTTGCGGCCGGCCGGCGGGGCCGGGTCGCCCGGTGGGTTCGGCTTCGCCGGCGGGTTCGCCGGCGGGGCGGCAGATCCACAGCTCGTCGCCTACCTGAAGGCCCACCGAGACGGCGCCGAGTACCTGGTCGCCGCGACCGGGTCGCAGGTCGCGGGGCTGATCCAGCTGGCGAGCGGCGATCCGGTGGTGTCGATGGGCGGTTTCATGGGGGCCGACCCGGCGCCGACGGCGGCCGAGCTGGCCGGCCTCGTCCGAGCCGGGCGGGTCCGCTACGTGCTGCTCGGCGGCGGTGGCTTCGGTGGCGCAGCCGGGCCTCGCCCGGGGGCGGCGGGCGGGCGTGGCGACGGCGGCGCGAGTGCGAGCGTCAGCACGGCCCGCCAGGCCTGGGTGATCGGCCACTGCCAGACGGTCGACTACGGCGGCTCGACGGGTGCGGCCGGCGGGCGGGCGACGACGCTCTACAGCTGCTCTGCAAGCGATGCATGAAGGAGGTCAGTGACTGATGCTGCGACTAGCTACAGCGTTGATACACGCGCCAGGAGCGGTTCTGGAGGACGAGGTGGAAACCGGCCGGGACCGGGAAGGTGATCGGTGGGTCGCGTGGGTCGAGCAGATAGACCTGGAGCACGCGGGCGTTCGCGGCGCTCACGAAGACGCCGTGGCCGATCTCGCCGGCGAGCACGTTCGCCGGGCTGGTGTGGAGGCGGAGGGCGAGTAGGGGGACCGGGGTGTGGAAGGGGACGCCGACCGGTCCGCAGCGGAGGTTGATCGCGCGGTCGGAGACGAGTGCGGTCAGGTCGTCCTGGATCTGCTGCTGTGACCGGAGCGGCTGCTTGCCGGAGATGAAGGTCGACCGGATGCTCGAGATCTGGGACGGGACGAAGGCGACGGCGACGAGCCCGATCGCGACGGCGGCCGCCTGCCAGGGGCGCCGAGCCCGGTGGTCGGCGGGGAGCGAGCGCCAGCCGAACAGGCCGGCGCCGGCGAAGACGGCGAGCAGGCAGGCGGGGAGGAAGGCGTAGCGCTGCTGGATCGGGAGGCCTGAGCTGGCGACGGCGCCGAACGCGACGAGGGAGACGGCGCCGGTCACGACGATGCGGATCGACCGGCGGGGCAGCAGCCAGATCGACAGGAGGCCGCCGATCGCCGCGGCGATCGCGCCGTCCGGCCGGAGGATGCCGCCGATCGCCTTGGCGCCGTTGACCGGGAAGCTGGTGATCCCGGTGACCCGGTGGAGCGTCTGGGCGGTCGCCCGGGTGTGGCTCAGCGACCACAGGGCGTCGCCGGTGATCGCCAGGTCCGAGGCGACCCAGAGGACCGGGGCCAGGGCCGCGAGGCCGGCGAGCCGGGCGAGCTCGGCCGGGCTGCGGCGGGGGACGAGGTAGAGCCAGTAGGCGCCCGAGAGGAGCCAGGCCTCGGGGCGGAGCAGGCCGGCGAGGTCGAGCAGGACGAGGACCGGCCAGCCGGCCCGGGGCCGCCGGGTCTCGATCAGGAGGGCGGTGAGGACGAGGACGACGTAGGGGATGTCGACGTAGCTGCGGGCCCCGTAGTTGAGGATCGGGTCGCGGGTGACGATCAGGACGGCGGCGGCCAGCCCGACCGGCCAGGAGAACCAGGCGGTGCCGAGGCGGTAGAGGACGTAGGCGAGGGCGGCGAGTGAGACGTAGGCGAGACCGACGACGATCGCCAGCGTCGCGGCCGGGCCGAGCGGGGCGAGCACGACGCCGAGCAGTTCGGTCAGCGGATGGGGCGTCGGGGCGATCGGCAGGCGGTAGGTCGGGAGCTGACCGCGGGAGAGCTGCTGGCCCCAGGCGAGCGAGTAGACCGTGTCGTAGTTGACGAAGCCGACGCCCAGGCCCACGCCGACGCAGACCCAGAGGCCGAGGGCGCCGGCCCCGATCCAGGCGATCGGCGCGCGGAGGGACTTGAGGCGCGCCATGGGCCGGCACGGTATCGGCGGGCCGGCCCGGCTGCGCTTCGGGCGGCTCGGGGCTCCGGCTTCCGGCGTCGGGGGCCCGGATGCGGTCGAGCCGGCGGTCAGCTCGCGCGGATGTCGCGAACCAGCGGGAGGGCGAGGACGGCGACGAGCAGAGCCTCGGCGACGATTGCGATCACGATCGGCAGACGGAGGGTCGGCTCCTGATAACCGAAGAAGCTTCCGCTCAGAGCGATCCCGATCGAGACGAGCGATCCGACCGCGAGGGCGATCGAGCCGGCCATCGCGAGGAACCGGACAAAGCGATCTCCGCTGAGGATCGCGAGGAGCAGACCGGCGCCGCCGGCGGCGTTGAGGAGAAACAGGACGCCGACCGTCGGTACGCGGCTCATGAAGTCGACGTACTGCTGGAAGTGGACGCCGGCGATCACCAACATCAGTAGTGCCGCCGCCTGCCGAAGTCTGAGCGCGGTGTGTCGCGAGATCATCGGGCGACCACCTTGATCGTTGCCGTCATGAACGCGTGGAAGGCACAGTGGTAGGAGAAGGTTCCGGGCTTGTTGAACTGGATCGTCATGCTCTTGCCCTGGTCGAGGGTGCCCGTGTCGAAGCTGCCCTTGTCGGCGGTTGCCGTGTGGGCGGTGCTGTCCTTGTTGGTCCATGTGACACGCGTGCCGACCTTGACCGTCAGCGTCGGCGGCACGAACGCGTAGTCGTCGATCCTGACCCTGACGTGGCTCGCGGCGACCGGGACGCTCGAGGCCGGGCCGGGCGCCGTGGCGCCGGTGCCGTGACCGGCGATCGCGAGCGCGAGTACGGCGACGCCGATTGCCGAGAGGGCCGGGAGGATCAGGAATTTGACGCGCATGTCAGTCAGTTCGGCCCAGTCCGGCTGACAGATCACGCCCGCTTGGCCGGGGAACCTCCGGGCCGGCTGACCTGTGGCGGAACCTCGGGGATCGGCAGGGCGATCACGGCACCGATCGCGGCGAGCGGCGCCGCGACGAGGAAGACCTTCTGCACGGCGCCGATCAGCTCGGGCTGGGCGGCTCGGCCGCGGGCGTGGAGTCCGGCCGGCGAGGTGTGCCGGCCGGCCCGGGCGGCGAACACGGCGCCGAAGACGGCGGCGCCGGCGGTGCGGCCGAGGCCGCGGAAGAACGACGTCGTGGCGGTGGCGATCCCCGACTCCCGGCGGTCAACCGTGTTCTGGACGGCGACGACCAGGATCTGCGTGACCATCCCGAAGCCGAGGCCGAAGACGCCCACGCCGATCGCGGTGGCCGTCCGTGACGGGTCGCAGGAGACGATCGACAGGAGGACGAGGGCTGCCGTCATCTGCATCGAGCTTCGAGCGCAGGCCGACCTGCTGGCGGAGCTGCTCGGGAAGCTCGAGGCGGGGCTCGACGAGGTCTGGGGACTCCCTGACGTCGTCTGCGACCAGGTCTAGGGATTTCCTGACGTCGTCTGCGGGGCGAGGGTGTCCGGGTCGCCGAAGCGGTCGGGGCGGACGCGATCCTCGGGCTCGAGGTGGACGAGCACTGTGGTTGCCGGAAGCGCGGCGACGATCGCGTCCTGCAGCAGGTGGGAGATCGCGTGGGCGCGTTCGAGGCTCGTCCCGGTCACGAACTGGAGGTGGAGATCGACCTGGTGGTTGCTGCCGACGTGACGGGCGCGGAGGTCGTGGAAGCCGACGACCTCGTCGCCGAGGAACGATCCGACGACGGCCTGGAGCCGCGCGAGCTCGTCGGCTGGGAGCGCCTCGTCGACCAGGCGGCGGGCCGAGTCGAGCAGGATCCTGACGCCGCTCGTGCTGATCGCCGCGGCGATCACCAGGCCGGCGACCGGGTCGATCCAGCTGGCTCCGGTCAGCTCGACCAGGGCGAGCGAGACGAGCACGCCGAGTGAGACGATCGCGTCGGTCCGGAGGTCGACGGCCGTCGCGTTGAGGGCCGCCGAGCCGGTCAGCCGACCGGTGCGCCCGAGGTAGGTCGACACGACGACGTTGGTCGCGGCCGCCAGCGCGGCGACGACGACGCCGATTCCGATCGAGCTGACCCGGCCACCGTCGACGAGCCGTCGAACCGCCTCGACAGCGATGAACGCCGCGCCGATCAGCAGGAGCAGGGCCTGGGCGCCGGCTGCGAGGTCCTCGAGCTTCTCGTGGCCGTACCGGTGGGTCGCATCGGCCGGCTCGTCGGACTTGCGGACGGACGCGAAGGCGATCACCGAGGCGATCAGGTCCATCAGGGAGTGGGCCGCGTCGCTGAGGATGCCGACCGATCCGGTGATCAGGCCAGCCGTGATCTTGAGGGCGATCAGGCTCGTGTTGGAGACGATCGAGACAACGGCCGCACGGGCCTTGGTTCGCGCGTGGGCCGGTGCGGGCACCGCCGGCGGTCGCCGGGCGGCACGATCGGCCAGCGGCCGGGCCTGACGGCGGCGCGGGCGGTCGAGGTCTTGTTGAACGGGAAGCCGGGGCATGACGAGACTCCTTGGACCGCCTGCGGCCCGCGTCCGACGCAGGGTGATCGCGATCTCTGCGATCTGCCGGGCTGGAGGTGGACGCCGTCCCTGCCGGGCCGGGACGCGCCCTCCTGCGCCGATCTGAAGGGTATCGCGTGAGATCGGCCGGGTCCACGCGGCCGTCTGGGTTCACGCCGGCCCGGCGGCGGCGATCGCGTCGGCCCCGGCAGCTGCCGAGGATCGCGCGGCCCCGGCGGCTGCGGGTTCGGACGGGCCCGGCGGCTGCGGGGTGCGGACGGGCTCGGCGGGGGTCGCGATTCGCGACCGCCCTGATCGTGGGGCTGCGCAACCTGGGTTGACAACTGCTCGCTTGTCAACTACGGTTGCTCGAATGATCGAGACGGCCGTTGACTCGCTCCCGGACCCGGCCGACCGGCTCGCCGCCGTGGTGGCCCTGCGACGGCTGGCCGACCGGGTCGAGGACGCCGAGGTCGAACGGGCGCTCGAAGTCGGCTGGACCTGGGCGGAAGTCGCCGAGGCGCTCGGCGTCACCCGGCAGGCCGTCCACAAGAAGCATGCGAAGCGCCTGGCCGTGGCCGGCGCATTCGAGAGGAGGCAGTGATGTTCGAGCGCTTCGATGCCGGCGCCCGGCGGGCGGTGCAGCGGGCTGTGGATGAGGAGGCGCCGGCCGCCGGAACGGCGGCCGTCGAGGCGGAGCACCTGCTGCTCGCCCTGGCCGCCGACCAGGGCGGCGCGGTGGCCGGCCTGCTCTGCGAGAACGGCTTGGACCACGACGGGCTCGTCGCCGCGCTGGAGCGCGAGACCGAGCGGAGCCTGGCGGCCGTCGGCGTGGCGCTGGGCGATTTCGCGGCGGCTGGCCGGCCGGCGGCTCGCCGGCGGAAGGTCAGCCTCGCGACGTCGTCGAAGCGGTCGCTCGAACGTGCGGTCAGGTTGGCTGCCGGCCGGGGCGACCGGACGCTCGGCGCGGCCCACCTGCTCCTCGGCATTCTCCACACGCAGATCGGAACCGTGCCGCGGGCGCTGGCGATCGCCGACATCGACCGGGTCGGCCTGATCGGGCAGGCCGAGCGGCTGCTCGATTGACAGCCGACCGAGTCGCGGCAGCTCGCCGCGGGAACCGTCCTACCGGCGGGGCCTGGCCTCGCCGAAGCGTTCGAGCCCGTCGTCGGGCAGCGGTTCCCAGACGGCGGCGTAGTTCGTGAACGCGTGCGAGCTCGGACGCACGCCGGGATCGCCGTCGAAGGCCGACATCCGGATCCCCATCTTGGTGTGGTCGTCCGGATCACGGCTGAGGAGGTGGGCGCCGCACTCGACACAGAAGCACTTCTCCCAACCGCCGTCCGGATGGCGCCAGCCCTTGACGAGCTCGGCTCCCTGGGTCACTCGAAACGCGGCCCCGTTGATCCTCGCGCTCGCCGACCAGGCTGTTCCGGTTCGCCGCTGGCAGCGCGTGCAGTGGCAGTAGCCGGCCGACAGCGCCGGCTCGGCAAGCTCGAAGCGGACGCGGCCGCAGAGGCAGCCGCCGGTCAATGCGGGATCGGTCACGAGAGCCGAAGTGTGCCAGCCGGAAGGGTGGGCCGGCGCGCGGCCGGCGCTATTCGTAGCCCGGGTCGAGCCGGTAGCCGGACGAGACCCTGTGGGGGAAGGAGTCGTAGAAGCGCTCGGTCCCATTCGCTGCGAGCAGGTCGAGGCGCTTGGCCCCGGATCGGGCGAGCACCTCGCTGACCAGTTGCCGGCCGATTCCGCCGCCCCGCATCGGCGCGGCGACGACGACGACGCAGAGGTACGCCTGGATCGCCCCGTCGGTCAGCGCCTGCGCGAAGCCGACGACCTCGCCGTCGGCGACCGCCACGAGCGTTACTACCCCCGGAGCCGAGAGGGCGCGCT
This sequence comes from Solirubrobacteraceae bacterium, assembly GCA_036268015.1. Taxonomy (GTDB): domain Bacteria; phylum Actinomycetota; class Thermoleophilia; order Solirubrobacterales; family Solirubrobacteraceae; genus Palsa-513. The sequence goes on along the minus strand of DATAUX010000186.1, from coordinate 9,273 downwards.
CGGAGCGGGCCGGATCGACGGCAAGGGCCGTCCACCCCTCGTCCTCGCAGAGGCGCAGGATGCCGTCCATGTGCCCGCGGTCGAAGTCCACCAGGTCGATTCGCGAATGCTCCCAGACGCCGGACGGCCGGTCGGCTCGGGGTCGGGGATCGCGGTTTGGTGGCGTAGGATTCGTGCGGTTGCCGGGCGCACGCGCCAATCTGCCGGTCGAGTCAGGGCCGACCACGGCGATCGTCGGCGGACGGGTGGTCACTCCGCAGGGCGTGTTCGCGACGACGCTGCTGATCTGTGACGGGCGGATCGCGTCGATCGGGGCGGACGGGACCGGCGGGGCCGACGAGGTGATCGACGCCCGCGGGCTCGTCGTCCTGCCGGGCGCGATCGATCCTCACGTGCACCTCGGCGATCTGGGGATCGCACACCGCGAGAACTTCGACGCCGGCACGGCGGCCGCCCTGCTCGGGGGGATCACCTGCGTCTTCGAGCACCCGCTGAGCGTCCCGGCGACGACGACGGCCGCCCGTTACCGGGCCAAACGCGCGGCCGTCGGCCCGCGGGCGCGGGTCGACTTCGGGTTGTGGGGAGCGATCGTGCCGGGCGAGCTGGACGAGATCGACGGCCAGTGGGAGGCGGGAGCCCGCGGCTTCAAGGCCTTCGTCGTCGACTCCGGCGGGATCTTCCCCCACGTCGACGACGACGACCTGCGCGAGGGCATGCGGCGGGTCGCGGCGCTCGGTGGGCTGGTGCTCGTCCACTGCGAGAACAACGCGATCGTCGCGGGCGAGACCGCCCGCGTCCGGGCGACGGGTCGCCGGGACGGCCTGGCCCACGCCGCGGGCCGGCCGCCGATCGCCGAGCTCGAGGCGACGGCGCGGGTTCTCCTGCTCGCCCGGGAGACCGGCGTGCAGGTCCAGATCGTCCACGTCTCCGAACCGGGCGCCGCGGCCCTCGTCGACGCGGCGGTCGCCGACGGCGTGCGGGCGACGCTCGAGCACACGATGCACCACCTGACGCTCGACCTCACGGACGCGAACGCCTGCGGCCCGTGGGCTCGGTGTGCTCCTCCGCTGCGCTCGCGGGAGTCGGTCGAGGGTCTGTGGGGCCGGCTCGCCAGCGGGGCACCGGCCCAGCTCGCGTGCGATCACAGCCCCTACGCGCGGGCCGAGAAGCTCGTCGGCGACGGCGACATCTTCGCGGCGGGCATGGGCATCCAGAGCCTGCAGGAGTCGGTGCCGTTCTTTCTCGACGCTGCGCTCCACGATCGCGGCCTCGATCTCGTTCGGTGCGCCGAGCTGATCGCCGGCCAGGCTGCCAGAACGGTGGGTCTGAATCCGGCCAAGGGCGCGATCGCGATCGGGGCGGATGCCGACCTCGGCCTCTGGGACCTCGACTCGCCGTGGACGGTCGACGCGGTGACCCAGCACAGGTCGGTCAATCGGTGGTCTCCGCTGGACGGCCGTCGCTGCCGGGTCCGGCTGGTCCGGACCATCCTCGGAGGTGCGACCGGCGCGCTCGACGGCGAGGCGATCGCCCAGCCCGGGTCCGGCCGGTTCGTGATCCCCGGCGCGGCCGTGTCGCGTTGAGCGCGGCCGCGGGCCTGCTCCTCGAGCGGGCCGAGCTGATCGCGAGCGCGACGGACGAGGCCGGCTCGATCACCCGGCTCTACGGCCGGCCCGGCCTGCGCGAGGCGCGGGCCCAGGTCGCCGACTGGATGCGGGCCGCCGGCCTCGAGACGTCGATCGACGGCGTCGGCAACCTGATCGGATCCTGGTCCGGCCTGGAGGGCGGCCGGCCGCTGGTGATCGGCTCGCACCTCGACACGGTTCCCAACGGTGGCCGCTACGACGGCGTCCTCGGCGTCCTCGCCGGGCTGGCCGCGGCCGAGCGCCTCGCGGGGGAGGGCCGCCGGCTCGCGTGCCCGCTCCACGTAGTCGCCTTCGTCGAGGAGGAGGGATCGCGGTTCGGGACGAGCTTCCTGGCGAGCCGCGGCTGGCTCGGGCTCGTCGACCCGGCGGACGAGGACCGGGTCGACGCGGACGGCGTGACCCTGGTCGACGCGATCGCCGGCTTTGCCGGGCCGGATCCGTGCCCGGCGGGTCGGCCGGGCGACTACATCGAGATCCACATCGAGCAGGGGCCGGTCCTCGACGCGGCCGGGCTCCCGCTCGGCGTGGTCGACTCGATCATCGGCCAGACCCGGGGGACGTTTACGCTGTCGGGGGCGGCCGGCCACGCCGGGACCGTCCCGATGACCCACCGGCGCGACGCGCTGGCCGCGGCGGCCGAGCTCGTCCTGACGATCGAGTCGCTCGCCCGGGAGACGCCGGGTCTGCTGGCGACGGTCGGCGAGCTGGCGGTCCCGGGCGGCGTGGGAAACGTCGTTCCGGGAGCCGCCGTCGCGAGCCTCGACGTCCGCCACGCCGACGACGACGTCCGGCGGGCAGGGGTCGACGAGATCCGCAGACGGGCGGCGCTGCTGGCCGAGCGGCGGGGCGTCGGACTCGCCTTCAGGATCCTCTCGGAGGTCGCCGCGACGCACCTCGCGCCGCGGCTGACCGAAGGTCTACGCCGGGCCGCCGAGGCGAGCACCGGGTCGCCGGTTCCGACGGTGTCGAGCGGGGCCGGCCATGACGGGGTGATCGTCGCCCGGGTCGCGCCGGTCGGGATGCTGTTCGTCCGCTGCGCCGGCGGGGTCAGCCACTCGCCGGACGAGTCGGTCTCGGCCGCTGACGTGGCGATCGCCCTCGAGACGATCGACGCGTTCCTCGACGGCTACCGACCGGAGGGCTGAGGCCGGCGGCGGGGCTCAGACCGCCTGGGCGGTGCCGAGCTCCTCGGAGAGGACGGGGTCGAGCGTCGCCTCCATGAAGTCGGCCTGTGTCAGGCTGCCCGGCCAGTCGGGGACGGGGGCGTGGACGATCGTCACCATCGGCGACGCGTCGACGAGGGCGGCGATCAGGGGCGGCTCGTGGCCGAGGTCGGCGGCCAAGGCGTCGAGCAGGGGCACGAGCTGGCCGTCGCGGGTTCCGGGATCGGACCCGCGGAGGGCCTCGTCGAAGCGGCTGGCGACCTGGTTGAGGAACATCCGGGCGAGTGGCGGGCCGAGCCGCTCGTCCTCGTCGAAGGTCGGGGCCGCCCCATACTTCTGGAGGCCGATCCGATCGAGCGCGGCGCCCCATCCGATCAGGACGCGATAGAAGAGGTCTCCGTAGGGGCCCTGGGCGAGCCGGCTGCCGGCGACGAGCAGCCGCACGTGGGAGACGATCTGGGCCAGGCGGGCGAGGTCGCGCTCGGGTGGACCGTTGGTGAGGTCGAGGTCGATCATCGTCTGGGCGACGAGGATCTCGAAGTCAGCGCCCTCGCCGAGGGGGAGCACGCCGCTCTTGGCAAATCCGGGCCGGCATTCGCCGACGAAGACGAAGACCTCACCGACGGCGAGGCCGTCGGGCAGGGCGAGAACCCGGGCGATCGCCGCCTCGAGCTCGGCCTCTGACATCACGCCGGACATGCCGCGAGCCTACACCGACCGGGTGATCGCAGGCGCGCAAGAACGCGTGCACGCAGGGGAGGATCGCGCTGGGGGCGTCGGGTCTGAGACCCTTTCTCGATGCGCATCGGCAGAGACCGGTCCCGCGGCGTGACCTCCCGGCGGCGGCTGGGGTCGACGTTCGGGGTCCACGACATGGCGATCGACCTGGGCACGGCGAACACGCTGGTCTACGTCGGCGGCGAGGGGATCGTCGTGTCCGAGCCGTCGGTCGTCGCGATCGACGAGTTCAGCGGGGAGGTCCACGCGGTCGGCAGCGAGGCCGAGCGGATGCTCGGCCGGACGCCGGCCACGATCAACGCGGTCCGGCCGCTGCGCCACGGGGTGATCGCCGACTTCGAGGTCACCGAGCAGATGCTGCGGTACTTCATCCGCCGGGTGCTCGACAGCCGGCGAGCGCACCCGCGGGTGATCGTCTGCGCGCCGTCGGGCGTCACGGCGGTCGAGCAGCGAGCCGTCGAGGAGGCCGCGCTGGCGGCCGGCGCCCGCCGGGTCCAGCTGATCGAGGAGCCGATCGCCGCGGCGATTGGCGCGGGGATCGCGATCGAGGAGCCGATCGGGCGGATGGTCGTCAACGTCGGCGGCGGGACGAGCGAGGTGGCGGTGATCTCACTCGGCGGGATCGTCCTGTCCCGATCGATCCGGGTCGGCGGCTACGAGATGGACGACGCGCTCAGCCAGTACATGCGCAACGTCCACCAGTTGGCGATCGGCTCGCGCACGGCCGAGGCGATCAAGCTGTCGATCGGGTCGGCTCTCCCGCTCGCCGAGGAGCTGATCGTCCCGGTCCGCGGCCGCCATCTCGGAACGGGGCTGCCGACCGAGGTCCAGCTCCACAGCGAGGAGGTCCGCGAGGCACTCGGAGCTCCGCTGCGGGAGATCCTCCTGGCGATCACCGAGACGCTCGAGGAGACGCCGCCCGAGTTGGCCGGCGACATCTCGCGCGAGGGCATCCTGCTGGCCGGCGGCTGCACCCTGATGCGGGGTCTGGCCGGCCTCGTCGAGGCCGAGACGCAGATGCCGGCGATCGTCACCGAGTCGCCGCTGACGTGTGTGGTGCTCGGGTCGGGCCAGGCGCTCGAGCACTACGACGCGCTCGGCGGCAGCGCGACCGGACGGCGGGGACGCGCGGCCGGAACGTCTCTCGGCGCCTGACGGCAGCTGACGGCGCCGGAGCCGGGCGTCAGACGGCGAGCTCCTCCTCGCTGCTGGCCCGCAGCCGTTCGCGGGCGTCGGCGTCGCTCAGACGGCAGGACAGGGCGAAGAAGTAGATCGCCAGGCTGAAGGCGGCCGTCACGGCGACGTCCGCGCCGAACACGAGGTCGTCGGTGCCGCCGTCGAAGCTCGCCAGGTAGCTGATCACGGCCAGCCCGACCAGCCACGGCCACATCCAGATCGAGGCCCTCCAGTCCAGCGGCACGCGGTCGGCGGCCGGCCGGCTGAGCTGGCATCCGGCGAGCAGCACGAGGCCGAGCCCGATCGCCGCGAACAGCTTCCAGTTGGTCGTCCAGCCGGCGAACAGGACGATCAGGTTGGCGACGACGAAGCCGAGCGGCGCGAGGACTCCGGCCCCGCGCAGGCGGAACGACCGGGCATGGTCGGGCAGCTGCCGGCGCATCGCTGCGAGCGAGAGGCACTGAGCGGAGAAGATGATCACCGAGGCCGAGGTGATGAACGAGACGAGCTTCTGCCAGCCGGGGAACGGCAGGAAGACGATCATCCCGACGGCGAAGCTGAAGAGGATGCTGACCCAGGGAACGCCGCGGTCGCTGAGGCGATCGAACGCGTGGGGGATGTAGCCGTTTCGACCGAGCGCGTAGGAGACGCGGGCGCTCGACCCGCTGTAGATCAGGCCGGTCCCGGCGGGTGAGACGAACGCGTCGACGTAGAGGATCACCGCCAGCCAGCCGAGCCCGAGGCCGCTGGCGAGTGCGGCATACGGGCCGAAGTTGTTCGTGAAGTTCAGGTTCGCCCAGCCGTGTGCGGCGGCCGACGGGCTCAGGGCGCCGACGAAGGCGAGCTCGAGCATGATGTAGACGACGGCGCCGATGATCATCGCGCCGATCACCGCGAACGGGATGTTGCGCTGGGGGTTGGCCGTCTCACCGCCGAACTGGATCGCCTGCTCGAAGCCGAGGTAGGAGAAGATCACGCCGCCTGAGGCGATCGCGCTGAGGATGCCCTTGAGTCCGGCCGGGGCGAAGCCGTTGCCGGCAGAGAAGTTCGACCCGCTGAAGCTGACGACGATCAGGACGACGATCGTCAGCACCGGGATCGCGATCTTCCACCAGACGATCGTCGTGTTCGTCTGGCTCAGGCGCCGGGCTCCGTAGAGGTTGACGGCGGTGAACGCGAGCATCAGGATCGCGGCGACCGCGTAGCCGCCGGCCGTCAGGACGGTCTGGCCGGCGGACTGATGGACGACATGGAAGCCGACGCCCTGGTTGACGTACTTGTCGGCGTACTGGAGGGCGGCTTCGGTCTCGACCGGCGCGAGGGTCACCGAGCCGAGCCAGTACGTCCAGCCCATGCCGAATCCGACGAGGCTGCCGAACGCGTAGTGCGGGAACCTGGCGAGGCCGCCGTTGACCGCGTGCATCCCGCCGAGCTCGGCGTGGATCAGGGCGAGCAGCATGATCGCGGCGGCCCCGACGACCCACGAGATGATCGCCGCCGGCCCGGCGATCTTCGTCGCGTTGAGCGCGCCGAGCAGCCACCCCGACCCGATCACCGAGCCGACCGACGTGAACAGCAGGGCGACCCGGCCGAAGTCCCGCCGCAGGGCGCGATCCCCTGGCGTCGCCGCCGGCGCTCGTGTTTGCTCGGCTGCCGTTGCCATCTGACTCTCCATCGGTCGACCCACCCGGACTCTCGCGGTCAGACCCGTACCCCCGGCGTCCGGCTCCCATGCGCCGGATCGGCACCCGCCGACCGACCACGCCGGGCGCGGGGACGGCGCCGACCTGCGGCGTGGGGATTCCCTGATCGACAGGGACGCCGAGAGCGACGAGGGCGCGTCGCGCTCAGCCCCCGGTGCCCGCGCCAGCCCCGGCGGAAGATGGTGTCCGCCAGCGTTCGCATCTCGTGACGCTGCTACGGTTCTGAGGCGTCAGCGACGCTCGGCACCGTCGAGTCGCGCGCCGTCGGCGGCCGATACCACCGAGAGGCACCGAATCTCAGATCAGCTTGAAGCGGATCGCCTGCGCACCCTGATCGATGTTGGTGGTTTCATCGTCGCCGAGCTCGAGCTCGACGCTGTGCTCGCGCGTGTGCTCGACGCGGCGCGCGAGTTGACCGGAGCGCGCTACGCAGCGCTGGGCGTGCTCAACGAGGCGCGCACCGAGCTTGAACGGTTCGTCACGCGCGGCCTGGACGTCGAGGCGGAACGGGCGATCGGCGAGCGACCACGCGGACGCGGCGTGCTCGGCGTGTTGATTCGTGATCCGAGGCCGCTGCGCGTCGCCTCGCTGGACGCGCATGCGTCGTCGTACGGGTTCCCGTCTGCGCACCCCGCCATGGAGACGTTCCTCGGCGTTCCGGTCCTGGTCCGCGGTCAGGTCTGGGGAAACCTGTACCTGACAGACAAGGAGGGCGGAGGCGAGTTCGATCCGGCGGACGAGGACGCTGCGGTCGTCCTGGCCCGGTGGGCGGCGATCGCGATCGAGAACGCACGCCTCTATCGCGCCGCGGAAGAGCAGCGCGTCGAGCTCGAGCGGGCGGTGCGCGGCCTCGAGGCGACCCACGCGATCGCGCATGCGGTCGGCGCCGACACGGACGTCGACCGGGTGCTCGCGCTGATCGTCAAGCGCGGCCGCGCGCTGGTCGACGCGCGCAGCGTGGTCATCCTGCTGCGCGACGGTGACGACCTCGTGCTCACCGCGAGCGCCGGCCACAGCCGCCGACCCCACGGGGAGCGGATCCCGATCGCCGCGTCGACGTCGGGCGACGTGATGCGCCGCGGTCGGCCGGAACGGGTGAGCAACGTCCGCGCCCGCCTCCAGGTCTCGCCTGAACAACTCGGCGTCGACGACGCCCACTCGGCGCTGCTGATTCCCCTTGCCCATCGCGGCGAGTCTGTCGGCGTGCTGATCGCGTTCGACCGCGGCGCCGACGGCGGCGCGTTCAGCGACGAGGACGAGGAGACGCTGAGAGCCTTCGGAGCGAGCGCCGCGACCGCGGTCGCGACGGCTCGGGGCGTGCGACGCCAGCGGCTGCGCGACGCGCTTGGCGCGGCCGAGTCCGAGCGTCGCCGCTGGGCGCAGGAGCTGCATGACGAGACGCTGCAGGCCCTCGGCGGCCTGCGCATCCTGCTCAGCACGGCTCGCGCCGGGTCCGACCAGGGCCTGCTGGTCCGGGCGACCGATCAGGCGCTCGAGCTGATCGAGCAGGAGATCACGAACCTGTCTTCGATCATCACCGAGCTGCGTCCCGCCGCGCTCGACGCGATCGGCCTCGAGCCGGCGCTCGAGGCCCTGTTCGACCGCCACCGGGCGATCAACGACCTCGAGATCGACGGCGTCGTCGAACTCCCGGATCCTGGCGAGAACAAGCGAACGCTGGACTCCGAGCTTGAGGCAGCGGTCTACCGGATCATCCAGGAGGCACTTACGAACGTCGCCAAGCACGCTCGGGCGAGTCACGTCACGGTGACGCTCCGCGTTGACGGAGGTCGCCTGGTCGCCGAGGTCGCCGACGATGGGACCGGGTTCGTCGTCGATGATGTGAGGCGAGGCTTCGGTCTGACCGGGATGCGCGAGCGTGTCCTGATGTCCGGCGGCGCGCTGCGAATCGAATCCTCGGACGCCGGCACTACGGTCGCCGCCTCACTGCCGCTCTCCGGCGACGGCGCCGCGGCGGGGCTGCCGGGCGGTCGGCGCTCCGGCGGGCCGTAGCCGATCGACGCCGTGGCGGCCACCGAGCGCGTGCAATCGACTTGATGGGCGCCGCCAGCTCGCCGCTCAGACGCTCGCAACGAACCGCACGGACAAGCGCCCCGAGATCCTCGGCTGCCCGCAGCACGCGCTCGAGCGAGCGACAGAACGACCGGCGCGGGGTCGGCGGCCGAGGTGGCGGCCACGGGTGGCTCCGTGTCGGGCACCAACCGCGCCCGGCGCAATCCACCGACTCTACGCGTCCTCGGCCAGGCCTCGGCGGATCGCGTAGCGCACCATCTCGGCGCGTGTCGAGACCCTCAGCTTCTGCTGGATGTGCGCCCGGTGCGTCTCGACCGTGCGTACCGAGAGGAACAACGTCTGCGCGATCTCGCTGTTCGTGTGCCCCAGGGCGATCAGCCTGAGCACCTCGACCTCCCGGGGGCTGAGATCGTCGGGTGGCCCCGGCGGGGGCTCGCGGGCGATCCGTGCACCGAGCGTCGGGTTGAGATACGTGTCGCCGACGGCCGCGCGGCGCACCGCCTCGACGAGCTCGCTTCCGGCGTCCTTCTTGAGGACGTAGCCGGTTGCGCCGGCGGCGAGCGCCTGACGCGCGAACGCCGGCTCCTCCTGCATCGTCAGCACCACGATGTGCGTCTCCGGCGCATCGGCACGAATCCTCGGGATCGCTTCGACGCTGGAGCCGCCGGGCATGTTCAGATCGAGGACGAGGACCGCCGGGTGGTGCCCACGCACGTAGCGGCCGGCAGCGTCGACGTCGCCCGCCTCCGCGACGACCTCGAACCCGGGCTCTGCCTCGAGCAGCATCCGCAGGCCGCTGCGCACGACCGCGTG
>DATAUX010000185.1:0-10079 GCA_036268015.1 Solirubrobacteraceae bacterium | reverse complement strand
CCCGAGAGGCCGGTTCCGTCGTCGCCGAGCATCGTGTCGTAGGCGTCCGGCAGACGGTCGATGAAGTCGGATGCCGTGGCCAGGAAGGCTGCGGCCCGCACCGCCGGCGAGTCCGGGCTCGCGCGTCCCCAGGCGATGTTCTCGGCGATCGTCGCACGCAGGAGGACCGGCTCCTGCGGCACGACTCCGATCTGCCGGCGCAGCGCGGCGACGTCGAGCCGGTCGAACGCGACGCCGTCGGCCAGGACCCGCCCGGCCTGCGGGCGAGCGATCCCCAGGAGCAGGGATAGGAGGGTCGTCTTGCCGGCGCCGTTCGGACCGACGATCGCCACGTGCTCGCCTCGCCGGACGGCGAAGTCGACGTCGGCGAGGACGCTCGTCTCGCCGTAGGCGAAGCTGACCGAGTCCAGCCGAAGGCCTCCTTCGAACGCGAGCACCAGGTCGCCGTCGTACGGCTCGCTGACCTCGGTTGCCAGGAACTCGTCGATCCGGGCGAGCGCCGCCCGGCCGGTGAGGATCACCGGCGTGCCGGAGACGGCCGGACCGATCTGGCGGAGCAGGAGCGCGACGACCGCGTAGTAGGCGAGCAGCGCGCCCAGGGAGAGCGACCCGTCGGCGACGGCGACGCCGCCGACCATCAGGACGACGATCGCCGACGACGCGGCCAGCGACCCCTGGACGGCGAGGTTGACCGCGTGCATCCGCAGCAGCGGCCGGCTGGTTTCGGAGACGCGGTCGATCTGCCGGGAGCGCTGGCGTCGCTCCCAGTCCGAGACGCCGTGCGAGCGGGCGGCGTCGATCGCGGCGAGTGCCTCCTGGGTGTCGGCGCTGAAGCCGGCGAAGGCGTCGTCGGCCGCGGTCATGTACGCGCGCAGGCGCTTGGTGATGATCCGATGGACGAAGAACATCCCCGGGATCACGATCACCAGGGCGGCGAACAGCAGTGGATCGAGAATGACCGCGACGACGCACAACGCGACCCCGACGACGACGCCCGGTGCGGTCTGGGCCAGCAGTTGGCCGAGCATCCGGTCGACCCGTTCGGTGTCATAGACGATCAGCGAGTGGACCCGGCCGGTCGAACGCTCGTCGAACCACGACCGGGGAAGCGCGTACAGGCGGTCGGCCACGCGTTCGCGCAACGCGGTGACCGACGACTTCGTCGCGCCGACGACGATCACACGGGAGATCACCGTGAGCAGGCTGCTCAGCGCGTACAGGCCCAACGCGGCGCCACCGCTGAGGATGATCCCCGTCGTGTCGTGAGCCGGGATCTGGCGGTCGAAGATCCGCTTGACGAGGAGCGCGACCGGCAGCAGAACGGCGGCCTGGATCGTCGCGATCACGAGCGATGCCGCGATCAGGGCCCGCGTGTGCGCGACGAGTCGCACCAACGCACCGACCGTGCCGGCTCCCCGGGCTCCGCCCGCCCGGCGGGCCGGTCCGCCGCCGCCGACCCCGGCGGGGCGGGCCCTCGTCACCCGTCGCATCCCCGTCCCACCGACCCTCAGGCGTCGGGCCGGCCGACCGCGCCCGGCCGGGCCCGCAGGTCGAGGATCGCGGCTCGCTGGTCGGCCGACAGGTGCTTGACCGCCTCGCGGATCGTCACGCCAGAGCAGCGCGCCGCTCGGGGCGCCAGCCAGGCGTAGACGAGGTCCGGCCGCCTGCGCGACGTATCCCGGAGGATCCAGCCGATCGCCTTGCGGATGAAGAACTCCCGCTCGTCGAGCATCCGGTCGGCATACCCGCCGAACCGGTCGAAGTCGCCGGCGCCCTGGCGCAGCGGCCGCAGGAGGGCGAGCATCGCCGACCGCCGGATCCAGAAGTCGTCGTCGCCCGACCACCGATCGAGCGTCTCGACCAGGCCGGGATACCGGGTGACGAGATCGCCGGCGACGTGCTCGGCGAGCGGGTCGACGAGCGCCCAGGTCGACGACCCGCGAACCAGCCGCTCGACGAGGTCGAGATCGTCCGGGCCGAGCGCGTCCGCCCGCGCCCGGAGCAGCTCGACCGCCGCGGTCCGGCAGTCGTGGATCCCACGGGCCCAGAGCACGTCGACGGCCTCGACCAGCTCGTCGTGGCCGACTCCCGGCCGCTCGGCGACCGTCTGGCCGACGAGCCGGCGGGTCGCCGGCAGGCTCGCGCCGAAATGGTCGAGCTCGCTCTTGAGGTAGCGCTTCTCCTGGGCCGCCCGGCCCGGTGTGCCCAGCTCGGCCAGGCCTGCTTCGATGAGGCTCGGAAGGGATCGGCTCACGCGACGATCCTACGAGGCCGCGATCCGCGCCCGGCGACGAAGCCGGCGGTCGGATCGCTCAAAGGGAGGCGGTCACCCGGGCGATGTCCTCGGCCGTGACGGTTCCGTCGTCGGCGACCAGCGGGTGATGCCTGTGGCACAGCCTGAGGTGGCCGTGGCCGAAGCGCCCGAGGCGCCTGCATCCGGTCTGATGGCAGTTGAGCATCCGGTAGCCGGCGATCAGGATGCCCAGACCGCTGAGGCCCTCGACCGTCTGGACCGGGCCACCCATGAAGTTGGTGACCTCCTGGGCGACATTCGACGACCAGAACTCGAGCACCACGCGATCCTAGCCGCGCGGCGTGGGCTCCGCGGAGGATACGGTTGCGCGTGCAACTAGTTTCGGCTATAGTGGGGCGCATGGAACTTGGACTTGCCACCTTCGCCGACCTTCCGATCGGCGTCAGCCCGCAGCAGCGGATGCGCGACCTGCTCGAGGAGGCCGAGCTGGCCGATCAGCTCGGACTCGACGTGTTCGCCGTCGGCGAGCACCACCGGGCCGACTTCCTCGTCTCGTCGCCGGCTGTCGTGCTCGCCGCGATCGCCGCCCGAACCGAGCGGATCCGCCTTTCCAGCGCGGTCACCGTGCTCAGCTCGGACGACCCCGTCCGCGTGTTCCAGGACTTCGCCGAGGTCGACCTGATCTCCGGCGGCCGGGCCGAGATCATGGCCGGCCGGGGCTCGTTCACCGAGTCGTTCCCGCTCTTCGGCCAGGACCTCGACGACTACGACGAGCTGTACGCCGAGAAGCTCGACCTCCTGCTCAAGATCCGCGCCGACACTCACGTGACCTGGTCGGGTCGCCACCGTCCGTCGCTGGAGAACGCCGGCGTCTGGCCCCGCCCGGTCCAGGACCTGCTCCCCGTCTGGGTCGCCGTCGGCGGATCGCCGGAGTCGGTGGTCCGGGCCGGGACGCTCGGCCTGCCGCTGACGATCGCGATCATCGGCGGACAGCCCCGGCGTTTTGCGCCGCTGGTCGACCTCTATCGCAAGGCGAGCGCCGCCGCCGGCCACGACCCGGCGCAGACGAAGCTCGCGATCAACACCCACGCCTTCGTCGGCGAGACGTCCAAGCAGGCCGACGCGGCGTTCGCCCGGCCGTACCTGACGATGATGAACCGGATCGGCCGCGAGCGCGGCTGGCCGCCGTCGGGCCTGCCCGAGTACGAGGCGCTCCGGGCTCCGCTCGGCGCCGTCGCGGCCGGGTCGGTCGAGCAGGTCGCCGAGAAGCTGCTCTACGAGCACGAGCTCTTCGGCCACGACCGCTACATCGGCCAGATCAGCGTCGGCGCCGTCGCCCACGCCGACGTCCTGCGCTCGATGGAGCTGTTCGGAACCCGGGTCGCCCCGATCGTCCGCGCCGAGATCGCCCGGCGGACGGTCGCGGCTCCGGTCAGCTGAGGCCTGCGACTCGTCGGACGAGGGCCGGCCCGCAGCGGCTCCTGGTGTCACCGGCGCGACCGGCGACCGCCGCTCGAGGCCGTCCCGGCCCGGCCACGGTGTCAGGCGTCCGCGCGCCCAGGCAGTACTGGACCGTCCAGTACTCGCCGAGTACTCCTCAGTACTGGCCGGGTACTCGTCAGTACCCGCGCAGTACTGGACCGTCCAGTACTCGTCGAATCTGCAAGGAGAGTGTGTGACGCAGCTCCCTCGACCCTCCGGCGCCGAACACGGCGAACCAGACCTCTGCCGACGTCGTGGTCCTTCGACGCGACCGACGCCGCCGGCCACACGACACACTGTGCGTAGACGCGACCGCCACTGCTACGGCCAGTCGAGTCGCTCGGCGAGTTCCTCCGGTCCCGACTCGATCGGGCCGCTTCGCGTGATCGGCTGATACTCACCGGCACGCAGTGCCAACCAGGCGACCACTCTTCTCCCAGCTCTCGTCGCCCGGCGACGCGATCTCGACGACCAGCGCCGCCGTCGCATGCCACGTACCCCGCGGCCGCCGGCGGTGCAGCCCTCCGTCGGGCACCCGGAAGTCGTGCTTGCCTTCGCCGACGTTGAACTCGTGCATGTTCGGGGTCAGCCCGGCCGCTCGCGCCGGCGGGCCGAGCAGCTCGGCGAGCTGCTGGGCGATCACAGCGTGCCCACCCGTCGGCAGAGGGACCACATGGTGAACACCTTCCCAGACCTCGTCGAGGCGGTCTGCGCCCGCCCGCCGACGACGGTCGAGGAGGACCCGGAGCTCGGCTGGCGGGGCGCCGACGACGAGCGTTGACACCGCGCCGAGCCTGCTACCCGGCCAACTGCTGGTAGATCAGGAACCCGTTCATCACGGTGATCGCGCCAGCCAGGCCGCCGCCGACGATCGTCGTCGCCAGGCGGTTGACGTGGACGCCCATCAGATCCGGCCGGCGGGTCAGCATGACCAGCGGGACCAGGGCGAACGGGATCCCGAAAGACAGGACGACCTGGCTGACGACCAGCGCGCTCGTCGGGTTCACGCCGATCGCCAGGACGGCGATCGCCGGAACCATCGTCACCGCCCGCCGGGCCATCACGGGAACCCTGACCCCGATGAAGCCCTGCATCACGACCTGACCGGCGTACGTCCCGACGCTCGACGACGACACGCCCGACGCGAGCAGGGCGACGACGAACGCGAGCGCCGCGACCCCGCCGACCTGGTTGCCGAACCCGTGGTAGGCCTGCTGGATCGTGCTGACGTGCGTCTGACCCGACGCGTGGAACAGCTTGGCCGCGACCGCGAGCATCGCCAGGTTGACGAGGCCGGCCGCCCCCAACGCGATCACGATGTCCAGTTTCTCGTAGCGGAGCACCCGAGCGCGCTCCAGAGAATCACGAACGGGAACCCGATTCTTGGTCAATGCGGAGTGGAGGTAGATCGCGTGGGGCATGACCGTCGCCCCGAGGATCCCGACCGCCACGTACAGGCTGTCGGTTCCGGTCAGGTGGGGTACGAACCCGCTCAGCGATCCGTGGACCGATGGCCCGATCTTCAGCGTTTCGTAGATGAAGCCGAGGAAGATGATTCCCAGCAGGCCGGAGATCGCCAGCTCGAAGCGCCGGAAGCCGTGGGTCTGGAGCTCGAGGATCCCGAACGCGATCAGCCCGGTCATCCCGCCGGCCCAGACCAGCGGGACCCCGAAGAGGAGGTTCAGGCCGAGCGCGGCCCCGACGAACTCGGCGATGTCGGTCGACATCGCGATGATCTCCGCCTGGACCCACATGCCGATGCTCAGGGCCCGGGGGAACTCCTCGCGAAACAGCTCCGGAAGCGTCCGGTCGGCCGCGATCCCGACCTTCGCCGACAGGTACTGGATCAGCATCGCGATCAGGTTCGCGCCGAGCACGACCCACAGCAGGAGGTAGCCGAACCGGGCGCCGCCCTGGATGTTGGTCGCGAAGTTGCCCGGGTCGACGTAGGCGATCGCCGCTACGAAGGCCGGCCCGAGCATCGTCAGGGCGCCGCGGACCCGGCCCTTCGACAGCATCAGCTCGAGCGCGCTCTGTCCGCCGCCCCCAACCGGCCTGGTCGCGCCGGTCGCCGGATCCGCGGCGACCGGGCCCGGCCCGTCGAGCACGGCGGTCGGCCCGAGGAACGGCTCGGTCATGCCGGGCTCCCGGTCTGGTCCTCGGCGGCCGGGTCGAGCTCGATCCGCATCGCCCGGGCCAGCTGGACGCCGAGCACGAGATCGCCGGCGTCGTCGGCCCGCCGGAGGAAGACCGGCCCGTCGAACGGCTGTTTGTCGACGACCTCGAGCCGCTCACCGGGGACGACGCCCCGGTCGGCGAGAAACCGGAGCATCCCCGGGTCGGAGTCCGACACCCGGACGAACGTGCCGGCCTCGCCGGCCCGCAGGGCGTCCAGGCTGACGGTCTGGCCCTCGTCGATCACGAGGTCGGCCGTCGGGATCGGATCCCCGTGGGGGTCGACCGTCGGGTGGCCGAGCTTCTCGGCGATCGCCGCCTCCACCTGGTCTGAGACCCAGTGTTCGAGGACCTCGGCCTCCTCGTGGACCCGGTCCCATGGCAGGCCGAGCTGGTCGGCGAGGAACAGCTCGAGCAGGCGGTGGTGGCGCAGGACCTGGAGGGCGACCCGCCGGCCGTCGTCGGTCAGCTGGACGCCGTGGTAGGCCGACCGCGTGACGAGGCCCATCTCGGCGAGTCGCTTGCACATCAGTGAGACCTGCGGCGGGTTCAGGCCGAGCCGGTCGGCCAGGGCACTGGTCCGGACCGGCGCGCCCTGGGTGCGGGTCTCGAGCGAGTACAGCGCCTTCGCGTAGTCCTCGACGACCGATGGGACGCGCTCTTCCGGAATCACGAAACGCCCGGCCGGATGCGTTCTTCCGAGGTCACGAAACGCCCGGCCGGCTGCGTTCTTCCGAGATCACGAAACAAATGTTAGCAATCCGAAACTTTCGTCTTGTGCGGAATGAAACCAGGCCGGGAAAGCCTGCAAACAAGGGCCCGGCGTCGGCCGGCGGTCTACAATCGGGTCGGATGACCGAAGACCATCAGGACTGGGCCGAGCGGGCGGAGAGCGCCCTGATCGACGCGGGCTACCGGCGGGGCGGAGCCCGCCGGGCGATGCTCGACCTGCTCGACGGACAGTCGTGCGCCCTGTCGGCCGTCGAGATCGAGGATCGCCTGCGAACCGACGTGCGCAGCGTGTCCCGGGCGAGCGTCTACCGGATCCTCGAGGAGCTCGAGCGGCTCGACCTGATCCAGCGGGTCGAGATCGGCCAGAGCCTCGTCCGGTACGAGCCGGTCCGGCCGGGTCACGGCCACCACCATCACCTCGTCTGCGACCGGTGCGGCGCGCTGACCCCGTTCAGCGACCCCGAGCTCGAGCTGGCGATCTCGAGTCTCAGCCAGCGGGTCCCGTTGACGGTCTCAGACCACGAGGTCGTCCTCCACGGCGCGTGCGCCGACTGCGAAGCCTGAGTTGGCCGTCCCCGCGCCCGGTCCGGCCCCGACCGGCGACGGAGCCGACCTCCGGCTGGACGGGCTCCACCACATCACGATGATCACGGGCGACGCCGTCGCGAACGTCGGGTTCTACGCCGACGTGCTGGGTCTCCGGTTGGTCAAGAAGACGGTCAACTTCGACCAGCCGAACGCGTACCACCTGTACTTCGGCGACGAGGTCGGCGCGCCCGGGTCGATTCTCACGTGGTTCGACTTCGACGGGGCCGGCCGGGGCCGGGCCGGGGCGGGGATGATCCACCGGATCCAGTTCGGCGTGGCCGACGACGACTCGCTCGACTTCTGGGCGGCCCGGCTCCGGGTCAAGGGGTACGCGAGCACGCGGTCCGACGGGTCGGTCAGGTTCGACGACTTCGAGGGCCTGAATCTCGAGCTGGTGCTCGCCGACGAGCGCAACCGGCCGCTGCGGGCGGCCCACCCGGAGGTCCCGGCCGAGTACGCGATCCTCGGGGTCGAGGGCGCCCGGGCGTATGCGAACCGGGCGTGGGACGAGGACGGCCTGCTGACGGAGACGCTCGGCTTCGGGAACCTCGGCCGGGGCGAGTACCGGCTCGACGGGACCGACCGGCGGTTCCGGTGGGCGCTGGACCCGCCGCCGGTGCTCAGGGGCCGCCAGGGCGGAGGCACGGTCCATCACATCGCGTGGGCCACGCCGGACGAAGACCAGCTGGCCTGGCAGCGACGGGTCGCGGAGGCCGGCCCGTACGTGACCGACGTCCGCGACCGGGACTACTTCAAGTCGATCTACTTCCGCGAGCCGCGGGGCGTCCTCTTCGAGATCGCGACCCACGCGCCCGGCTTCGCGGTCGACGAGGACCCCGACCACCTGGGGGAGGAGCTGCGCGTGCCGGAGATGTACGCGCATCTGCGGCCACAGCTCGAGCAGATCCTCAAGCCGCTCGTCAATCCCCGGGTCACCCTCCGGGAGCAGGCCGAGGCCGAGCGGGCCGAGCAGGCCGGGTCGTGAGCCCGCTGACCTTCGCCGAGCGGCCGGCGGCCGGCGAGCCGTCCGGCCTGCTGATCCTCCACCACGGCCGGGGCACGAGCGAGCGGGACCTCCTGCCGCTGGCCGACGTGCTCGATCCCGAGCGCAGGCTGCTCGTCGTCGCCCCGCGGGCGCCGCTGCGGCTGGCGGGCTCGCCCGGCTACCACTGGTACGTCGTGCCGCGGGTCGGCCATCCGGATCCCGAGACGTTCGACGCCGCCTACCGGGCGATCGCCGGCTTCCACGACGAGCTGTGGGCGCGGACGGGGATCGGACCGGACCGGACCGTCCTCGGCGGCTTCTCGATGGGTACGGCGATGAGCTACGCGCTCGGTCTCGGCGGGGATCGGCCGCCGCCGGCTGGGATCCTCGCGTTCTCGGGCTTCATCCCGACGGTCGCCGGCTTGCAGCCGGACCTGGCCGGCCGGACCGGGCTGCGGGCGTTCGTCGGCCACGGCCGCCGGGACCCGGTGATCTCGGTCGACTTCGCCCACCGGGCGGTCGAGCTGCTCGAGGCGGCGGGGATCGACGTCGTCTACCACGAGTCGGGCGTCGGCCACCAGATCGCGCCGGACGCGGTGCCGGCGGCGGCCGACTGGCTCGGGCGGACGATCGGCGGGGCCGGGACCCGGGCCGGGGCCGGCGGCGGGGCTGGGGGCGGGAGCGGGTCGGGTGCCTGAGTTGAGGAGGCCGTGGCCCGGCGGCATCCCTAAAGGCGGGGCGTCAGGGACATTTCTGAAGATCTGTACAAAGAACGACATTTTGTCGCATTTCCTACGATTCTTCCTGGAGGACCTCGCAGTGCGGGACGGGGGCCCGGCAGTCGTCGCTCCCCAGGACACTCGGCCCGCGTCCGGCGGCGGCCGGCGCCCGCCGCGGTGAACCGGGCTGCGATGCCGGCCGGCCGGCCGCCGCGGCTCGACCCGCCGGCCCGGGCATCGGTCGAGCGCTTCCGGCAGGTCGAGCACGACCGGACGATCGTCTTCGGCCGGGGCGCGATCGAGGCGGCCGGCGACCTGCTGGGGGACGGGTTCGTCCTGCTGAGCACGCCGCGGGGCCGGGCCTCGGCGCCGGAGGTCGTCGAACGGGCGGCGGCGGTGATCGACGTGCCGGACGGGAGGGTCGACGAGCTCGCGGCGGAGCTCCGCGGGAGTGCGGCCCGCGGCCGGCTGGTCGGGCTCGGCGGAGGCCGGGTGATCGACGTCGCGAAGGCGCTGGCGGCGGCCGACGAGCCGCGCGGTGTCGTCGCGATCCCGACGACGCTGTCGGCGGCCGAGATGACCGGGTTCCACCGCCAGGCGGGCGGCGTCCGGCCGGATGCGCGTCACGTCCGGCCGGCCGTCGTGATCAACGATCCGCGGCTGAGCGGGTCGCAGCCGGTCGCTCAGCTGGCGGCGAGTACGGGGAACGCGCTGGGACACGCGGTGGTCGCGGTGTTCAGCGTGCGCTCGAACCCGGTCGCGAGGGCCGTCGGCCGGGCGGCGGTCGGCCACCTGGTCAGCGGGTGGGCGGGTCGGGAGCCGGACCGCGAGGAGCTCGCCCTGGGGGCGCTGCTGGGGGGTTGGGCGGTCGATCAGAGCGGGCTGGGGCCGCATCACGCGATCTGCCAGACGCTGGCGCGGATCGCGGGGGTCGGCCATGGGCGGGCGAACGTGACGATGCTGGAGTCGAGCGTCGCGGGGATCCGGCGGCGCCGGCCGGAGGGAGTCGAGCAGCTGGAGTCGGAGCTGGGCGTCGACGTCGAGGCGTTCGCGCGGACACTGCGTGGGCGAGCCGGAGCGGGGGCGATCGAGGCCCTCCACGAGGATCCGGGCCTGCTCGAACGCGTGATCGGCGCGGCTGAGC
>DATAUX010000184.1:0-12350 GCA_036268015.1 Solirubrobacteraceae bacterium | reverse complement strand
TGCCGGCGACGATATCGCACGAGTGGCGCTCGGCGACGCCCCCCGGGTCAGCCGGGCCCAGCTGGTGCAGTCGGCACTGAGCTCCCCTCGACTCGCTGGCCGATTGGTCGGCTGCGAGCCCCGATGACGGTCGATCCGCCTGTGACCACGGCCGCGTTCCGCGAACACGCGTTTGCTAGTCTCGCCGGCCCGCGCCGCTATCGTCCAGGGGACTAGGACGCCGCCCTCTCACGGCGGAAACCCGGGTTCGAATCCCGGTAGCGGTATGCCGGCTGCGGGCCGCCGGCTGCTGCTGCTGCGGCGTCGGCGGTCTCGGCGGGTGATCGGACGGTTGCCAGGCGAGCTTCCTGGTCATCGACCGTCGGGCAGTCGGTTCCTGTAGTCCGTGAGTACTGGACGGTCCAGTACTCGGTGGTGGTCCGACTCGCGTGCGAAGGCCTGCCCGACGCCGGGTCGGACCCTTGAGCAACACCGTAAACGTGCGCCACACCTTCTCGTCCTCGCCGTCCTTCGTCGTCCACCGCGACCGCATCCGCGCCGCGCGGGGGACTCGAATCGGGTCGTCGGTCGCGACCGCCGAGACTCCCGGCTGGTCCGGCGACCGGTCAGGAGACTCCGAGGGTGTCCCGCGCCGAGCCCCGGTCGTCGTCGGTCGGTTCGTCGTCGATGGCGACCATGTCGGCCAGCAGTTGGGCGAGACCGTCGGCGCGACGGTGCTCGGTGATCGCCGCGGCGACGAAGGCGGAGACCGTGGGCGATGTCCCGTCGGCGGCCGTCTGGGCGGCGGCGGGCAGGGCTCGAATCGGAAGTTCTCGGGTGGTTTTGTCAGTCACCCGGCAAGCCTATAGACGGACCCGGCCACGCACCGCGTCCCGAGGGTTCGGCCGGAACATCGCGGGGAGGTTCGCGCGCGAGCGCGGCGGAACCGGCCCGCCGCCAGACGGGTCCAGCAGGCCGGTAACGCGTGGGAGACGGCTCCCCGCGAAGATACGTGTCGAGGATCCGCCCCCGACCGAAGGAGCACGATGGCGACGAGCCCGGCTGGGCCGCTACGGGAGTCGACTGCGTGGAAGGCGCTCGAGGAGCACCACGGGGAGATCGGTGGCCGCCATCTGCGGGACCTGTTCGCCGAGGATCCGGAGCGGGGGGAGCGACTCGTGCTCGAGGCGGTTGGCCTCGTGCTCGACTACTCGAAGAACCGGATCACCGATGAGACGATCCGTCTGCTCGTCGACCTGGCCGCGGATCGGAACCTGTCCGGGCGGATCGAGGCGATGTTCACGGGCGAGAAGATCAACTCGACCGAGCACCGGGCGGTCCTCCATGTGGCGCTGCGGGCGCCGCGGGGGAGCACGATCATGGTCGACGGGGCGAACGTCGTTCCCGGGGTCCACGAGGTTCTCGATCGGATGGCCGGCTTCGCCGACCAGGTTCGGGCGGGCTCGTGGCTGGGCCATACGGGCCGGGCGATTCGCAACGTCGTGAACATCGGGATCGGCGGGTCGGATCTTGGTCCGGTGATGGCCTACGAGGCGCTGCGCCACTACAGCCAGCGGGACATGACGTTCCGGTTCGTGTCGAACGTCGACGGGACGGACTTCGCGGAGGCGACGCGGGATCTCGACCCGGAGGAGACGTTGTTCGTCGTCTCGTCGAAGACGTTCACGACGCTGGAGACGATGACCAACGCCCGGACGGCGCGAGCCTGGCTGCTGGCGACGGTGAACGACGAGGCGGCGATCGCACGGCACTTCGTCGCCGTCTCGACGAATGGGGAAGCCGTCGGAGAGTTCGGCATCGACACGGCGAACATGTTCGGCTTCTGGGACTGGGTCGGCGGCCGCTACTCGATGGACTCGGCGATCGGGTTGTCGACGATGCTCGCGATCGGCCCGGCCCAGTTCCGCGAGCTGCTCGACGGCTTCCACGCGATGGACGAGCACTTCCGGACGGCTCCGCTCGACCGGAACCTGCCGGTCCTGCTGGGCCTGCTGACGGTCTGGTATGCGGACTTCCTCGGTGCCCAGACTGTGGCCGTGCTCCCGTACGACCAGTACCTCAAGCGGTTTCCGGCGTACCTCCAGCAGCTGACGATGGAATCGAACGGCAAGTCGGTCACGCTGGCGGGCGAGCCGGTCGACTACGACACGGGCCCGGTCTTCTGGGGCGAGCCGGGGACCAACGGTCAGCATTCGTTCTACCAGCTGATCCACCAGGGGACGCACGTGATCCCGTGCGACTTCATCGGCTTCACGGAGACGCTGAACCCGCTGGGTGACCACCACGACCTGCTGATGGCGAACGTCTTCGCCCAGACGGAGGCCCTGGCGTTCGGCAGGATGGCGGACGAGGTGCGGGCGGAGGGTACGGACGAGGGGCTCGTGCCGCACCGGGTGTTCGCTGGCAACCGGCCGACGAACACGATCCTGGCCGACCGACTGACGCCGGGGACGCTCGGCAGGCTGGTCGCGCTGTACGAGCACAGCGTGTTCACACAGGGGACGGTCTGGGGCATCAACAGCTTCGATCAGTGGGGAGTCGAGCTGGGCAAGGCCCTCGCCAGGCGGATCGCCGACGAGCTCGAGGCCGAGGCCGAGCCGGAGCTGACGCACGACAGCTCGACCAACGCCCTGATCCGCCGGTACCGGGCGGGCCGGTCAGGTCAGGGAGGGGTGCCGCAGCCGTAGAGGTGCTCGCGGAGCCGGTCGCACGACTCGGCCGACCAGCGGCCGCTCTCCTCGAGCGACTCGATCAGCTCCTGGACGGCACGGAGCCGCTGCTCTGAGCCCTGCTCGCCGAAGAGGAGGCCGTCGGCGGCCTCCATCAGCTGGTCGCGTTCGCGGCCGTGGAGGCTGGCCGTGCCCTGGTGTTCGATTGTTTCGAGCAATGCCGTGTAGTGGGCGGCTCGCTCGGTCATCGGTTCTGCGCTGGTCATCAGATTACGACCCGTCTGCCGCGAGGGAATAGAGGGCGAAGGCGATGAAGGTCAAGACCGGCGAAAGCGCAACCAAGGACACCGTCGTCCAGAGGAAGTCGCCGGTCTCCTGATATTCGAGCGCCAGATAGCAGGCGGCCAAGGCGCAGCCGATTGCGGCGATCGCAGGTCCGTAGAAGATCAGGAAGTCGCCGAACGAGCCTGGGCCGCCGACGACGAAGACGACCTTGGTCGTCACGGCGACGGCCAACAGGAACGCCCCGATCGCTGCATACCCCGGGGCCGTGTGGTCGATCCAGATGTTCTCGGATGGCTTCACGCTTCGTGGATAAGTTTCGCAGGTCTTCCGGCGGGGTTCCGCCCCACGGGGTTCTAGGCTTTGTGGTGAGCATGGACGGCGCGTATGACCTCTACCGAAAGGGCCAGGATCTGCTGGCCCATGGCGACTATGCGGCGGCCGCGGTCGCGCTGACCCGGGCGCGGAACCTGGAGCCGGACAAGGCGTCGATCCGCGAGGAGTTGGGCCGGGCGCTGTTTCGGTCGCAGCGGTACACGGAGGCGGCCGTCGAGTTCGAGGCGGTGGCGACCGGAGCGCCGACCAACGACTACGCGCACTTCTGCCTCGGCCGGGCGCTCCAGCAGCTCGGCCGCCATCGGGAGGCGTGTCGGCCGCTGGCGATCGCCGCGTGCCTGCGGCCTGAGCGACCCGACTACCGGACCTACCGGGATCAGGCCCGGCGGCTGGCGGCGACGTCGAAATAGTCGTGTCCGGCTTTGCCGGGGTCGTCGGAGTGGGTGGGGGAGGCCGAGTGGAGACCGGAATCAGTCGTTGACAGCAGTCGAGCTCGTTCCCGGGCTGGTCGGGGGCGCGGCGATCCCGATCGCCGGAATCCGCGTGTGGGCGCGGCGGCGGCGGTCGTACGTCCGGCTCGCGATCGACCCGTACCGGAGTGACCGGCTCGCACCGGACGCGCTGGTCTCGACGCTGGCGGTCATCCATTCGGTGGTCTCGGTCCGCGGGCCCCGGCGGATCGTGACGGGCCAGCCGTCGGTTGCGTTCGAGGTCCACCACGATGTCCGGCCGACCGGGGGGCCGGTCGTGTGGTTGGCGGTCTGCGTGCCGTCTGGTCTCGTGGCGCAGGTCGTGGCGGCGGTCCGGGCGACGTACCCGAACTGTCGTCTGCGTCGCGTCAGGGTGGGGGCGACGACGGGCGGGCGGATCGTTCGCCTGCACAAGCGGCGGTTCTTCACGGAGCCGGTCCGCCGGATCGGGGATGTCGTCGGCGACCGGCCGCCGGTCGAGCGGTTGGTCCGTGCGATGGCGGCGGCCGGCGGGCCGTCGATGGTCCAGTTCGCGCTGTGCCCGGCGCCGGTCGGGCTGGGGAGATTCGTGCGGACGGCGGGCGCGGGTCGGACGGCGGAGGGCGAGACGGAGTCGGTCGAAAGCGTCGACGCGGGGGTCGTCGGCCCATTTTTCTGGGCGGATTTCCGTGTGATCGGCCATCGTCCGGCGCAACTGGCGTCGATCGTGGCGGAGCTGCGGGCGGGCGGGTCGCCGAACCGGCTTGTCGGTCGGCGGGCGCGGGGGCGGCGGCGGGCGTGGGCGAGGCGGGTGGATCGGGGCGAGGCGAACCCGGTGGCGACCGTCCTGCGGACGACGTATGCGGCAGAGGAGATCGCCGGGGTGTGGCAGCTGCCGTCGCCGGGTTTCGCGGCGGTGCCGGTGGTCCGCAGCTCGACGCCGCTTGCGCCGGCGCCGGCCGGGATCCGGCGGGCGCGGGCGGGCGCCGGCCTGCTGGCTGACGCGCATGGGCCGGTGACGATCCATCCGGAGCTCCGCCGGCAGAACACGGCCGTCGTCGGGACGGTCGAGCAGGGCAAGACGTCGTACCTGGTGGCGAGCGTCCGGGAGGATCTGCGGCGGGCCGACTGTGCGGTGATCGTGCTGGACCCGAAGGGCGACGCGGCGGACGCGGCGCTCAGCGTGGTGCCGGACGGGCGGGTCTGCACGCTGCTGGACATGGCCCGGCCGACGTGCGGTTTCAACCCGCTGGGGGTGGATGCGCCGGTCGACGCGATCGCCGACTACGTGGTCGGAGCCCTGCGGCAGCTGTTCGCCGACGGGGAGGTCCGGGGAAGCTCGGACCGGTATCTGCGCAACGCGCTGATCGGGGCGCTGGCCTTCGACCGGCGGTCATCGCTGTGGGACGTCGGCCGGCTGCTCGAGGTCGGGGCGGAGGGCGTCGCGGCCCGGGCGCTGGTGGCCGATCGGCTGGCCGGGCTGCCTGAGTTCGCGGAGGTCGCGTCGTTCCTGGCCGAGGAGCTGCCGGTCCAGCTGCGGGACGCGCGTTCGTCGACGACGGCGAAGCTCGACGCTCCGGCGAACAAGCTGGCCCGGGTCCTGAACTCGGCGTCGGTCAAGCGGGTCCTGCTCAACGACACGCTGCGGATCGACCTCGACCGGCTGATCGACGAGCGGGAGGTGCTGATCGTCCGGGGGGCGTTGGGCGAGCTGGGGGCGGGAAACGTGTCGGTCCTGATGCAGCTCCTGCTCGGGATGCTCGACGCGGCGCTCGGCCGGGCGCAGGATCGGCGGTCGCCGGACGGGCGGACGGCGGTCGCGCTGAAGGTCGACGAGGCGCCGCTGGTGATCAACGAGTCGTTCGCGCAGACGATGGCGCTGAAGCGGTCGGCTGGCCTGGAGACGGTCGCGTGCTGGCAGACGGATGCCCAGTGGCCGGTCGAGCTGCGGGATCAGCTGGATGCGCTGTTCGCCCACCGGGTCCTGTTCGCGACGGCGTCGGCGATCGATGCGCGGGCGGGCGCTGGTCTGCTGATGTCCGAGTTCGCCGATCAGCTGCGGGTCGGCGACCAGACGGTGGCGACGCTGGCGTCGCCGGACGTCCGTCTGCACCTTCCGCGGCACACGGCGGTCGTCAGCTGGACCACGCCGGCCGGCCGGGACCGGCCGTTCGTCGGACGGACGATCCCGCTGCGGGTCGACCCGGCCCGGCTCGACCGTCTGGCCGGGCTCCAGCGGGAGCGGGGCGGCCGGGAGGTCGAGGACCTGTCGCCGCCGAGTCGGCTGGTCGGGCTGGGAATCCCGGAGCTCGTCCTGCCGGCTGGTTCGGCCGGTGGTGCACAGCGGGAGTCGGCTCGGGCAGGGGATTCCAGCAGGGAACCCGGGGCCGGGGATTCCAACAGGGAACCCGGGGCGGGGGATTCGCGCAGGAAACCGGAGCCGGCGACGTTCGCCGAGCTGGAGGCCGTCGACGCGGCGACGCGCGTCCGCTGGCTGCCGGTGGCGGGCCGGGCAGGGCGGCCGAACCTGGATCCAGGCGAGTTCGAGCTGCTGTCGTGGATCGCTGGGGCCCGGTGTGTCCTGAGCAGCCAGGCCCACCGGCGGACGAGCCCGGGGCGAGCACTGACGAGCACGCAGCGTCGCCTCAAGCGGCTGGCGGACGCCGGCCTGGTCGCGAGGTTCCAGCTTCACGGGGGCGACGGGGGCGGCGTCCCGTTCTGCTGCGCGGCGACATCGGCCGGGCTGGAGCTGCTCGAGCTGGGGGGTCGTCGGCCGGCGGTGCTCGATGACGAGAATCTCGGGTCGCTGCGTGCCGATCTCCACACGGTTGGCTGGGTCCTGGCACTCGAGGAATGCGTGGCGGGCAGCGTGGTGAGTGTGCTGGGACCGGGCCGGGCCCGGGTCGGACCGCCGACGGGCGCCGGGCTTGGAGACGTCGGCCTCGAACCGGGGCTGCACGCCCGGGACTTCGTGTGCGGGGCGGCCGACGGCCGGCGACATCGGGTGGATGCCTTCGGCGGGGTCAGCCCGGCCTCGGCCGTCGAGCTTCGGGTCGGCCGGGCGGGAGGGGAGACGACGGATCTCCTCGTCTTCCACGAGCCGGCGGACGTCGATCGGGGGGTGGGTCTGCTCGAGCGGTGCGACCACCTCCTGACCGGCTGGTGGCGGCTGGTCCCGCGATATGCCCGGCTGGGCGGCCGGCCTACGGTCGTGATCGTGTCGCGGGATTCCGAGTCGGCAGTGCGGCTGGCCGAGCTCGCCGACCGGATCCTGATCGCGTGCATCGCCCGCATCGGTGAGCCGCCCGACCTGTGGGAGTACGCCGGGCGGGAAGGCGTGGTGTTCGTGGCCGAGGCGGACGTCCATCGTCGGGGGCTCGACGGCTGGCGGGTCGCCGGTCTGCCGCCGGCGGTCCGCGCGGCGGCTGGGCCTGGGTCGGCCGGTCGGCCGGCTGCCGGCGGTGGGCTCCCGGCCGATCTCCGGTGGGGCCGGGTCGTCGACGTGGCGGACGCGACGAGCGACTCGGCGGCGACGAGGCCGGGCGGGCCGGCCGCGCCGTGGCGGTGAGCTCGTGAGCCGGGCTGGCGACCGCCAGCCCGGAGGCGGTCGCGCGACGACTGCTTTGACGCGGCCTGGCGATCGAGGCGGTTGCCCTGAGGCCGGCTACTCGGCCTGCTGTTTGAGTCCGTCGGCGAACTGTCGAAAGGATGGGCCGAGGTCGGGGATCGACTTGAAGATCATGCCGGCCAGGGGTCCTGTGTATTGCTCTCGCATCGTGAAGCGCGTCCTGCCGTCCTCGGTCTGGAGGGTGTAGGTCCGCTCGCCGGTGAACAGCCCCAGCGGCATTCCGCCACGGACCACGATCAGCTCGGGTTTGGTGAGCGTGGCCACCCTGACCGGGAATGCCCGGCCGGGATTGGCCTCGACGGTGATCGAGAGCTTCTCGCCGAGCCCGAGGCGGCCGTCGACTTTGGTGACGCCCGACTTCCAGGTCGGCCAGGCGGCGATGTCGGTGAGCACTCGCCAGACCTGGTCGGGTCCCGCGTCGATCACCGTGCTTGCTTCATATGCGCGCATCTGTCCGTCCTCTCGTGTCGGTTGGGGTGCGGTCATCCGGTGTACGCCCACGAGTTGACGAGAGTGGCCTGGGTCGGCGCCGGCTGATCGACGCACCGTCGGGGCGAGGTCCCGCTGAACTGGGCGAGGTCGGCGGCGTGGCGAGCGGGTTCGCGGTTGTGCTCCTCGGCGGCGTCTGGCCGGGGTCGGTGGCGGACGATCAGGGTTCGTGCCGGTACGGCGGGGCCCTCGTTTCGAGGCGTTGGCGTCTGCTGGCGGCTTCGAGCGAGACGTGCCGATGCCAGTGCCAGTGCCAGCGCCAGCGCCAGCGCCAGCGCCAGGGAGCGATGGTAACGCCAAGGTTACCGTAACCGGTCAGCTACCATGAGCCCGTGTCCCGGCCGGCCGCCAACCCGTTCGAGGCACTCGCGGATCCCCACCGCCGGGCGATCCTCGAGCTGCTTCATGGCGGTGAGCGATCGGTCCGCGAGATCGCCGACGAGCTGCCGATCACGCGGCCGGCCGTCTCGCGGCACCTCCGCCTGCTCAAGGAGTCCGGGCTCGTGACGTCGTCGGCCGAGGGGACCCGCCGGCTCTACCGACTCCACGACGAGGGCGTCGACGCGGTGCGCGCGTATCTGACCGATGTCTGGGGCGACGCGGCCGCACGCTTCCGACTGGTCGCCGACAACACCGCGATGTGACCGACCCGCTGCGGATCGCGTTCGATGTCGCCTGCCCGCCCGAACGGGCATTCGAGATCTGGACCAGGCAGACCGGCATGTGGTGGCCGACGTCGCATACGGTCAGCGGGCAGCCGGACGTCGATGTCGTGATCGAGCCCGGCGTCGGCGGCCGCATCTACGAGCGGACACCGGCGGGCGAGGAGCACGACTGGGGCCAGGTGACGGCCTGGGATCCGCCAAGCCGGATCTCCTACCTCTGGCACCTGCGCCAGGACCGGGCCGACGCGACCGAGGTCGAGATCGCTTTCGCGGCGACCGGGCAGACCGGCACGAGGGTGTCGATCGAGCACCGCGGCTGGGACGCGCTCGGCGGTCGTGGGCCCGGCCAACGGGAACGTAACCAGCACGGTTGGGACGGCCTGCTCCCACACTTCAAGTCGGCCGCCGGCTAGCCGGACAGGCCACCACGCGCTCCGGCCGGCGACGTCCGCGGGAAGGAAAACGAAACGAGCCGTCTCGTTTTGATAAGCTGGCGGTGTTGAAACCGAGACGCACATCCGCAGCGTGGGCGAAGGAGCCAAGACGATGCAACAGACGCAGCCGGCAACCAAGGAGTTGGGCTCGACCGGGCTCGAGATCACGCGGGTCGGGTTCGGGGCATGGGCGATCGGGGGCGGAGGCTGGGAGTTCGGTTGGGGGCCGCAGGACGACGACGAGTCGGTTGCGGCGATCCGTCACGCGCTCGAGGGTGGAATCAACTGGATCGACACGGCCGCGGCGTACGGGTTCGGCCACTCCGAAGAGGTCGTCGGTCGGGCGCTGAAGGGTCTGTCCGAGGGCGACCGGCCGTACGTGTTCACGAAGGCGTCACTCGTGGAGGGTCCTGGCCGGCGCGTCGTCCACAGCTTGAGCCGCGAGTCGATTCTGCGCGAGGCGGACGACAGCGTGCGGCGTCTCGGGGTCGACGCGATCGACCTCTACCAGATCCACTGGCCGATTCCGGAGGCGGACATCGAGGAGGGCTGGGCGGCGTTCGCCGCGCTGAAGGAGGAAGGGTTGGTGCGGCACATCGGGGTCTCCAACTTCGACGTCGGGCAGCTGCGGCGCATCCAGGAGATCGCGCCGGTCGAGACGCTCCAGCCGCAGTACTCGCTGATCGAGCGCGACGTCGAGCGGGAGATCCTGCCGTTCGCGGAGGCCGAGGACATCGGCGTGATCGTCTACTCGCCGATGGGGTCCGGGCTGCTCACCGGGGGGATGACCCGTGAGCGGATCCGCGGCCTGGCCGAGGACGACTGGCGCAGGAGAGACGCCCGGTTCCAGGAGCCGCAGCTGTCGGACCACCTCGCGCTCGTGGACCGACTCAAGGCGGTCGCCGACCGGTACGAGACGACCCCCGGCGCGGCCGCGATCGCATGGACGCTGCGCAACCCGGCCGTCGACGCCGCGATCGTCGGCCTGCGCCGTCCCGACCAGGTCGACGACCTGCTGGCGGCCGCGACGCTCGACCTCTCAGACGACGACGCCGCCGAGCTCGAAGGCGGCCGGCCATGACGGCGATCGGCTTCGTCGGCCTGGGAGCGATGGGCGGCCGGGTCGCCGGCCGTCTGCTGGCCGCCGGGAACACGGTGTATGGCACCAACCGAACCAGAAGCAGAGCCGACTCGCTGGTCGAGCGTGGCCTGATCTGGCGCGACTCGCCGTGCGAGGTCGCCGAGCAGGCCGACGTGGTCTTCAGCATGGTGACCGACACGGCGGCGGTCGAGGCGATCACGGGTGGACCTCGCGGGATCCTGGCCGGCCTCCGGCCGGGCAGCGTGTACGTGGATATGAGCACGATCGGTCCGGCGGCGAGCCGCGAGCTCGCCGATCGCGTCCGAGGACACGGTGGGGCGATGCTCGACGCGCCGGTCTCGGGGAGCGTGCCGGCCGCCGAGGCGGGCAGCCTCGCGATCATGGTCGGCGGGGATCAGGCGGCCTTCAGGCGTGTCGACCGGTTGTTGCGCGAGCTCGGACAGACGGTCACGCACGTCGGCGCAAACGGCCAGGGCCTGATCATGAAGCTCGCGGTCAACATCAGCCTCGCCGTTCAGATGATCGCCTTCAGCGAGGGCGTCCTGCTCGCCGAGCGAGGAGGCGTCGATCCAAGGTTGGCGATCGAGGTCCTGAACTCAAGCGCGGTCGGATCGCCGATGCTGCGCACACGCGGCCCACTCCTGCTCGACCGCTCGGACGAGGCCTGGTTCGATCTGAAGCTGATGCAGAAGGATGTCGGCCTGGCGCTCGAGGAAGGTCGTCGGGTGCACGTCCCGCTCCCGACGACCGCCAGCGCCGGCGACCTGCTGAGCACCGCCCGTACGCTCGGCTTCGGCGACCAGGACATCGTCGCCGTATTCGACGTCCTCGCGCGGATCGCCGGCCCCGACAGAGTGGCGGCCTGATGGCCCGGGCCACGCCCTCTGCGGACGTGCCTCCGGCCCGGGCCGCGCCCCCGGCGGACCGACCTCGCCGGGGGCGCCCGCGCAGCGAGGCGGCGCGGAGGGCGATCCTCCGGGCTGCGGGCGGCCTGTTGCTCGAACACGGCCTGAACGCGATCAGCATGGACGCAGTCGCGGACCGCGCGGGAACGAGCAAGGCCACGATCTACCGGTGGTGGCCGTCGAAGGAACTGCTCGCCCTCGACGCGCTCTTCAGCGAATGGGAATCGGGTGGGTCCGACACGGGGGACACCGGCACGCTGACCGGCGACCTGAATGCGCTGATCGGACCGTGGGCGCGGCAACTCGCGACGAAGCCGTACGCGCGAGTGATCGCGGCCGTGATCATGAAGGCGCAGGACGACGCCCAGTTCGCCGAGCAGTACCACGCCCGCTTCGTCGAGCCACGCCGTGACCAGGCCCGGATGATCTTCGCCCGGGCGATCGACCGCGACGAGATCCCGGCCGACACGGATGTCGAAGCCGCCCTCGACCTCCTCTACGGCCCGATCTACCACCGCATCCTGCACGGCCACGCCAGACTGACCGACAGCTTCACCCGCACCGTCGTCGACTACGTGGCGGCCGGTGCAACACGGCCCGCCGGACGGACCGAGTGAGCCCGACAAACCCGCGGCGACTCTCGATCGTCGCGCCGGGAAACTCCCAACCGAACTCCTGACCAACGACAAGCACCCGTCCCGGCAAGACGGCGCCCGAGCAGGGACCTGAGCGTCCAACGCCCCACGCAGCCGGCGGCGCTTCGGGTTCGAAGCCCGATCGAGAAGGGTCGTCGTGCCGGACGGTTGTCCTCGAGCCGGCCGACTCGGAGCGCATCGGCAGCCGACTGCGGCGTTCCCGGCGGCGCGTTGAACCGGACTCCGAGCCGTCGCCGTGACCAGTCCGGACGACCCGTGCGCTACCGGGGCCGGGCATCGTCGCAAGGGCGGGCGCCAAGCGAGTGAGCCCACGATACGGGAGGGTTGCCGGGCGTCCGGGGATGCCCGGCCAGCCGGAGCGGCTGGCCGCGTTCCGTCCGTCGGCATTGCCTCCCAGTTGTCCCCGTCGCCGGACGTCGCGTCGGCCGACAGCCGTTTGAGCCCCGTCCACTTCGGCAGGCCCGCGCAGTTGGCCGTCTCGCACATGCAGTCGCCCCGGCAGGTCCTGCAGTTGCCCGGGTCAATCGTGCAGTCGCCCCCGCGGACGTTGGTCGGGCGGCGCCACGCCGGCGTAGATTCACCGCTCCACCTCCCCCTGCTCACCGCACCCCCTCCCGCCGTCGCCGGCTCAACCCGCTCGCCACCGTCCCACCGCGACCTCCGACGCACCCTCCCTCTCGTCTGACCCCAATCACCCGCCGCCTGCGCCGTCTCCCTCCACCGCCTCGTCCGCTT
>DATAUX010000183.1:0-20528 GCA_036268015.1 Solirubrobacteraceae bacterium | reverse complement strand
CTCGGAGCGCGTTTCCTGCTCGATCAGGCCGAACGACTGTCACCAGCCGCCGCCCGCGGCGGACCGTCCCCACGAGAGCGGACACGTTCATGATTGGTTCGCTCTGGAGGTATGCTCGTCGCAAACGATCGGGGGGTTGTCATGGGTCAGGGTCGGGGGGTTGTCATGGGTAAGGATCAGGAGTACGTGGTGCTCGCCGAGGCGCGCCTTGGCTGGATCGAATGGTTCAGGGATGTCATCGCGGAGCACGGGAAACTCATCTCGCTGACCGCCACGGCCGGCCCGTACGCGTTGGTTGCGACGGTCACACTCAAGGTCACGCCGGCGGTCCTCGAGGCTGCGCTCGCGGCGCATAGCGAAGGCAAGCCCCTGGTCATGCGTATCGTCGCGCTCCCCCCGGCCGATCCGATCGGCGGCCCACTCGACCCCGGCCGGCAGGGCGGCAGTGTGTAGTGGCTCGCTGAGTCGCAGATCGCAGCACGGGAGCCCGAGGGTGGCGGGCTGCCACCACCGCCAGCCCTGGGTGTAGGACGGTCCATCCCCGGGAGGACTGTGCGCCGACGCGCTGAGCGGCGATCGTGGATCGGGTAATCAATCCACGGCTCGGCTCCGGCGGAGCGCGATCGACTCGCGCGGACGAAGGGTCGGGCGACCTACCACTGGGGTGAAGAGAAATGATCGAGGTCACGAGCTTCGATGGACAGAACTGGCTGATCATGCCGGCCGGACGCAGCGTCAGCCAGGCAGCACCCACACCCGCGGACCAGGAGTTCCTGATGGTTCTCTCGGGCGTCGCGCTCGTCAACCTGCCGGGCCTTGCGGTCGACGACTGGCACCGGGACACGGCGAGCATCGTGCCGGACATCGGCGGCGCGCTCGACTCGGCGATCGACCTCTACGGGGTCCCGCGGCCGGCGGGTACGGAGGGGACGCAGTACACGACCGGCTTCCAGCTGGTCAATTGGGCGCCGTTCGCGGGCCTCGGGAGCGTGTTCGCCCCCCATGGCACCCCGGACGTCGGGTTCGCGGTCGACACCTGGCGGCCGCTGCCGTTCACGACCGCCCACAACCTGGCCGGCCAGCCGGTGAGTCAGCTGTTCGCAGGCATCGCGGTCGACGTCGCGGCCCGGGACACGGCGGCGATCCTCTACCGGGTCGGCTTCCAGATCACGCTGCTCGGGCGGATTCGCTTCCTCAAGGAGGAGGTCATCGAGGTCAAGCACTGACCCAGCCGGTGTGGGTCTCGTTCGCGGCGGCCTCGACGACGTTCCTCCGGATCGTCGCGCCAGGCTCGCCGCGCGCGGCCGGCTCGCCGAGGTCTAGGCGAGGTCTAGGCGAGTAGGTCGCGTTCTGTCACGAGGCCGGTCTTGAGCGCATTCCAGGCCAGCTCCGTCCGTTTGCGGTTCTGGGGGAGGTCCTCGACGCCGAGGATCACCGCGAGCCGGCGGAGGTGGGTCTTGACGGCATCGACGCTGAGCGTCAGTTCGGCGGCGATCGTCTTGTTGGTGGCCGGGTGGCCGTGGGTCGACTCGCGCAGCGGACGGCAGAGGGCGACGAGGACGCGGCGTTGGGCGGGCGTCAGCTCGTCCGGCGCCTGGGCGGCGGACGACTCCTGCTGGGTGTCCGCCACGCCGTGGCGCGGCGATGGGTCGCGGAACTCGAGCACCACCGACCCGCAACCGATCACGTCCCGGTCGTCGAGCCTTCGCTGGCCGGTGATCCGGCCGCCGTTGACGAGCGTGCCGTTGCGTGACAGACCGTCATCGCGGATGGTCCACGTGCCGGCCGTGTGCCGCAGGACGGCGTGCACTCGTGACACCTTCCGGTCCCAGTCGAGGGCGATGTCGGCCTTGGTGTCGCGGCCGATCGCGAGCTCGCCGGACTCGGCGTCGAGCCTGACGATCTGCTGGCGGCCATGCTGGTCGCGGAAGACGAGGAATGGCGTCGCGGACCGTTCGGCCTGAAGTCGTGCCTGGAGGTCGGCGACCGACTGGACCGGGGTCGACGTGTGGCTCACGAGACGATCGTACGCGCATCGCACGGCGTCAGCCGCCTCTCACCCCGCGGAATCGGCCCCCGGGGCGCGTCAGCTGCCAGCAGGCGGCGGTCTTGGGTGTTCATCTCGAGCAAGAAGTAGTCCCCACCGGCGAGCAGCCCTCGACCGTCCCAGCGCCCCGGCGCCGTTCGCGCGGGCTGACCGGAGCAGCGGCGGCTGCATGTGGCGAACGTCGAGCGCCTGGTCGGCGATCGCCCGGCGGGGCGGCCTACGGGTTGAGGGTGACCGGGTCGTGCGGGCCGGCGTCGGCGCGGAGCGTTGCCAGCGACTGCCAGGTGATGCGGAGGATGACGAGGGTGATCGTCAGGCCGATCAACGGGTCCCCGAGCCTGAAGCCGAGCCCGACGACGATCGAGCTGGCGACGACGGCGAGGCTGACGAGGCCGTCCGTCCGGGCGTGGTTGCCGTCGGCGATCAGGGCCGGGCTGTCGAGGCGGGCGCCGGCCCGCAGGCGGATCCGGGCGGCGGTCTCGTTTCCGGCGAACCCGACTGCCCCGGCCGCGGCGAGGATCCACAGGTGGTGGAGGGCTTGCGGATGGACGAGGCGATCGACGGCTGTGACCGCGGCGACGCACGCGCTGACGAAGATCGTCGCGACGACGAAGTAGCCGGCCCGGCGCTCGGCCGGGAACGACCGCAGCACGAAGGCGATGCCGAGCGGGATCGCCGTCAGCGCGTCGCCGAAGTTGTGGATCAGGTCCGCCAGCAGCGCGACGCTCCCGGTCGACAGGAAGATCGCCCCCTGGAGGACTGCCGTCGCCAGGAGCACGCCGAGACTGAGGCCGACCGCCCTGAGGCCGTCTCGCGAGCGCATGATCGACCGGTCGATCAGCCCGTGGCTGTGACCGTGTCCCTCGCCGCCGGTGTGGGTGTGACCTTGCGCGCCATGGCTGTGGCCGTCGTCGCCGTGGGTGTGGCCGGCGTGCCCGCCGTCGTCGGCGCCGTGGGTGTGACCGCGGGCGGCCTCGCCGGTCACGCGGCGTCCCCGTCGGCGGCGCCGAGAGCGAGGTGCTGGACATGGAAGATCGCCTGGTCGATCAGCTCGGCGACGTGGGAGTCGTGCAGCCCGTAGATGACCTGCTTGCCTCGCCGCTGGCCGACCACCAGTCCGACCTGGCGCAGCGACCGGAGCTGGTGGGAGACGGCTGACGCCTCCATGCCGACCGCGTCGGCCAGCCCGCCGACCGAGCACGGGCCGGCGCGGAGGCGTCCGAGGATCTGGACGCGGCTCGGCGTCGCGAGCATCTGCATCCGTTCGGCCACGGTCCGCGCGAGCTCGGGACCGATCACGGGCGGGCTCGTATGTCCGTCGACTCCGTGGCCCATATGAACACATGATAGGTACTTCAGGCGTTCAGTGCTGACGGGGCGGCGTCGGGGCGTTCCCCGCTTCGCCGCCCCCAAGGTCGTCGACTTCGACCGTTCCAAGGCGTCGGGCGTCCGACGGGCCGGAGTCGTCTTGTTGCGTTCAGATGTTTTTCCCGTTAAGCTCTAGCGTGCGGAGTGGGCAACTCCGCACGCAGGTACATGGGGTCACGGACCGTGGGGGCGATACATGAGGGGCAGGGGGACGCGCTTTCTGGCCGCGCTGAGCGGCTCGGTCGTACTGGCGATGGTCATCGCGGGCGGGGCGGCGGCGCCTGCCCAGGCTGGTCTGGTGGGCGGCCTGACCAACGGCCTGGGTTCCGTCACGGGTCTTCCGGGAACACCGGCCAGCAGCCTCACCGCGGCGTTCGCAAGCTCGCCGGCAGCCCTGGCCCAGGCGCTGGCCTGCCCGGTCGGGAAGGTCGCGGCCGGCGTGACGTCGGGCGTACCGGGCGTGAGCACGGTCACGGGTCAGCTGCCGACGGTGCTCTGCGCCGCGAACATCCTCGGGTACGCGTTCCGCACGACGTACGTCGAGCCGAACGGGAGCAAGGTCGTCCGATACTTCCACGCGCTGGCTGGCGTGCCGACGCTGCTCGACGTCAACGGTGACGGGGTCCCGGACTTCGTCGGCACGCTGACCGTCTCGCTGACGGTGAACGGGCTCAGCCTCAACATCACGAGGCTCCTGCTGCCGGCCTCGACGCGGGTCAGCATCGAGGCCGTGGCACTCGATCCGGCAAGTCCGCAGACTTATGTCGGGTTCGGGGAGGACGGCACGCCGAGCGGAACCGCCGGCACGTGGACGACGTCGGTGAACGTGTTGGGGATCGGGGACGGGACGGTCGATCTCGGGCTTGGCATGAGCAGCGGACTCGGCGTCACGCCGACATCCGGACTCGGGGTGAGCGTGTCGCTCGGAGTCCCGCCGACGCTCGGCCTGGTCGGTGAGGTGCTCTCCGGCAACACGCCCGACGCGCCGACCACGACCGACCGCGGGGACGTCCTCTTCGCGCCGGTCCCGGCCAACCTGACGACCGAGATCAAGCTCGGCCAGGGCCGTCAGGAGGCGATCGTGACGTCGCCGGCGCCGACCACTGTCACCGCCCATGTGAACCTGATCAGCCCGGGCGACGAGAAGGACGTCGACGCGACCGTCGACCAGCTGCCGACGTCGGTCGACATCGTGCACGTCACGGCGGCCGGGCACGACACGACGACCTATACGGGGAGCGCCCGGGTCCACCAGGTCAGCGTCAACTACCACGACCATCAGGGATCGACGATTCCCACGGCGGCCCAGTTCACTGCGAGCGACGTGCCGACCGGGATCACGTTCGACCAGGCCGGCCAGACGACGTCGGTGACGACCGCCGGCGGTCCGGTCGGGTCGATCTTCGCGTCGATCGCCGAGCTGGCCGCCGGGGCTCCTGCCGGCAGCACGCCGCCGGCTCCGACGCTGCCGGGCACCCCCGACTTCGCGGCGTATCGTCAGAACGCCGTCGGCTTCTCGGTCGCGGCCCAGTTCAGCGGCCTGCAGAGCGTCGTCTACACCGCGGCCCCGCTGAAGGCGGTCGTGGCGGCGAACACGGCGAACGAGGCGCTGCTGACGTACGAGAGCGACACGAGTTCGGGGACGGCGAAGGCGTCGGTCGACGTCGACAAAATCCCGTCGCAGGTCACCGTGGCGATCGACCCGACCGGCCAGATCAGCTACACGGCGAACGCGGACATCAACTCGATCGTCGCCTCGGCGTCCGGCCTGCCGCAGTTCCCAACCGTTCCGGGTTCGTCCCAGCGGTTGCAGAGCGTCGGGTTCGTGATCACCGGCGTGCCGCAGGCCCTCTCGGGCGGGATGCTCGGCAGCGGGGAGCTCTCCCTCGCGGCGGGGACGGCCGCCGGCGGGCCGGCGAGTGACCCCGACGGCGGCGGGATCGGATCGATCGGCGTGTCCGCGTCGTCGGCGAATGCCCCGACGCTGACGATCCCCGGGACGCCCGACTACGCGGCGTACCGCCAGAACGCGAGCGGTTTCGCCGTCGCCGGCCAGTTCAGCGGCCTTGCGAAGCTCGACGTCCTACCGACGCCGCTGAACGCCAAGCTGACGACCGACGTGGCGAACGAGGCCCTCCTGACGTACGAGAACGACACGAGCTCCGGACCCGCGAAGGCGTCGCTGGACATCAACAAGATCCCCGCCGCGATCGCGGTGGCGATCGATCCGACGGGGAAGATCAGCTACACCGCGAGCAGCGACATCAGCTCGATCGTCGCCTCGGCGTCCGCCCTGCCGCAGTTCCCGACGGTCCCGGGCTCGTCCCAGCAGCTGCAGAACGTCGGGATCACGATCAACGGCGTCCCGCAGGCCGTGTCCGGCGGGATCGCCGGCAACGGCGAGATCACCTTCGACGCGGGTACGGCGGCCGGCGGGCCCGCGACCGACCCGGACGCGGCCGGCCTGGGGTCGGTCGAGGCGACCGCGTCGTCGGCGACCGCTCCGACGCCGACGATCCCGGCGACGGCGAGCTACGCGACCTTCAAGCAGGACGACTCCGGCTTCGCCGGCCACGTCCGCCTCGGCGGGCCGGGCGGCGCGCCGCTGGTCAGCCATGTCGACATCCTCCCGTCGCCGGTCGATGCGACCGTCGACTCGACCGCCCTCCAGCAGGTCGGCCTCGAAGCCGACCGCAACGTCGCCGGCAAGCAGCTCAACGTCACCGGGACGCTGCTGTCGACGATCTCCCAGCTGCACTTCTTCCAGACCGACGACGCCGCCGGGACGTCGTACGAGCTCGACAGCGGCGGCGGCAACGTGCAGAGCTTCACGCTCGACGGAACCGCCGGCGGCGGCGCCCTGCCGCGCGGGGTGACGAGCTTCGCCTTCGGCCTGCACGACGTCCCGCCGGCCGCGAAGGTGTCGATCGGCGGCGGCGCGAGCGACCTCGTCTCGGCGCGGTTCGGCCACTTCGGCGTGCTGCACAACTTCATCGCGTCGCCGATCGGCGAGATCACCGCCTCGATCAACGGCGGGTCGGCGCCGTCGACGTACACCGATTCCAAGGGGAAGTCGTTCACCGGCGCCGACGGGCTCGGCGTCGCGCTCGACAGCTCGAACGACATCATCACCGGCGGCTTCGACCTCCACGGCCTGCGCGGCCTCTCCTACGGCAGTCAGCCGTTCACGCAGGCCGGCATCGACATCGACCCGGCGAGCGCCCGGCCGATGGTGCTCGGCTTCTCCCAGCAGCAGAGCAGCGGTCCGGACCTGACGGCGAGCGGCGTGATCGACAAGTTGCCGCCGAACATGGTCCTGCAGATCCAGCCGGCCTCCGACGTGCCGGTGCACTACTCGGCCGATGCCGTGATCGACGAGATCGAGGTGCAGACGAACTACGGCATGTCGTCCGGCGTGCCGAAGGCGATCGTCCGTCTCGACGACATCCCCAAGCTCTTCACGGTCTGCCTGCGGACCGACGGACAGCCGCCGTCGTGCGAGCCGTCGAACGCCTTCGACGCCGGCAACGGGGCCGGCGACCGCCTTGTCGGCGCGGCCTTCGAGACCGACAAGTCGGCCAACCCTTCGGCCCACGTCGAGGCCTGCTTCGATGCGACCAACCCGTGCGCGGCCGGGACCAAGGATCTGACGGTCGATGTGCCGTCGATCCCGGACACGATCGAGCTCGAGTTCGGCGCGAGCGCCCACGTCGGCAGCGGACCCGGCTTCGATGCGACGTGCATCGACCCGTTCGACGACTTCAGCGTGGACCATCCGATCGACGACGCCGAGAACGCCGCGTCGATCGTGGCGTGCATCGCGACGTTCCCGGTCGTCTGGTTGGCAGACGTCGTCGGGGGGACCGGTGCGGCGGCTCAGGCGTGGGTCAACACGGCGGGTCAGCCGCTCAACGCGAAGGCCGTCTTCACCGACCCGATCGGTGGGATCTTCACCGATCCAGTGGTCCTCACGTTCACGCTGCCGACGTTGAGTGCGGACCAGTTCTATCTCGACGACAGCCTGACCGTCGGCGGCGGGTTCACTTCGACCACGTCGGGGTCGCTGACCTGCTCTGGCGGCGGCCTGAACCTCGCGACGTCGATCGGCATCCCCGCGGACAGCATCGACATCAGCTCGATCGTCGATCCGATCAACGACATCATCGACACGGTCGACGACCTCCCGGGCGTCGACATCTCCGACATCCCGACGTCGGTCGACTTCGGCGGCGTCAGCGAGCCGATCTCGGCCGACCTGATCCCGAGCTTCTGCTGACCGGGCGCGGCCTTCAGGGTTCTGCTGATCCGGCGCGCCCCTCCCGGGCGCGCCGGCCGGCACTCGCGCTGGCCTAGGCCGCCGGCATCGCCAGGGGCTTGCCCGCACCCTGCGGCGGGGTGGGCGGCGTCTTGACCGAGAGGACCTTGAACGAGGAGTCCTCGAGGATGACGACCCTCGACTTGTCGGTCTTCGTCACGTGAACCTCGTGGGCTGCACCCGACGGGTCGTTCCTGCCGGCTGCGTTCGCGTGATTGACCGTCGCGCCGGGCACGGCGGCGATCGCGGCCGCCGACGCCTGGGTCAGCGTCGCCCCCGTCAGCTCGGCCGGCGGCGCGGGTGCGGTCCGTCCGGAGGCCGGTGCGGCCGGCTTGGTGGAGCCCGTCGCGGCGGCCGCGCCGGCTCCTGCCCCGGCGAGGGCGAGCGTCGACGCGGCCGCGATCACGACGCGTGAGCGTTTGAGACTTGTGCGCATGTGCATCCTTTCCTGTTTGGGAGGCGAGCACGCAGCATCGAGGGAGGGCCTGGGAGGCGGGTTGGCGCAAGCCGAGAGAAAGCTGGTGCCGGACGAGCGCGAGCCGGCGGGTGCGACCTACTCGGCGGCGAGGTCGCGCTTGAAACGAGCTGGCACGCCGGCATACAGGCAGTTGGGCGCGCAGTCGGTCCGGACGACGGAGCCTGCGGCGATCACGCAGCCGGCGCCGACCCGGACTCCGGCGAGCAGCGTCACGTTGGTCCCGATCCAGGCGCCGTCGCCGATCGTGATTGGGCCGCCCGTGAGTGGTCCGCTCCGCTCGGCCGGGCTGGCGATCGAACGGGCGGAGGTCACGAAGGTCACCGACATCGCGATCCCGCACCCGTCGCCGATCGTGATCGGGGCGGTGTTGTCGAAGATGCAGAACCGGTTGATCCCGGTGTTGTCGCCGATCGTGATGTCAGGCCCGCCGAACCAGGAGTTCGGGTAGATCCTCGAATTCCCGATCGTCATTCCACAGCCCCGCAGTATCCAGAGCCTGAACCGGTGGGGCATCAGGCTGGTGCCGGCCAGGCCGTTCATGACCGGGATCCGCCAGTTGGCCAGCGACCGTCGCGTCCGACTCAGGAAACGCAGGCCGCGAAGCACGGTCTGGTGGGCGGGGCTGGGCGGCAAGCCATCTCCGTCGGAGGGTGGGGGTCGCCCCTGAGGCTAGCGGAGCACCGCTGGTACAGTCCGGTCAGCATCCTGGTGACGATGTCAGCCGCCGACGAACCTCTACGTGGGGACGACGGAGATGAGTGATTGGAAGGTCGACATGTGCGACCGGGTCGCAGTGCTGACCTTCGGTGGGGAACACGTGAACAACACGTTCTCCACGGCCAAGATGCACGGTCTCGGGCACGCGATCGACGAACTCGGCCACGACGCCGGCGTCGGCGCGGTTGTGCTGACGGCGGGGGCCCGCCGGTCGTTCGGGGTCGGCGGAGACTTTCACGAGGTGCACCGTTTCACTGGTGGGACCGAGGTCACCGAGTGGATCCGGGCGTGCGTCGGGATGTATCGCGCGCCGCTCGCGAGCCCGGTCCCGGTCGTCGCGGCGATCGAGGGCTACGCGATCGGGATCGGTCTCCAGCTGGCGCTCTGCGCCGACTACCGGGTCGCCGCGGCGAACGCCGACCTGCGGATGCCGGAGCTCGAGTTGGGCGTCGCCTGCGTGCTCGGCGCGTACCTGCTCGAGCGGAGAGTCGGGACGGGCCTGATGACGAGGATGATCCTGTCGTCCGTGGCCTGGACGAGCGACGAGGCGCTGGAGGACGGGCTCGTTCACGAGGTCGTCGACACGGCGGCGACGCTCGACCGAGCGGTCGAGTTCGCGGGTCGGTTGGCCTCCTACAAGGCGGCCGCGTTCACCGAGACCAAGCAGTTCATGAACGATCGTGTGATCGCTGGGCTCGACCGGGCGCAAGAGGCGGCGATCGGCGCCCATCGACGCGGCTTTGCCGCCAGCAGCGACGCCCAGGACCGGATGCGTGAAGTGATCGGAGAGCCCTCGGGCGGTCGCGGTCGGGCCGAGCGACCGGCGTCCGAGCAGGGCTAGAGCCGCCGCCCGTAGAACAGGTCCCGACCGCCGGCACCCTTGCTGGTGTTGGTGAACCCCAGCGACTCGTAGAGGCCCCGCGCCGGCCCGTTCGCCTCCTTCGTATCCAGCTCGATCCGCCGTGCACCGCGTTCGGAGGCTCGGTCGATCGCCGCAGAGACCATCGCCCGGCCGACCCCGCACGCCCGGGCGGCCTCGGCGACGAAGAGGTCCTCCAGCCAGCAGTCTTCGGCCGCGACCCAGACCGAGAACCGGTAGCGCAGCTGGCAGACGCCCGCCGCCGGGCCGTCATCGCCGACCGAGCCGAGCAGGAACTCGCCCTCGCCCCGCTCGATGATCCGCTCGACGCTCGCGACGAAGGCGTTCTCGGACGGCCAGTCCCCGCCGTTCCAGTTGCGGAACTCGACCAGCAGGCCGCCGACGACGGGCGCCTCGTGGAGTTCGGCGACCCAGACCACGGGATCCGACATCCGAAACCTAGCCTTCGGCCGCCGCGATCACGGCGATCGTGTCACCCGGGGCGACCGATCCGCCGACGGTGATCGGCAGGTCGGAGATCTTCCCGGCCTTGTGGGCGACGACCTCGGTCTCCATCTTCATCGCCTCGATGATCGCGACCACGGCGCCCTGCTCGACGATCGCGCCGAGCTCGACCGCGACCTTCAGGACGGTTCCCTGCATCGGCGATCGCAACTCGTCCCCGGCGCCCTGCCCGATCGCGGCCGACCGTTCCCGCCGGGCCGGCCGCCGGGTGGCCGGGGCGGCGGGCGCGGGATTCGCGTGGGTCGCCGGTCCGGTCGGCGGCCGGCCGATCACGCGGACGTCGAAGCGCTTGCCCGAGACCTCCACCGTGTAGTCCTCGGTCCCCGCCGGCTCGGCCGCCCCGCCGGGCTTCGGCGGCGCGGGAAAAGCCAGTTGCTTGAGCCAGGACCGGTCGGTCACGAGGTCACGGCAGGTCTCGCCGCGGCGCCACTGCTCGGTTGCCAGGAGCGCCCGGTGAAACGGGAGCAGCGTCTTCAGGCCGCCGATCTCGTACTCGCCGAGCGCCCGCAGCATCCGCCGGGTCGCCTGCTCGCGATCGACGTCCCAGACGATCAGCTTGGCGACCAGCGGGTCGTACATCGGCGAGACCTCGGACCCGGGTCCGACGCCCGAGTCGACCCTCACACCGGGTCCGCCCGGTTCCCGGTAGGAGCCGATCCGGCCGGGCGCCGGCGCGAAGTTCTTCGACGCGTCCTCTGCGTTGATCCTGCACTCGATCGCGTGGCCCCGCAGGACGACGTCCTCCTGTGCGTAGGGCAGCGCCTCGCCGGCGGCGATCCGGATGCCCGTCTTGACGATGTCGATGCCCGTCGTCAGCTCGGTCACGCAGTGCTCGACCTGGACGCGGGTGTTCATCTCGAGGAAGAAGTACTCCCCGTCGGCCAGCAGCCCCTCGACCGTCCCGGCGCCCCTGTAGTCGACCGCTCTGGCCGCGTCGGTCGCGACCTGACCGATTCGCTCGCGGAGGGCGTCGTCGACGATCCACTCGGGAGCCGGCGACTCCTCGATCAGTTTCTGGTGACGTCGCTGGATCGAGCAGTCCCGCTCGCCCAGGTGAATCACCCGGCCCTGGCCGTCGGCGAGGATCTGGACCTCGACGTGCCGGGGGTCCTGGAGGTACCGCTCGAGATAGACGGTCGCGTCCCCGAAGAACTTCTCGCCCTCGCGGGCGGCCCCGTCGAATGCGGCCTTGAGCTCGCCGGCGCCCGTAGCCACGCGGAAGCCCTTGCCGCCGCCGCCGCCGGCCGCCTTCACGGCCACCGGATAGCCGATCTCCCGCTCGATGATCTCCGACGCGATTTCCACGCTCTCGACTGGTTGCGTCGTACCCGGGACGATCGGGACACCCGCTCCGGCCATCAGCTCGCGGGCGCGCGTCTTCGATCCCATCGCGTCGATCGCCGAGGCCGACGGGCCGACGAAGACGATCCCGGCGTCCTCGCACGCCCGGGCGAAGCCGGCGTGCTCGGCGAGGAAGCCGTAGCCCGGGTGGATCGCCTCGGCACCGGACGACCGGGCGACCTCGAGGATCCGGGCGATGTTCAGATAGCTCTCGGCCGGAGCCGGCCCGCCGAGGAGGTGGGCCTCGTCGGCCCGCTTGACGTGGACCGCCTCCCGGTCGAGCTCGGAGTAGACGGCCACGCTCGTCACGCCCAGCTCCTCGAGCGCCCGGACGATGCGGACGGCGATCTCCCCGCGGTTGGCGACCAGGACCTTGCTGAACATCGCGTACCAGCTTAGGCTTCGAACCCGACGATCAGCCGGTCCCCGCGCCACGCCCGGGTCGAGGCGATCACGGCGGCGAGGATCCGCTCGGCGCCGACCCAGGTCTGCGACGCACGCCGCGCGGCCCCGTCACCGCCGTGACCGGCCCATCAGGGTCCCACGCCCCAGCGACTCCACCCGCGATCCGCCGGGCGGCGGGCCGTTCGCACGACCGGCGGCCGCGATCATCGAGCAGTGATCGTGGCTACAGTCCGGCAGGTGCTGCGCCGGCCCCCGAGCAGGATCCGTCCGCCCGCCGGGCCGGCCCGGCCGGGCGAGTTCCTCGCCGGCGACGGGATCCGCGGGGTCGGGATGGTCTGCATCATCGTCGCGCACCTCTCGGGCGCCGCGCTCGTCGTCGACGGCGTCTACGCCGGCG
Organism: Solirubrobacteraceae bacterium; assembly: GCA_036268015.1. Lineage (GTDB taxonomy): Bacteria > Actinomycetota > Thermoleophilia > Solirubrobacterales > Solirubrobacteraceae > Palsa-513. The sequence goes on along the minus strand of DATAUX010000183.1, from coordinate 8,076 downwards.
GCTTCAAGGCCGGATACGGGCCGATCACCGGGACCGTGCTCGCCGGGCTCCAACTCGCCCTGCCGCTGTTCTTCGTGCTCTCGGGCTACCTGATCGCCCGGCCGTTCGTCCGCGCCTTCCTGCTCGACCGCCGGACCCCGTCCCTGGTCGCCTACCTCCGCCACCGGTGCGCCCGGATCATCCCGGTGTTCTGGCTGCTCGGCGGCCTGATGCTCGCCTACTACGGGGCGATGGGAAGCCGCTTCACGGATCTGCTCGGCCTCTTCGGCCTTTCCCAGATCTACCTCCACACCAACCCGTTCGACAACTTCCTCGGTCAGGCCTGGACGATCGACATGGAGGTCGCCTTCTACGTCAGCGTTCCCCTCGGCGCCCTCCTGCTCGGGACGGCCGTCCGCCGCTGGTCGCACCGCCGGCCGGGCCCGCCCCGAATGCCGAGCATGGAGATTCGCGCCGGCCTCCTGCTGGCGCTGCTGGCCGGCCTCACGGTCATCAGCGCCTGGCTGCGATCGGTCACGATCACCAGCCAGTTCTGGTCGCTCAGCCCGCCGTCGACCTTCTACTACTTCGCCCCCGGCGTCATGCTCGCCGCCCTGGAGGTCCGCTACGGCGGCGCGCTCGGTCGCGGCCGGGCGCCGCGCCTGGCCAGCGTGCTCGGCGGGGTCGCCCTCGTGATCGCCGTCACGCTCGCCGTGATCGCACCCGCCCAGGACGACCACCGGCTGATCAGCTTCGCCGGCGCGCTCGCCGTCACGCTGGGAGCCGCCTGCGCCTTCGGGTCGCTGCTCGTCCTCCAGCTCGCCCGCGGCGCCTGCCCGCGCCTGCTCTCCAATCGCGTCGCCCGGTGGCTCGGCGCCCGCTCCTACCCGGCCTACATCATCCAGAGCGCCGTGATCGCCGAGGCGCTGCGCCTGAACATCGGACACCCCGGCGGTCCCCGGCGTACGCTCGTCGAGCTGGCTGCCTTTGGCCTGCCGATCACGCTCGCCGCGGCGGCCGTCGTCCACGCCCGGATCGAGCGACCCGTGCTCGCCTGGGCCCACTCCCGCAACCCGGTCCGGCCTCCTCCGCCGCCGCCGAAGGGCGCCGACCAGATCGCCGTCCGGGCCTAGCCGGGATGTCGACCCCGGCCACCAGACCAGATCGCATAGCGGTCATCACCGGCGCGTCGAGCGGGATCGGTGAAGCGGTTGCCAGGGCACTCGCCCGCGACGGCTACGGACACCTCGTGCTGGTCGCCCGACGCGAGGACCGCCTGGCCGCGCTCGCCGCCACCCTCGACTGCCCGGTCAGCCTCGTCGCCGTCGACCTGACCGCCGACGACGCGCCCGCGCGCGTCCGCGATCACCTGCTCGATGTCGGCGGTGGCCGCCTCGACCTCCTCGTCAACAACGCCGGCGCCGCCTGGCGGGCGCGGTTCGCCGACGGCGGGTACGCGAATGTCAGCCGGACGATGACGCTCAACTTCGACGCGCCGGTCCGCCTCACCGAGGAGCTCCTACCGCTCTTGCGAGCGTCGGCTCCGAGCTCGATCGTCAACGTCGCGAGCACGGCATCACGCGTCGCCCGGGCCGGGACCGGCGCGTATGCCGCGAGCAAGGCGGCGCTCGCCGCCTGGACCGACGCCCTCCACATCGAGGAGGCCGGGCACGGCGTCCACGTCGGCCTCGTCTTGCCGGGGTTCATTCGGACCGAGGGCTTTCCGTCGACCGAGCTGATCGCCAGCCTCACGACGCGGTGGATCGTCTCGACCCCCGAGAAGGCCGCGCAGGCCGTCCTCGATGCCGGTCCGGGCGGCGCGGCCGAGCGCTTCGTCCCGCGGCCCTACGGCCTGGCCTCGGCGCTTCGCGTCGTCGCTCCCCGGCTGGTCCGGCGCGCCCTGCGGTCGAGCCGGGCAGACGTCTTCATGACGAAGACCGCCGCCGACGACGAGTAGCCTCGCAAGGTCGAACGGCGGCCGCCGGAACCGGCCCCCTGGTCACGGAAGCAGTTCGAAGACGTCGCAGTGCCGAGGCACGACGGCCGCGAAATGACGGCGGTCGAGCGTGACCACGGTCGTCGCGCCGAGTCGTTCGGCGAGCGCGACGACCGACGCGTCTGTTCCCCCGAGCGGGAAGTCGGCGTAGTCGGCGACGAGCTCCGCCATTCGCGTCAGATCCTCTCGGCTCGGCCCCTCGACATCCAGTGCCGCGAGCCCGCGCAGAAAGGCGGTCTCTGCGTTCGGGCCGAGCCGTCGTCCCACGAAATACGTCGCCTCGGCGACCACCATCGCTGGGATCACGAGGCGCAGGTCCGCCCGGCCGAGCGCCGCCCGGGATGCGAGATGGTCGTTGTCGTCCGCGTCCGCCGCCGCGTAGAGCGGTCCCGCGTCGACGATCGCCAGCGCGGTCATTCCCACTCGGTGTGGAGGAGTTGCTCCATGTCCCGGCCGGTCGTGTGGTGGCCGCTGTGCCCGAGCGCGGTGAACGGGAGCTCGCGCGGGCCGCTCGTGCCCAGGCCGAGGTGCTCGCCAAGCGCGGCGCGTGTCACTGCGGACACGGATGTCCGCAGTCGGGCGGCCTCGCGTTCGAGAGCCTGCGCCAGATCGTCCGGCAGCGAGACGGTGGTGCGCTTCATACCTGCATACTATCGGCCTCCCGAAGACTGCTCGGAGCGGCGGGTCCTACGCTGCGCCGGCGAGCATCCCGGCCGCCACCGTCGCGTTGGTCGCCTCGTCGATCAGGATGAAGCTCCCGGTCCGCCGGTTTGCGCGGTACGGGTCGACCGTGAGCGGCGCGCTCGTCCGCAGCGTGACCCGGCCGATGTCGTTGAGCCCGAGCTCGGTCGGCCCGGCCTCCCGCTCGAGCGTGTGGACGTCGATCCGGTCGTCGACCGATTCGACCCGGACCGCCGCGGTCCGGCTCGTGTGCTTGATCGCGTACCTGCCGCCCGCCCGCAACGGCGTCTCGTCCATCCAGCAGAGGTCGGCCTCGAGCTCGCGGGCGACGGTCGGCGCGTCCTGCGGGTGGCAGATCAGCTCGCCCCGGGCGACGTCGATGTCGTCCTCGAGGCGGAGCGTGATCGACAGCGGGGCGACGGCCTCGTCCAGCTCGCCGTCGAAGGTGTCGATTCCGGCGATCCGCGTCCGCCGGCCACCCGGCAGGACGATGACCTCGTCGCCCGGGCGCACGGCCCCGCTCGCGAGCTGGCCCGCGTAGCCCCGGTAGTCGCCGACGGCCGGCTTGATCACCCATTGGACGGGGAAGCGGGCCGGGACGTCGTGCGGGTGGTCGTAGGAGACCTCGACCTGCTCGAGGTGGTCGAGCAGGGTCGGCCCGGTGTGCCAGTCGAGGCGCTCGGACCGGTCGACGACGTTGTCGCCGTTGAGCGCGGAGATCGGGATGTACGTGAGGTCGCCGACGTCGAGCTTCGCCGCGAACCCGGCGAACTCGTCGACCAGCTCGGCGAACCGGTCGGCCGAATAGTCGACGAGGTCCATCTTGTTGACGGCGACGACCAGGTGGGGGATGCCCAGCAGCGCGCTGATGAAGGCGTGACGCTTGGACTGCTCGACCGTGCCCTTGCGCGCGTCGAGCAGGATGATCGCCAGGTCGGCGGTCGACGCGCCGGTGACCATGTTCCGCGTGTACTGCTGGTGGCCCGGGCAGTCGGCGATGATGAAGCGCCGCTTGGGCGTCGCGAAGTACCGGTAGGCGACGTCGATCGTGATCCCCTGCTCCCGCTCGGCCCGCAGGCCGTCGGTCAGCAGCGCGAGATCCAGCGTCCCGTCGCCGCCCCGCCGCCGCGACGCGTCCTCGACGTGGCTGAGCTGGTCGGCGAAGACCTGCTTGGAGTCGTAGAGCATCCGCCCGATCAGCGTGCTCTTGCCGTCGTCGACCGACCCGGCCGTCGTGAAGCGGAGCAGATCCAGCGTCATCAGAAGTACCCGACCTTCTTGCGATCCTCCATCGCCGCCTCCGAGACCCGATCGTCGGCCCGCGTCTCGCCCCGCTCGGTGACCATCGTCTGAGAGATCTCGGCGACGACCTCGGCGATCGTCGACGCCTGCGAGCGAACTCCGCCGGTGCAGCTCATGTCGCCGACGGTTCGGTAGCGAACCGTCTCGGCGAAGACCCTCTCGCCGGGGATCAGCTCCTGGCCGGTGCGGTGGGCGTAGAGCATCCCGTCACGCTCGAAGACGTCGCGCGTGTGGGCGAAGTACAGGGACGGGACCTCGAGGCCCTCCTGCTCGATGTACTCCCACACGTCGAGCTCGGTCCAGTTCGAGATCGGGAAGACCCGGGCGTGCTCGCCCCGGCCGATCCGGCAGTTGTAGAGGTTCCACAGCTCCGGCCGCTGGTTGCGCGGGTCCCACTGGCCGAAGTCGTCCCGGAAGGACAGGATCCGCTCCTTCGCCCGCGACCGTTCCTCGTCGCGCCGGGCGCCGCCGAAGGCCGCGTCGAACCGGTGGTGCTCGATCGCGTCGAGCAGGGTCGTCGTCTGCAACTGGTTGCGCGACGCCCGCGGCCCCCGCTCCTCGGTGACCCGGCCCTGGTCGATCGAGTCCTGGACGGACGCGACGATCAGCCGCTCGCCGAGCTCTGCGACCCGCCGGTCGCGGAAGTCGATCGCCTCGGGGAAGTTGTGATCGGTGTCGATGTGCATCAGCGGGAAGGGGAATGGACCCGGGCGAAAGGCCTTCTCCGCGAGTCTGAGCAGCACGATCGAGTCCTTGCCGCCGCTGAAGAGGAGCACCGGCCGCTCGAACTCGGCCGCCACCTCCCGCATCACGTGGATCGCCTCGGACTCGAGCGCCCGGAGGTGGGTCAGCCGCTTGGCCGGGTCGCCGGCCGCAGGCCGGACGTCGGTCATGGTCGCCACCTCAGGAGTCTCCGTGCAGGCCGCACTCGGTCTTCGCGCTGCCCGCCCAGCGTCCGGCCCGGCCGTCTCCGGGCAGCGTGCACGGGGCGCAGCCGATCGACGAGTACCCCTCGTCGTGGAGCTCGTTGTACGGGAGCGAGTGCTCGGAGATGTAGGTCCACAGTTGGCTGTCGGTCCAGTCAGCGAGCGGGTTGACCTTCCACAGGCCGTTGCGCTCGTCCCACTCGAGCTTAGCTGCGTCGCCCCGGGTGGGGGATTGCTCGCGGCGCACGCCGGTGATCCAGGCCCGGGCGCCGTCGAGCGCGTCGCGCAGCGCGTCGGCCTTGCCCCCGCCGGTCGAGCAGCACCGCTCGCGGGTCCACTCCTCGCCGGCCGGACTCAGCACGTCGTGGACCTCGACCCGGACGCCCCAGCGTTCCTCGAAGGCCCGCCAGGCGGCACGCGTCTCGTCGAAGAGGACGCCGGTGTCGAGCGTGAAGACCCGCGCGGCCGGATCGATCCTCATCAGCATGTCGAGCATCACCGACTCCTCCTTCTGGAAGGAGCAGGCCATCACCAGCTCGGGGTGGAAGCGCTCGACCGCGTAGGCGAGCACCTCCTCGGCGCTGCGCTGCTCGAGATCGGGGGCTGCGGCCTGGGTGCTCATACCGCGCACTCGCCCTCGCCCCGGACGACCTGATATGGCTCGGACCGGTTCCAATCGATGAAGTGGTTCATCGTCTCGAGGCTGAACTCGACCGGTAGCGTGAGATCCTTGACGAGGGCCTCGAACGCCGGGACGCCGACCCGGTCGACGAACGCGTTGAACTCCTCGCCGTCGGACCGCTCGGCCTCGTAGTTGCGGATCCACCGCTCGACGGCCTCGGGCACTCGCTTGGCCGGGAGGCGGGCCTTCAGCCGCTTGCCGAGGACGACCTCGCCGCCGACGTAGTTGCCGCCGAGGTGGGGGATGTACGCGGGGATCGTGTGCTCGCCGACCTTGATCGACGCCCCGTAGAACCCGATGTTCGCGATGTGGTGCTGGCTGCACCCGTTCGGGCAGCCGCTCATCTTGATGTGGATCCGCCGGGTCAGCTCGTCCCGGATGTCCATCGCGTCGATCCGCTCCTGGATCGCGGCGTTCAGTCCCATCGAGCTGGTGATCCCGAGCTTGCAGCTGTCGGTCCCCGGGCAGCTGACGACGTCCGAGATCTCGCGCGGACCGACTCCACCCAGACCGAGCCCCGACAGCGCCCGCCAGACGTCGTAGACCGACTCGTCGTGGACCCACCGCAGGACCATGTTCTGCTGGACGGTCGCCCGGGCATACCCGCCCGAGTGGTCGCGCATGATCTGGGCCAGGCCGCGGAACTGCTCGGGTGAGAGGTCGCCGCGGGGGACCTTGATCTCGACCGTGACGAAGCCGTCCTGCTTCTGCGGGCGGACGTTCGACCCGACGAAGCGGTCGAACTCGCGCGAGTCGCCGTTCGGCGAGGCCGTATGGGTCGGCGCCGGGCCGGGCTGCTCGTCGTGGACGAAGAGCAGCGGCTCGAGGTCGAAGTTCCGCTCGGCGACCCAGTCGCCGCGCAACTCCTCCTCGACCAGCTCGCGGAACGCGTCCATCCCGATCTTGTCGACGAGGACCTTGATCCGCGCCCGCGCCCGGTTCTTGCGCAGCCAGTCCTGGCGGTCGAAGATCCGCAGGACGGCCTCGGTCACCTTCAGGTAGTCGCCGTTGTCGGCCTCGACGAAGTCGTAGAGCGTCGGGGCGATCCGCGGCATGATCGACGTGCCCCCGCCGATCCGGATCTCGAAGCCGCGCTTCCCGTCGCGCACGCGGGGGATGAACCCGCCGTCGTGGATCCCGGTGATCGCGACGTCGGCGTCGGTCGCCGAGAACGCCGTCTTGAACTTGCGGGGCATCAGCTGGCAGACGTCGTTGCGCACGAAGTACCGGACGTACGCCCCGACGTACGGCGTCGGGTCGAAGACCTCGTCCGCGCAGACGCCGGCCCACGGGTCGCCGGTCACGTTGCGCATCGTGTTCCCGCAACCCTCGCGCGACGATAGGCCCCTGGCCGAGATCTCGCGGATCAGGGCGGCCGCGTCGGGCAGCGGGACGTGGTGGAGCTGGAAGTTCTGGCGGGTCGTCAGGTGACCCTTCTTCAGCGGGACCCACCGCTCGACGACATCGGCGAGCGTGTCCATCTGGTCGGGGTTGACCCCGCCGAACGGGAGCTTGATGCGGATCATCTGCCGTTCGGCCTGCCGCTGACCGTAGACGCCCTGCTTGAGGCGGAAGCCGATGAACTCGACCTCTTCGAGCTCTCCCCGGATGAACTTCCCGGACTCCGTGTCGAAGTCGTCGAACTCGCGCTCGAGGATCGGGATCACGTGGCCGGGCACGTCCGTCCGGATCTCGGGGCTGGCGAGCGAGCCCCGTCCTGCGGTGGTTGAGCTTGGCTCCATCGGAAGTTCCTCCTGGGGGCGCGGGGCAGGCCCAAGCGTAACACATGAAAGCCGAGCGGCTTATTGGTATTTAGCCGTCGCCCAAGAGGCCGGACGGCCCGGAATCCTCATGGAACCGGTCGGGAAAACTCGTGCCGGCCCACCGTCAGCCCGGCCGCCACTCGATCTGGCCGTCACGAACCCCGACCGATCGGGAAGCGCACGACGGCCGGCGTACTCGTCGGGCCGGGGTTCGGCGGGTCGCGCCAATCCAAGCCGGGTCCGGCTCGACGAGCATGTGCGCGCGTCGGCGTCCGCGCTGCTGACTCAGCTCAGCGCGGCTCGCGAGTGACCGTTCCGAGCCTGCGGTGGCCGGTCGATCCGATCTCAGCCATCGCCTCGGGGTGACATCGCACGGCGGGTGTCAGACTCCGGCACGGCCGGTGCGGCATCGCGGGGTATGTCGCTCGGCGAGTCTATGGGCCGGGACCATCTCCTGCGGCGCCGACCGGCGCCGACGTCTGTAAGCATTGGGGCGATCGTACTCCGCCAACCCAGGCCGGGGGGTGACTCGACGCCACGTCCCCCGCGCACCTTCCGGCTGGTCCGCGAGGCGATCCGGCTGGCGTGGGAGGCAGGTCGCCACGAGTTGGCGATGCTCGCCGTGTTCGATCTCGTCGCAGCTGTCCTGGTCGTCGTCGAGGTACTCCTCGCCCGGAGCTTCCTCGAGCGGTTGCTCGCCGCTGCGAGGAGCGGATCCGACGCGAGCGGTGCGCTGCCGATCGCCCT
>DATAUX010000182.1:0-5222 GCA_036268015.1 Solirubrobacteraceae bacterium | reverse complement strand
GCCGCCCACAGGCCGGCCTCGTCGCCGCCGGCGCCGCCCTGGATCTCGACGATCACGTTCTTCTCGTCGTTCGGATCCCGCTCGACCATCGCCAGGCGGATCTCCTCCTCGACCTCGTCGATCCGCGCCCGCGACGTCTCGAGCAGCTCGCGCAGCTCGTCGTCCTCGCCGTCGGCCAGCAGCTCGAGCGCGCCGGCCGCGTCGTCCCGGGCCAGCCGCCACTCACGCGTCAGCCTGGCCGCCGGCTCCAGCTGGCTGTACGCCCGGCCGAGCTCGGCGTAGTGCTGGCGGTCGCCGCCGATCACCTCAGGGTCGTTGAGCGCCGTCCCGAGCTCGTCGAACCGAGCCTCGATCTGCTCGATCAGGGATTCGATCACCGACTCGACCATCAGGCGACGACCTCGACGCCGACCAGCTCGTCGGCCGTGTGGAGATCACCTTCCTCCTCGCGGAGGACGGCCTCCAGGGCGGCGATCGCCACGGCGAGCTGGGTCAGGTCCGGCTCGCGGGTCGTCAGCCGCTGGAGGGCCAGGCCCGGACTCATCACGATCTGCACCCACCGCCGCCGGCGGTTGCGCCCGGCGAACTTGATCGCCTCGAACGACAGGCCGACGATCACCGGGATCCCGAGGATCCGGGTCGCGACCAGCCAGTACCAGGCCGGCAGGCCGAGTGGGGCGAAGACGAAGATCGAGATCACCATCACGATCAGCAGGAAGCTCGTCCCGCACCGGGGATGCAGCCGGGAGAAGCCCTGGGCGTTCTCCGGCGTCAACGGCCGGCCGGCCTCGTAGCAGGAGATCGTCTTGTGCTCGGCCCCGTGGTACTCGAAGACCCGCCGGAGATCCCGCAGCCGCGAGAGGAGCGTCAGGTAGCCGAGGAAGATCCCCGTCCGCAGGAGGTCCTCGATCAGCCAGAACAGGGTCGACGAGTGGAGCCGGCTCTTGATCAGGCTGGTCAGGCCGACCGGCGCGACGAAGAACAGGCCGATCGCGAAGACGAGCGAGACGACCACCGTCCCGGCCCACACGCCGCCGGAGATCTCCTCGTCGGCCTCCGGCAGCTGGGCGCTGGCCGAGATGTTCAGGGCTCGCATGCCCACGCCGAGCGACTCGCCGAGGGCGATCACCCCGCGGACGAGCGGCAGCCGCATCCACCGGTGGCGGCGCAGCGGCGAGTCGAGCGGGAAGGTCCGGACCTCGATCTCCCCGGCCGGGATCTCCCGCTGCTCGCGGTCGAGCTGGTCGGCGGTCGGCTTGCGAACGGCGACCGCCCACGTCCGCACCCCGCGCATCATCACGCCCTCGAGGACCGCCTGACCCCCGACCGGTGCGTCCCGCGTCGCGTTCAGGGTCTCCTGCGAGTCACGTACGGACGTGCTCGGAGCGTCCGGCCGCGCCGAGTCGACGAGCGGCACGACAGGCACCGAGGCCTCGGTCCGGCCCGGCGCGGCCACGCCCTACCGCGATGCGGCGGCGCGCTGCCGGCTCTTGGCGACCCGGCGCTGGAAGCGCTCGACTCGACCGCCGGTGTCGACCAGCTTCTGCCGGCCCGTGTAGAACGGGTGGCAGTTCGAGCAGATCTCGACCTGGATCTCGCTCTTCGTCGACCGGGTCGTGAACTCGTTGCCGCACGTGCAGCGGACGTGGGCTTCTGTGTAGTTGGGGTGTATCTCGGTGTTCATCGGACTACACAGTGTAGCGACCCGGATTCCCGATCGGCTGATGCTGACCGGTTGCCAAGCCCGCGCCAGACGGCCGGCAGCCGGCCGGCCGGGGTTCGGGCACCGGATCACCCGCAGGTGACGGTCCGCGCGTCGTCGGCGTCGGTCGCCTCGACGACGACGTCCTGCGGGTCGACGACGACGTTCACCGTCCCGCCCGGCCCGCACGCCGCGCCCGTGAACTCGACGACCGTCCGGCCGCCGGCCGCCAACCCGGGAACCGTCTGGTCGGCGAGGGCCGCCCCGCCGACGGTCAGGCCGACGTCGAACGGGCCGGCCGCCGCCGTTCCGTCGTTGCGGATCGCGACGGCATACGTCGACGTGCCCGCCGTCGGTCCCGACCCGATCGACACGGCCCCGGCGACGAGGTTCGCGAGCTGGGCCGGCTCGACGCATGACACGGTCATCCGCGTCGACCGCTTGATCACGTGGTGGCCGGAGTCGAGCCACCGGTAGCCGACCTGGACCCGGAAGGACGCCGGCGCCGTCAGGCTGGTGACCTCCTGGCTGTAGTTGAAGACGCCGATCCCCGGCGACGAGTTCTCCCAGACGCCGAACCCGGGCACGCCGGTGACGAGCCGGTAGCCGGGGGTTCCCGGCGTGTGCTCGTAGAGCTGGAAGCGCACCGACATCTGCTGGGTGCCGGGGGTCGCGACGATCTGGGCGGCGAACGTCGCGTACCGGTCGGCCAGGTCGCCGGCGACATGGCACGTGCCGAGCGTCGCCGTCGTCTTGCCCGGAATCGGCGCCGGCGGGCTGCCGACCGGGGTCGTCGTCGCCCAGGCCGGCGACCCGGCCGCCGTCGCCGAGAGCGTCAGCCCGGCGGCGAGGATCGCCCACCGGGCGCGAGCCCGGCCGGCCGGGCGGAATCGGGGAAGTCGCATCGCGAAGCATTGAACACCGTAAGCCGACCCAGGTTGCGGTGGTAATACAACGTTTACGCGATCGGCTTCGCGCTCTCGGCGATCGCCAGCATCTGCCGGTTCGTGAGCTTCGTGTCCTCGGTGTTGTTGAGCCAGTAGACCGCGCGTCCCGACCGCCACGACACGACCCGGATGTGGCTGCCGTCGAGGTACACGCCGTACGTCCGTCCGCCGAGCCGCCGCGACTGATGGACGCCGGCCAGGATCGGCGGGTCCAGCCAGTTCGTGCCCTCGATCCCGTAGTACTCGCCGACCAGGCCCCGGGCGATCGAGATCACGTACGCCTTGCGCTTGATGCCGTTCTCGTCGCGCAGCGTGTACTTGCGCACGTCGTCGGGCGTCGCCGTGCTCTGGAGGCGCAGGCGCGGCTCGTAGAGCCGGATCGGCAGCCCGACCGACGCCTCGTTGGCCAGCCCGATGTCGCCGTCGGGCGTCGCCGACAGGCCGAGCGCGGCGACCGTCTTCGACGACGTCGCCCCCCGCAGCCTGACGGTCGGGACGGCGATCTTCGACGGCGGGTTTCCGTGCAGGAAGTCGGCCACCGTCGAGCGGATCTCGGTCGGCGTCGAGACGACATAGCTCCCGCCGGCGATGTTCACGCTCGGGTCCGACTGGAACTCGACCTGGCGGATCGGCCGCCCCAGCGAGAAGGCCGCCAGCGTGAACAGGTGGAAGATCTGCGCCGTCCCGTGGATGTCGGTCGCCACCGCGCTGTGCAGCGCCCGCAGCAGCAGGTCCTCCTTGCCGATCAGGCCCTTCACGCCGATCTGCTGCTTGGCCTGGCGGACGAAGTCCTGCTGGCGGGCGACCCGCACGAAGTCCGAGTCGGTGTGCCGGTAGCGGACGTAGTCCAGCGCCGTCTCCCCGCACAGCTTCTGATACCCCGGCTCGATGTCGATGCTCGAGTAGTCGGTCGCCACCGTCCCGATGTTCAGGTTGTAGTAGTGGCGATCGACGTAGACGTAGACGCACCCGATCACGTCGATCAGCTTGCGGAAGCCGGCGAAGTTGACCGAGATGATGTGGTTGATCTGGATCCCCGGCAGCGTGCTCTCGACCGTCTTCGCCGCCAGCGAGACCCCGCCGAGCGTGTACGCCGCGTTGATCTTCTGCTTGCTGACGACGCCCGCCGCCGTCGTGATCGTCGTGTACAGATCCCGCGGGACCGACAGCTCCGAGGTCTGGTGGTGACTCGGATCCATCCGGATCAGCAGCATCGTGTCCGAGTGCGGCGGGTTGTCCCGATCGGCGACGTCGTCCGACAGCTTGCGGGCGTCGGTCCCGACGACGAGGATCGTCTCCGCCTTGCCGGCCTCCGGCGCCGTGATCACGCCGGCCGTCGTCTTCAGCGTCGCCGGGCCCAGCAGGTCTGAGACGTGCTTGACCTCGAGCAGGACGGCCGCCGCCGCCGTGCACGTCGTCAGCAGGACGATCGCCAGGCTCCCGAGCAGGAACCGCTTCCACAGCCCCGGTGTCCGCGGGCCCGGGTCGAACGGCGTCACGACACCGCGCCTGCGCGGTCGGACCGCTCAGCCGGGGATCGCCACACAGGCGTCGAGGACCCAGGCGCCGCCCGAGTCCCACACGGCCGCGGCGTTCTCCCGCGTACGTCGACCCGCCCGACACCGGCCAGAAAACACAGACCGCGCAACGCGGTCAGGTTATCCGGTAGAGCGGACCGTCGCCTCCCTCGGGAACCGTCAACCGGCCCCCCTTCGCCGTGATCGCCCCGCACTGGACGCAGTTCGTGTAGTTGACGATCACGTCGACCCGATCGGCCGGCCCGGCCCCGGCCGCGTCCGGCGGGTCGGCCGGCTCGGGCAGCTCGTAGACGCCCGCCGGGCACATCCACCGCCAGGTCTCCGCGACCGCCCGGGGGACGTCCCGGCGCACGCGGATGTGGTTGGGCGCGTCATCCCGGGTCGCGTTGCCCGTGATGAAGACGCTCGACAGCTTGTCGAACGTGTACTTCCCGTCCGCCTTCGGATACCCGGCCTGGCGGTTGCCGACGAACATCTTCTGACTGGCGTCCCGGTGGTTTGCCCACCGCCCGCCCGGGAACCGGCCGCCCGTCGCGAGCATCGCGTTGACGGCCGCTCCGCCGACGACGAGGCCCTTGTAGAAGGGCTGGCGCATGTTCCGCGTCCGGCGGAGATCCCGGCCGATGATCGACTTCTCGACGGCCGCCTCGTAGCCGGTCAGATCGGTCGACTCGGCCTTCAGTGCCGCGAAGATCGCCTCGGCCGCGAGCATCCCCGACTTGATCGCGTAGTGGATGCCCTTCAGCTCCGGCACGTTGACCATTCCCCCGCCGTCGCCCGTGATCGCCAGACCCGGCGCCGTCAACTCGGGCATCGCCCACCAACCGCCCTCCGGGATCGCCTTCGCCCCCCAGGCGATCCGCTCACCCCCGTCGAGGATCGCGCGCACGAGCGGGTGGAGCTTGAACTGCTGGAGGACGTCGTGGACCGAGAACGTCGCGTCCGCGTAGTCGAGGCCGGCGACGAACCCGATCGACACCCGGTTCTCGCCCATCGGGTAGATCCACGACCCGCCGAACTCGTGGTAGCGCTTCG
>DATAUX010000181.1:0-9480 GCA_036268015.1 Solirubrobacteraceae bacterium | reverse complement strand
ACGACGCCGCTCAGGCGCCAGCCCTGGGCCCGCTCGCGGTCTGCGCCTCACGCGACGCCCCCGGCCCGTCCGCCTGCCAGGTAGCCGCGCCGGGTCAACTCGTCGCACAACCGCCGGTAGGCATCCTCGAAGCGGCCGGCGCGGTCGGGCCGCGGGTCGAGCTCGAGGTCGCTGTGCACCATCCTGGCCGCCGCTTCGGTGACCGAGCCGCCGCCGGCGGACGCGAGGATCGCCATCCCGACGGCCGGTTCGGGCTGGGCCGGCCGGCTGACCGGCAGACCTGAGATGTCGGCTCGCAGCTGGCACCAGTAGTCGCTGCGGGCGCCCCCACCGGTCAGCCGCAGCGGGCCGTCCACGGCGGCTCCGAGTGCCCGCATCCGGCCAAGACAGAGCCGCTCGACGAACCCGATGCCCTGGAGCAGGGCGGCGAAGTGCTCGGCCTCGCCGCCCAGCCGGCCGAGCTGGATCGGTCGGGCGTCGGAACGCGCGAACGGAAAGCGCTCGCCGCCGCCCTCCTCCAGCGGGTAGATCACGGCCGGCGCCGGCTCGTGGGCGGCGGCCGCGGCGTCCAGCGCGCGAAGGTCGCGGCCGGCGAAGCACCGGGTCAGGGCGCCTGCTCCGACGTTGGACGCTCCGCCGGCGAGCCAGGCGTGGCCGTCGGGATGGCGGTGGGAGTAGACGCCGGCGGCGGGATCGACGATCGGTCGGGGGGCGACGCCCTTGACGGCGAGCGTCGTGCCGAGCACCGAGCTCCAGCTCCCCGGCCGCAGCGCACCGGCGGCGATCTGGGCGGCGCAGCTGTCGGTCATCCCGGCGAGCACCGGCGTGCCCGCGGCAAGCCCGGTGTGCCGGGCGGCCTCGCGGCTGACCCCGCCGAGCAGCGTCCCCGGTGCGACGACGTCGGGCAGCACCGCCCGGGGCACGCCGAGCGCGTCGAGCAGGCCGAGACGCCAGGCCCGCAGTTCGGGGTCGTAGCCGCTCTTCAGGGCGTGGCTCTCGTCGGTCGCGACCGGCGCGCCGACGAGCCGTCGGTTGAGGAGGTCGGCGCAGTGGGTCAGCCGCAGACCGCCGCCCGCTCCCCCCGACCCCCTCGGCCGGCCGGACTCGAGCAGCCAGAGCAGCCGGCCGACGGCCGAGCTCGGATGCCCGCCGCCGGTCAGACCGCGAGCGGCCACGCCGACCCGGTCGGCCTGCTCGCCGGCGCGGGCGTCGTCGTACATCAGGGCGGGCGTGGCCGGCCGGCCGGCCTCGTCGGTCAGGAGGATCGTCCCCGACGTGCCGCAGATCGCCAGGCCGGCGACGAGCGGCCCGCCACCCGGCCCGGCCGCGCCGGCCGCCGAGAGCGCGCCGCGCACGGCGCGGCCGAGTCCGATCCACCAGTCCTCGGGGTCCTGCTCGTGGCGGCCGGGGCCCGGCCGATCGCTCCTCACCGGGGCGGCGCCCGCCCCGAGCAGGCGGCCGTCCGCGCCGACGACGGCGGCCCTGACGCTCTGGGTCCCGACGTCGATGCCGATCCACGCCGGCTGGCGCGCGCGCGTGCCCACTCGAGGGTCAGGCGTCGAGCGTGGTCGCCCGGGCGAGCCGGTTGTCGATCGCCTCGACGCTCGCCGGGATCCGCAGGCGCTCGGCATCCGCCGGGTAGGTCTCGGCCAGCTTGGTCAGCTCGGCCCGGAGGAATGCGAGGCCGTCGTCGAGCTGGGCTTCGCCGGCGTCGGCCCGGCGGGTGACGCCCATCGCCCTGTTGACCCGGCCCTGTGCCTTGGGCCAGGTGTACTCCGGGTCGATCGCCCGGCGCAGCTCGGCCCACCGGCGGGCCAGCCGGTCGACGGCCAGGCGCTTGGCGTCGATCCGCCGGTGCGTCGGCACGACCGGCCCCGGCCTCGCCGCGGACCCCGTCCCGGCCCCGGCGTCCCCGGCGGTCGCGCGCTCGCGGCGGACGAACTCGAGCACGGATCGCAGCGCCCGCTCGGACTGACCCAGCTCGCGCAGCAGACGCCGGGCGGCGTCGACCTCGTGGCGCTCGTAGTGGACGCCGCCGACGATCATCCCGCCGGACTCGACGCGGGCGTCGAGTGCCTGGAAGTCGGCCCGCTGCGCCCGGCCGGCGGGCGCCTCGGCGTCGAGCGGCGCCGCGATCTCGTCGGTGACCTGCTGGCGGAGCTCGACCTCGACGCGGGCGGCACACGTCTTGAGGGTCGGGTCGGCCGGCAGGAAGACGGTCGCGACGAGGTCGCCGGGATCGGCTGACCGTCGCCTGACGAGGCGGCCGACGGCTTGGCGGAAGAACAGGTCGGTGCGCTTGACGGTCGCGTAGGCGGCGACGATCAGCCGGGGGACGTCGACGCCCTCGCTGACCATGTTGACGGCGACCAGCCACCGCGGAGCTTCGGTCCCGCCGCGCGCGAAGCGGTCGATCCGGGCGTGGGCGCCGACCTCGTCGGAGACGACGACGACGGGCTTCTCGCCGGTGATCGTGCGCAGCAGGGCAGCGGTCGCGCGGGCGTGGGCGCGGTCGTCGCAGAGGGCGAGGCCGGCCGCGTCGGGGATCACGAGACGGGCCTTGCAGAGCAGGGCGTCCGCCTCGCGGAGCATCTGGGGGAGGAGCGCGGTCGACGGGTCGATCGCCGTGCGCAGGCGGCGGGCGTCGTCCTGGGGGGCGAGCTCGTCGGAGAAGGCGGCGATCGTCTCCTCGGCGTCGACCCGCCAGTGGAGCGTGGCGTCGAGCAGGCGGAAGGTGAGCGGCCGGCAGACGTCGTCGTCGACGGCGTCGGCGTAGCCGTAGGAGAAGTCCGGCCGGCAGCGGTGGTCGTCGTCGTAGGCGACGAACGGGATCGCCCGGGCATCCGAGCGAAACGGCGTGCCGGTCAGGGCGAGCCGCCGGTCGGCGCGGTCGAACGCGGCCCGCAGGGCGGTCCCCCAGCTGGCCATCTCCCCGGCGTGATGGATCTCGTCGAGGATCACGAAGGTCGACCGGGCGAGGTGGTGGGCGAACAGGTCGGGGGCGGAGGCGACCTGGGCGTAGGTCACGACCACGCCGCCGGCGTCGGCGTGCCAGGCGCCGTCGGCGTTGCGCCAGCGGGGATCGAGGTGGAGTCCGACGACGTCGGCGGCGTCGGCCCACTGGGCCCGCAGCGCCGTCGTCGGGCAGACGACGATCACCTGGTCGCGGCCGGCGGCCCGGGCGGCGTGGCAGGCGGCGAGCGACTTGCCGGCGCCGGGGGTCGCGACGAGCAGGAAGTCGGGGCGGGGGTGGGCGGCGTGGGCCGCGAGGAACGTCGTCTGCCAGGCCCGGAGCGGGGGGCTCACGCGGGTCGGGCGCCCTTGGCGAGGTTGCACGGCGGGCAGAGCGCCTGGCCGTTGGCCGGCCGGGTGGCGCCACCGCGGGCGACCGGGTCGACGTGGTCGGCATGCCAGCCGGCTTCGAGGCGGATCCCGCAGTTGGCGCAGCGTCCCTGGGCGGCGAGGAAGAGGGCGACACGAGCGGCGGGGCGAAAGCGCCTGGGACTCACCAGCGGAGTGTCGCAAGCCGGCCGGGCCGGCGACACGCCGGGGGGTCGTCGGGGGACCGGTGGTAGCCTCGCACGCCCGTCGGCCCGGACGGGTGGCTCGGTGGAGAGCTGCGGCGTCCGGCTGGCGTTTCCGAGTGACGAACAAGGGAGCGGAGGACCGTGAAGCTTGTGATCGGGATCGTGCGGCCGGAGAAGGCCAACGACGTGCTCGAGGCGCTCTACCGGGCGGAGATCCGCGGCGTGTCGATCAGTCGCGTCCAGGGCCACGGGGGCGAGCTGGACCGGGTCGAGACCTACCGGGGCACGACGGTCAAGATGGGCCTCGCGGAGAAGGTCCGCTTCGAGGTGGCGGTGTCGGACTCGTTCGTCGAGGCGACGATCGGCGCGCTGTGCGACGGCGGGCGGACGGGCGAGGTCGGCGACGGGAAGATCTTCGTCGTCCCGCTCGAGCAGGCCGTGCGGATCCGGACCGGGGAGACGGACGTCGGCGCCGTCACGCCGGTCGGCTCGTGATCGCCGCCGTAGGGGCCAACCTGCCGCTGCCGGGACAGATCGACACGGGTGACACGGCGTGGATGCTGGCGGCGACGGCGCTCGTGCTCCTGATGACGCCGGCGCTGGGCCTGTTCTACGCGGGCCTGGTGCGGGCGAAGAACACGCTCAACACGTTCATGATGTGCGTCGGCGCGCTCGGCGTGGTGACGGTGATGTGGGCGGTGATCGGCTACTCGCTGGCCTTCGATGGGGGCGACGGGTTCGTCGGCGGCCTGCACGACGCGTTCCTCCACGGCGTGACGCTCGCCCCGCACCCGGGCCTGCGGATTCCCGACCTGCTGTTCATGGCCTTCGAGGCGACCTTCTGCATCGTCACGTCGGCGCTGGTCTCGGGGGCCGTCGTCGAGCGGATGCGCTTCGGCCCGTTCCTGGTCTTCATCGGCATCTGGTCGGTCGCCGTGTATGCCGTGCTCGCCCACTGGGTCTTCGGCGGCGGATGGCTGGAGGCGCACGGGACGCTCGACTTCGCGGGCGGTGTGCCGGTCGAGATGGCGTCGGGCTTCTCGGCCTTCGCTGCGGCGATCGTGGTCGGCGCGCGCAAGGACTACGGACGGCAGGCGCTGCTTCCGCACAACGCGGTCTATGTCCTGCTCGGCGCCGGCCTGCTCTGGTTCGGGTGGTTCGGCTTCAACGGCGGGAGTGGCTACTCGGCGGGTTCGTCAGGCGTGCTGGCGTTCACCAACACGCTGCTCGCGCCGGCGTGTGCGCTGGTCGCCTGGTTCGTGCTCGACCTGTTCCGCGACCGGCGGGTGACGGCGATCGGCGGGGCGACGGCGATCATCGTCGGGTGTGTCGCGATCACCCCGGCGGCCGGATACATCTCGCCGACCTGGGCGATGCTGCTCGGGGCGCTCGCCGTCGTGCCGAGCTACGCGATCATCGTCTGGCGTCCGCGGACCCGCCTGGACGAGACGCTCGACGTGCTCGCGGCGCACGGCGTGGCAGGTCTGACGGGCATCCTGTTCGTCGGGTTCTTCGCCCAGCTGGCATGGAATGGCAGGGCCAACGGCCTGCTCTACGGCCACGCGGGGCAACTCGCGTGGCAGGCGGTGGCCGTGCTGGCCGGCCCGGCGTACGCGTTCGCGGCGACCTTCGTCATCCTCCGGGTGATCGGAATGTTCACGCCGCTGCGGGTGACCGAGCGGGAGGAGGCGATCGGAATGGACGTCATCCAGCACGGGGAGGAGGCCTACACGACCGGGGAGGGCGCGATCCTCGTCGGGCCGGAAGGCGGCTTCGAAGAGCCCGGCCGGCGGTTCGGTGAGCGATTCTTTGGGCCGGTGTCGAAATCCAGCCGACTGCTGCGTCATAAGTGATGAGGCCGCGATTGCGGCGGCGAGCTGTGGAGCAACCGATCAGGAGGCGCGATGCCCAAGTACATGCTGTTGATCTACGGAGCGAGCGAGGGTGGTCCGACGGCGGAGGAGATGCCGGCTGAGCACCAGAAGTGGAACGACTACACCGCGAGCCTGCGGGCCGCCGACCCGGGTCTGGTCGGCGACCAGCTCCACGACGTGGACGAGGCGACGACGGTCCGGGTGATCGACGGCGAGACGCAGATCACGGATGGTCCGTTCGCGGTGACCAAGGAGCTGCTGGCCGGCTACTACATCATCGACTGCCCGGATCTCGACGTCGCGCTCGGCCACGCGGCGCGCGCGCCGATCGTCACGCACGGGTCGGTCGAGGTGCGGCCGGTCGTCGTCTACCCGTCGGCGTAGCCCGGCCGGGAGGCTGCTGAGCGGGGCATGGACGCGGACGGCCGGCCCCGCGATCCGGCCGCCGTCGCCGAGCGCGTCTTCCGCGAGGAGCGCGCCGGCGTGCTGGCGGTGCTGATACGCCAGATCGGCGACTTCCAGCTGGCGGAGGACGCCGTCCAGGACGCGTTCGCCGCGGCCGTCGCGACCTGGCCACGCGACGGCGTGCCGGCGAACCCCGGCGCGTGGATCACGACGGCCGCCCGCCACCGGGCGATCGACCGGCTGCGGCGGACGCGGTCGCTGGCCGACCGGACCGACCGGCTGGCCGAGCTCGCCCGCCTCGACTCGCAGGAGCATGCCGGGGACCCCGACCAGGGGGCCGTCGACGACGACCGGCTGCGGCTGATCTTCACGTGCTGTCATCCGGCGCTCGGGCTGTCGGCCAGGACGGCGCTCACGCTGCGGATGCTCGGCGGCCTGAGCACGGGTGAGATCGCGCGGGCGTTCCTCGTCTCCGAGACGACGATGGGTCAGCGGATCTCGCGGGCGAAGGCGAAGATCGCGGGCGCCGGGATCCCGTACCGGGTGCCGACCGACGACGTCCTCCCCGACCGGCTGTGCGGCGTGCTGGCGGTCGTCTACCTGATCTTCAACGAGGGCTACTCGGCCGCGGCCGGCGACCGGCTGGTCCGGGGCGAGCTGTGCAGCGAGGCGATCCGCCTCGGACGGCTGCTGGCGAGGTTGATGCCAGACGACGCGGAGGTCGTCGGCCTACTGGCACTGATGCTCCTGCACGACGCCCGGCGGGACGCGCGGGTCGACGGGGTCGGTCGGTACGTGGCGCTCTACGAGCAGGATCGCGAGCGCTGGGACCAGGGTCGGATCCGGGAGGGGCTGCGGCTGCTGGAGGCGGCCGTGCGGCTGCGCCGGCCGGGCAGCTACCAGCTCCAGGCGGCGATCACCGCGCTGCACCTCGACGCGCCGAGCGCCGGCGAGACCGACTGGGAGGAGGTCGCCGCGCTCTACGGCCGGCTCGCCCGGATCGAGCGCTCGCCGGTCATCGACGTCAACCACGCGGTCGCGGTCGGGTTCGCGGCCGGCCCGCGCGCGGGTCTCGAGCTGCTGGGCGCGCTGCTCGACGACGCGCGCCTGGCCGGCTACCAGCCGCTCCACGCCGCCCACGCCGACCTCCTGCGGCGGGCCGGCGAGCGCGACGCCGCGGCGGCGGCCTACGAGCGGGCGATCGAGCTCAGCGCGAACGCCGTCGAGCGAGCCGAGCTGGAGGCCCGGCTCGGGGACCTCCGAGGCGAGTGAAGGTGCCGACAGATTCGAACCTCTTCGCTCAGAGTAGTCGGGTCGCGGAGCGTTCAAGTCGAGTTGGTGGACCCGCATTTTCGTAGCGGTCCCGTCTCGTCCGCTGGGCACGCGCCATGTGTTCGTATTGTAACTTCGAGCACAAGGGAACGTCGATGAGATATGACGTATACGAAGATGCTGGAGGCAACTATCGATGGCGCCTCAAGTCGTCGAATGGCCAGATCGTCGCATCGTCCGGTCAGTCCTTCTCAAGCCACTCGAACGCGACAGCCGCCTGCCGCAACTTCAAGACGAAGTGTTCGCAATGGGCCTTTGAGATCTACGCGGACGCGGGCGGCCACTATCGCTGGCGGGCGAAGTCCCGCAACGGTGAGATCGTGGCGTCATCGGGAGAGTCGTTCGCCAGCCGCGCGAACGCCGAACGGGCTGCTGAGAACGTCAAGGACAACGGGGGCGCGGCGGCCGGACCGTAGGAACGCATCACACCCCGCCGGCCTTCACAGACCTGTCACCAGACCAATGTCCTCGTCGACGACCGCAGGCAACCTGGGCGAACTCAAACTCGCGCCTGTTTGCGCAGGACGGTGAACGCGTCGGCGTAGGCGCTGAGGTCGAACTCGCCGGACGGTCCCCACGAGTCGAACTGGCGCTCGACCGCGAGACCCCGGTCGGCGGCGAGCGCGGCGAACAGGCCGCGGGACATCGGCGCCCGCCAGCCGTGGCGGCTCGGCCGGTGGCCGCGGTTGCGGCCGTCGGCGTGGTGGATCACGGCGACGCCGCCGGGGCGCAGGACCCGGGAGATCTCGTCGAGGTAGCCGGCCTGGTCGACGGGCGCGATGTGGACGAAGACGTCGAAGGACCAGATCCCGTCGACCGAGTCCGCGGCCACGCCAGCCAGGTCGCTGCCGGCGCAGAGCACGTACTCGACGTTCTCGGCGCCGGCGAACTCACGGCGACAGAGGTCGAGCGGCCGCGAGCTGACGTCGACGAGGATCAGCTTCGTCGCGTGCCCGAGCAGCGCCCTCGACCACCGGCCGGCTCCGGGGCCGATCTCGACCAGGACCGCCCGGTCGGGAATCAGCCGGTCGAGCACGTCGCCGATCAGGGCGTCCTTCCACTCCGGCGACGCCGTCCACTCCTCGCCGGCCCGCGTCCAGTCCCAGCCGTTCCAGCGGTCGCGATTGACGATGACCGAGTTTCCCCGCCAGGCGCGGTGGGCCGGCCCGAGCACGAGCCGGCGCTGCTCGACCACGAGGCGGGCGTCCTCGATCCGGTTGCGCAGCCCGACGGCCTCGCGGCGGGCCCGCGAGCCCAGCCTGCGGAGTGTCGGCCCGTCGAGACGCGGACGTGGCACGCGGCGCACTATAGAGAGCCTCGTGGCGCCGGCCGGCGGGCATGTAGAGGATTCGCCGGCGGCCTCGACCGGTGGGTGGAGCAACCGAACGAAACCGACAGGAAGGACATCACCCGATGAAGTACATGCTGCTGATCTACCAGAACCCCGACGCGTGGGAGGTCATCCCCGACGACGAGCGGACGCGGATCATGGACGAGGCCGGAGCGATCGTCGGCGAGCTGACCGAATCCGGCGAGTGGATCGGCGGCGAGGGCCTCGCCGACCGGTCCCAGACGCGGACGATCCGCGTGCGCGACGGCGTCCCGACGGTCACCGACGGGCCGTACCTGGAGGCCAAGGAGCACCTCGCCGGGTACTGCCTGTTCGAGTGCGAGACGCCCGACCGGGCGGTCGAGATCGGGCTGCGCTGGCCGGACGCCCGGCACTGGGCGGTCGAGCTGCGGCCGCTGATGAGCGCCGAGGGGCTGGAGATGTGAAGCGTCCCGGGCGCGTCGAGGATCTGCTGCGGGAGCTGGCTCCCCAGGTTCTCGGCGCGCTCGTGCGCCGGTACGGGAGCTTCGATCTGTGCGAGGACGCCGTCCAGGAGGCGCTGCTCGCGGCGAGTCTCCAGTGGCCGGCCGACGGCGTGCCCGAGAACCCGCGGGGCTGGCTGGTGACGGTCGCCGGTCGCCGGCTGATCGACGAGTTCCGCAGCATCGAAGCCCGCCGGCGGCGCGAGGACGCGCTCGCCGTGCAGGACGCGGCGGGTCGCGCCGCCGGCGCGGACGCGATCGGCCCGAGGCTGGACGCCGGAGCAGCGGTCGGGTCCGGAGCCGCGGACGACACGCTGACGCTGCTGTTCCTCTGCTGCCACCCGGCCCTGTCGCCGGCCTCCCAGGTCGCGCTCACGCTGCGCGCGGTCGGTGGCCTGAGCACCGCCGAGACGGCGAGCGCGTTCCTCGTGCCCGAGGCGACGATGGCCCAGCGGATCAGCCGGGCGAAGCAGACGATCCGCAAGCGCGGCCTGGTCTTCGAGCCGCCGCCCGACGAGCAGTGGCCGCAG
>DATAUX010000180.1:0-18724 GCA_036268015.1 Solirubrobacteraceae bacterium | reverse complement strand
GCCCGGTCGTTGTCCTCGAGGCTGTACAGCTCGATCCGCCGCTCGAGGTACATCTTCCCGGCGAACAGGGCCAGTCCCCCGGCGAACACGATCGACAGGAGCGCGGCGAACAGGTCGGCCGCCCGGCCGCCGCCCGGGAGGATCATCACGGCGGCGGCGATCACGAGGACGATCCCGACGTTGCGAGCGTTCTTCACGGTCTCCGAAGTCTAGGACCCCAAGTCATCGGCCGCCGCGGCGACGGCCGGCCGGCGAGTGCGGCGTTCACTGGTCGGCCGGGTCAGGCGAAGTCCGCGGTGTACGTCGCCCCGGGCGTGGTCCCGACGATCGCCGGCAGGCCGCCGATCACGCCGACCCCGGCCTGCCGGTAGGCCGGGTCGAGGATGTTCGCCCGGTGGGCCGGACTCGCCAGCCACGACGCGACGGTCGCCGCCGGCGTCGCGTCGGACCCGGTCGCCGCCGCGAGGTTCTCGGCCAGCCGTGTCGTCGACCCCTTGAAGCCCGCGGCCATGACCCGCTGCTCGATGCCGCGGCCGTCGGATCCGACGTGGTCGAAGTAGTTGGCCGCGACCATGTCGGCCGAGTGGCCGACCGCCGCCCGACCGAGGGCCGTGTTCTCGACGAGCGGTGTCAACCCGGCCGCCCGGCGAGCCGCGTTGATCAGACAGACGGTCGCCGCGTCGATCGCTCCGACGTTCGACGCGCTCGGCATCAGGCTGACGTTCTCGCACACGGTCGACCCTGCCGCCGGGCGCACGCGTGTCTTCGACGGCCGCCGTGTGTCACCGCCGACCATCGTCACACCCAGCATCGTCACGGCGTGCGGGTCGGGCCGGCGCCGGGCGCGCGACGAACGAACAGGGTGCCGGACACCCGGGGCCGCCGCGGCCGACCAGGCCGGGGTGAAGCCGGTGAGCCCGGCTGTCGTGACGAGAACCGCGGCGGCGAACCGACGCCGCGTGTGTCGAAACGTCCCAGGCCGCATGCGCTTCTCCTCGGTCGCGTGCCGGCGCGCCCGCGTGTCGCACGTTCGTGCGACACGTCTCGCAACGCGTCGGTCAACGGTGGTCGCCGGCAAAGCTGCTCGCCTCGTTCCCCTTACGGCGTAAGCTTATTCCGCTGGCGCTTCCCGTGTATACCGACCGCTAGTCCGTCTCGTGCGCACATGTGTCCTACGGCTCGCCGAGATGACACGTCGGCGGGTCGGACCGTCAGGCGAAGTCCTCGGTGTACGTCCCGCCCGCCCGGGTCCCGAGCAGCCGGGGAACACCACGCGTCACGCCGAGGCCGGTCGCCGTGAACTTCGGATTGAGGATGTTCGCCCGGTGGGCCGCGCTCCTCATCCACGCGGCGACCGTTGCCGCCGGGGTCGCCGCCGACCCGGTCGCCGCGGCGATGTTCTCGCCGATCTGGCCGCCCGCAGCCTCGGGAACGTAGCCGGTCGCGCGGATCCGCTGGCCGATGCTCAGCCCGTCGGGACCGACGTGATCGAAGTAGTCGTCGGCGACCATCGCGTCCGCGTGGGCCGCGGCGGCCTGGTCGAGGTCGGCGTTCTCCCCGAGCGTGGCCAGGCCGGCCGCCTGACGGGCGCCGTTGACCAGGCAGACCGTCGCGGCCGCGATCGCCGCGACGTTCGAAGTGCTGGGCGCGAGCCCGGCGTTCGCGCATCCGGCCGCCGGCCCGGCAGTGTCAGCGGCCGTGTACTGGCCGGCGTGGGCCCCGGCCGGTGTCACCGGGGTGACGGCCGGGTGGGCCGCTGTGGTGAGCGCCGGGTGGGCCGCTGTGGTGAGCGGCCGGGTGGCCGGCGACCGGCGCGGACATCGACACACCGAACACGGTCGGCCGGTGCTTGGCCGGCGCCTTGTGGCGCCGGGGCAGCGACCGGCGGGCGTGGGCGGCCGCCGAGGCGACCGACGCGGCGGCACCCGCCGGCAGGGTCAGGACGATGCCTACGATCACGGCCGCGCGGATCCGTCCGCGGCCACGGCTTCTCATCACGGGCCTGATGGCGATCTCCTCGTTCGGTGCATGGCGTTCGAGCCGGCAACCCCACGTTCGCCACATCTCGGTGGCACTTGATCGCTCGACGACGACACCGTGTCATCTCCGAGCAGGGAACGTCAAAGCCTAGGCCGGGCGGACACTCACGCATATCGACCGGCGGTCGGCTCGCGTAGTCATTATGTCCAGACCGGCGGCCGTTTGCAAACGCGAACCGTTCGGCGCCGGCCGTGGCTAGTCGATCAGCGCCTCGAGCCGGGCGTATGCCGCGTCGATCGCCAGCCGGGCCGCCGTATGCCGGGCCTCGTTCTTGCCGGTCTCGTACTTCGACCGCCAGGCCGCCGGATCCGAGAGCTCGACCTCGAGCGCGGCCATCGCCGCCTCGGCCTGCTCGATCGCCCGCTCGGCCTTCGCCTGCTCCCGGAGGCGGTTCTTCGACGGGTCCGGCGACCCACCGGCCGGCTGCTTTGCCGGCTTTCCCGCCTTGCCCGGCCTGCCCGGCGCCTTCGCCCCGTTCGTCGCCGGCCCGTGCCCGTTGGCCGACGCCGGCTGCCTGGCCGGGCTCCCGGCCCCGCCCGGCGTCCGCCGCCTCGGCTGCTGGGGAGTGACCTCGCCGCCGGCCTTGCGCTCCTCCCGCAGGCGGACGTACTCCGGCCAGCCGCCCTCGTAGCTGCGCAGCGTGCCGTCCTCGACCGAGACCGTCCGCGACCCGACCGCGTCGAGCAGGGCACGGTCGTGGGAGACCAGCAGCAGGGACCCGCCGAACCCGCGCAGCGCGTCCTCGAGCGCCTCGCGGCTCTCCAGGTCGAGGTGGTTGGTCGGCTCGTCGAGGATCAGGACGTTCGCGCCCGAGCTGACCAGGACGGCCAGGGCCAGCCGCCGCCGCTCGCCGCCCGAGAGCCCGTGGACCGGCTTCTCGGCCTGGTCGCCCGAGAACAGGAAGCCGCCCAGCAGGGCTCGGGCCCGGTTCGGGCTCAGGCCGGTCGCCTTCTGCGCCGCCTGGAGGACCGACCCCGTCTCGTCGAGCTCGTCCGCATGCTGGGACAGGTAGGCGACCTTGACGTTGTGACCCGTCCGCAACTTTCCGGCCGCCAGCGGCCGCTGTCCGGCGAGCGTCTCGATCAGCGTCGTCTTGCCCGTCCCGTTCGCGCCGACCAGCGACACGTGCTCGCCCCGCTCGAGCCAGATCTCCGCGTCGTCGAGCAGGGTGATCGCCGGATCGCCGACCTCGATCCGCGCATCCTCGAGCTCGAAGACGACCCGCCCGCTGCGTTCGGGAGTCGCGAACTGGAACGACAGGGCGGCCGAGTCGCCCGGCGCCTGCTCGATCCGATCGATCTTGTCGAGCTTCTTGACCCTCGCCTGTGCCTGCCTCGCCCGCGTCCCCGCGCTGAACCGCTCGACGAACCGCTCGAGCCTCGCGATCTCCGCCTGCTGGCGCTCGACCGCCCGCCCGAGCGCCAGATCCCTGGCTGCCTGCTCCTTGCGCCACGCGTGCCACGTACCGGCAAAGAAACGAGACCGACCGCCCTCCAACTCCAACACTGCCGTGCCGACCGTCTCCAGGAACCACCGGTCGTGGGCGACGAGGGCGATCGCCGCGTCCAGGCCGATCAGCGTCTGCTCGAGCCATTCGAGCGACTCGATGTCCAGGTGGTTGGTCGGCTCGTCCAGCAGCAGGAGGTCCGGCTTGGACGCCAGCGCCCGGGCCAGCGACGCCCGGGTCAGCTCGCCGCCCGAGAACGTCTGCAGCTCGCGGTCGAGCTCATCCTCACCGAACCCGAGGCCCCCGGCCATCGACGTCGCCCGATCCCGCCAGAGGTAGCCGCCCCGGGTCTCGAGCTCGGCCTGCGTCCGCGCGTACCGGGCCATCGCCGCCGCGTCCGTCGCCCCGCCGGCCATCGCCTGCTCGAGCTCGGCCAGCCGCTTCTCGAGGGCCAGCTCCTGCGCGCAGCCGGACAGGATGTACTCACGCAGGGGAACTCGCGTCTCCCGGGGCGGGCGCTGGTCGTGCAGGGCAACCCTCACCCTCTTGCTGAGGGACAGCTCGCCACCGTCGATCGACTCCTCGCCGGCCAGCATCCGCAGCAGCGTGGTCTTCCCGCTGCCGTTCCGCCCCGAGATCGTCAGCCGGTCCCGGCGCTCGAGCTTGAACGAGACTCCCCGCATCAGCGGAGCCCCGGCCATGTCCTTCCCAAGTCCCGATGCGATGACGACGGCCACCCGCCCCATGGTAGGACGGCCCGCTCTCCGGTGTCTGTGACAGAATGCCGGCGCCTTGACAACGACCGGCGCACGCTGACCAGAGACCTACGCCGGCATGCTGTTTCCGACTGCGCAGTTCGCGATCTTCTTCGCGATCGTGCTCTTCCTCTCCTGGTGGCTGATGCCCCGCCAGAAGATCTGGAAGCCGTTCGTCCTGCTCGCCAGCTACGTCTTCTACGCGACCGCGAACCCGAAGTTCTGCCTGCTGCTGGGTGGCATCACGCTCTGGAACCAGGGCGCCGCCAAGCTGATCCACCGCTCGGCCGACGAGGCCCACCGGAAGTGGCTGACGATCGTCGCGGTCGCCGGCGACCTGCTGACGCTGGGCGTCTTCAAGTACTACGCGTTCTTCACCCAGGACATCGACCGCGCCTTCCACAGCATCGGCCTCGGCCTGCCGCTGCCGCTCGTGACGATCGCCCTGCCGGTCGGCGTCAGCTTCTTCACCTTCCAGGCGATCTCCTACACCGTCGACGTCAAGCGCCGCCTGATCGAGCCGGCGTCGACGATCGACGCGGCGATCTACCTCAGCTTCTTCCCACACCTGATCGCCGGACCGATCGTCCGCGCCAAGGAGTTCCTCCCCCAGCTGGCGACGCCCCGCGACCCGGCGAAGGTCGCCGCGAGCTCCGGCCTGATGCTGATCGGGCTCGGCCTCGTCAAGAAGGTCGTCCTCGCCGACTACCTCGGTCGCGTCGTCGTCGACCCGGTCTTCGCCGTCCCCCAGGGTTACGGCACGCCCGACATCCTGCTCGCCGCCTACGCCTACGCCGCCCAGATCTACTGCGACTTCTCCGGGTACACCGACATGGCGATCGGCCTCGCCCTCCTGATGGGCTACGTCTTCCCCCAGAACTTCCGCAGCCCGTACCGGGCGACCTCGCTCGGCGACTTCTGGGGCCGCTGGCACATGACCCTGTCGCGCTTCCTCCGCGACTTCCTCTACATCCCGCTCGGCGGCAACCGTCGCGGCAGGCTGTTCACCTACCGGAACCTGATGATCACGATGGTCCTCGGCGGCCTCTGGCACGGCGCCGCCTGGACCTTCGTCGTCTGGGGCACGCTCCACGGCGTCGGCCTCGTCGTCGAGCACTTCGGTCGCAGCCGCGGGATCAAGCTGCCCGGCTGGCTCGGCTGGCTGGTCACGTTCAACTTCGTCGTGCTCGGCTGGATCTTCTTCCGGGCGACGTCGATCTCGCTCGCCTGGACCTTCCTCTCCCGGCTGTTCGTCTGGCAGTCCGCGACGATCTGGACGGTCCCGGCGGTCCTCGCCGTCCTGATCGTGATCGGGCTCCAGCTGGCCCCGGCCAAGCCGCTCGAGATGGTCCAGGTCTGGGCCGGCCGGCTCCGACCGGTCGT
Source organism: Solirubrobacteraceae bacterium (assembly GCA_036268015.1). GTDB lineage: Bacteria > Actinomycetota > Thermoleophilia > Solirubrobacterales > Solirubrobacteraceae > Palsa-513. Next base: position 13,099 of record DATAUX010000180.1, on the reverse strand, counting down.
GCTCGGGATCGCCTTCGCCGTGCTCGTCCCCTTCGTCGCCGCGACCGTCCCCAGCCAGGGCGTCCCCCCGTTCATCTACTTCCGCTTCTAAAGTCAATCCCGACACCCGCAAGCCAGCGAGCCCCCAAATGACCGACGCCGACCCCGACGAGCAGATCCCAGCCCCGGCTCCGCCGCCCGGACCGTCGGACCCCGTCCCGACCCACGCCGAGACCGGTGGGTCCGGCGATCCCGTCGAGATCGTTCCGGCCGCGTCCGTCGCGACCGGCAGGCCGTCGCGAAATCGCTACCACGGCGACGACAGCCTGATGAACCGGTTCGACCGCCACGGCCTGCGCCGGTACCGGGCCCGCGACGGGATCATCGCCGTGTTCGTCTCCTGCGCCCTGATGGTCGTCTTCGCCGGAGCCTCGGTCAAGCACTCGGGCCAGCAGCTGACCTCGAAGGTCGGTCGGAACGTCGTGCTCGCCTTCGGCGACCCGGCCGCCTCGATCGCCCACGCGCTGCCGCTGAGCTCGATCGTCAACCACGCGACCAGCTGGCTCTCGCCCGACACGAACCTCGGCAGCTCGGGCGGAACCTTCGCGACGATCGCCGCGACCGCGACCGGCGGCGGGATCCCCCCGGTCACCTCCGACGCGTTCGACCCGGCCCAGCTCGGCCTGCCCGCCCCGCCCAAGAAGCCGCTCCACACCCTGCTGGTGACCGGCGACTCGATGTCCGAGCCGCTCGACTCCGACATGGCCCAGGCGCTCGACCCCAAGGGCGTCCACGTGATCCAGGATCCCCACATCGGGACCGGCATCTCCCAGAGCGTGCTGCTCGACTGGGGCAAGGAGGCCGCCGCCCAGGTCAAGCAGGACCACCCCGACGCCGTCGTGATCTTCATCGGCGCGAACGACGGCTTCCCGATGCCCGGCCCCGGCGGCGCCCAGGTCCAGTGCTGCAGCGCCGAGTGGGCCGCGATCTACGCCGAGCGGGCCCGCTCGATGATGGACACCTACCGCCAGAACGGCGTCGCCCGGGTCTACTGGCTGACGCTCCCCGCCCCCCGCGACCCCGCCCGGCAGAAGATCTCCAGGGTCGTCGACGCCGCCGTCACCGTCGCCGCCCAGCCGTGGGCCGACCAGGTCCGGATGATCGACACCGTCCCCGTCTTCACGCCCGGCTTCGTCTACCGGGACGCGATGACCGTCAACGGCCAGGCGACGATCGTCCGCCAGGCCGACGGCATCCACCTCAACGACGCCGGCTCCCAACTCGCCGCGACGATCGTCGAGGCGGCCGTCGCCAAGGACTTCAACATCGGGTAGGGGCCGGGCCGGGCCGGGCCGAGCGGGGCCTGGCGGGGCGGACGGCGGGGCCGGGCGGGGCGGACGGCCCGGCGGGGCCGGGCGGGGCGGACGGCCGGGGCGGATGGGGCGGGGCGAACGGGCGGGGACGGACTTGCCGTGAGAGCGCGCGCTGTGTTGTCTTTTAGAGAATTTGTACGAAACACGACAGATTGTCGCGTTTCGTACCGAATCGCCGAAATAACCGACGAACGGTCGTCGCTCCAGTCACAAAGCCGGGACCCCCGCCCGTTTGCCGACCCGACCGACCGACCCGACGGACCCACCCGACCCGACCCGGCCAACCAACCGACCCGGCCGTCCGGCAGCGTAGGCTCCAGGCGTGCCGATCCCGTGGTTCTCGAAGCGTCAGGCCGGACGCGAGCCGGCGGTCTCGATCGGCGATCCGCGCCTCGAGGACTGGGAGACCGTCAGCACGTTCGAGGACCAGACGACGGCCGTCGCGTGGCGCGACCAGCTGCGGGGCATGGGCATCGACGCGAGCTGCGCGGCCGATCACCCGCTCGACCGGTTCGGCCGGGGCGACATCTACCTCGTCGTCCCGCCGGCCCAGTGGTCCCGGGCGAGCGAGATCGTCGACAACCTCGACTGAGACACCGGGCCACCGCTGCCGGCCCGCCGCCCCGGCCCGGTCGGCGTCTAGAGGGTGTTCTGCTCGTAGGTCCAGGCGAACGACGTGCTCCCCTTCTTGCACGTCACCACGGCGAAGAAGTTGACCGGGCCGACAGAGCGATGGCCTTCCTTGCACGTGTATCCGAGAACCTTCGACTTGCACGTGCCCTTCTTGCCGTGCTTCAGGCGACAGGCCTGGAAGCCGGACTCGAGGCCCGATCGCTTCGCACACGGGACGCCCTTGTTCTTGCCCGGAATGATGTAGCCGCCGGCAAGGGACGCGGGAGTCGAAGTGCACGAGGCGGCCGCGTGGGCGACCTGGGCGGCCCCGGCGGCCGGTGTGGCGAGCGCCGGCACCCCGCACAGCGCGACGGCGCAGAGTGCGATGGGCAGGCGAAGGGGGCGGAGCATCTGTGAAACCTCACTCTGTAGCGGGACGGTCGGCGCGGGCGAAGGGTAGCGCCACATATGAACCCATCGGCACGGCAACAGTTGCGCGTTACGCCGGTATCCTCGGCCGGAGATCGGCTTGGGTTCACGGCACACGACATCCGGATGGCGGCGGCGGGCCGCGTCGTTGACGGCCCTGTTCGCCGGGTCGGTCGCCGCGCTCGGGATCGGCCCGGCCGGCCTGATCACAGGTGCGTCGGCCCATACCGGCCCCCGCGTCACCGTCGCGCTCTACGGCGACTCGGTCGCCGAGGCGTACACCGTCCCCGACTTCCTCAAGGACGGCCTCGCGCCCCTGCTCGAGGACGCGCTCGTCAAGCAGGGATTCTCGCGCGGCGGCACCGGCTTCATCCCGGCGACCCCGTTCCGCTGGAAGCTGAAGCGGAGCTTCGTGATCGGCGGGCTCGGCAGCCAGCCGGCGAAGGGCTGGCTGCTGAACGGGTTCGGCACCCAGTCGGGACTGAACGGCCCGAGCGGGTACAGCGCGCTGGCCGTCTCGCCGGCCGCGACCGCGACGGCGCCGATCGACGCACCGACGGTCGCCGTCCTCTTCACCAAGTACCAGGGCGGCCCGTCGTTCACGGCGACGGCCGGCGGCCAGACGTGGACGATCAGCACGAACTCGACCGGCCCGCCCCAGCCGACCGAGCTCTGGCTGACCGTCCCGGCCGGGGCGACGTCGCTGACGATCACCGGCCCGGCCTACGGCCAGTTCATCTTCGACGGGGCGATCTCACGCCGGCCGGTCACACCCGGGACGGTCCAGGTCGAGGTCGAGAACCTCGGCCACATGGGTCATCTGCTCGGCCAGGACCTCACCCAGCTCGTGCAGGAGTCGATCGTCCAGCAGCGCTTCGACGTGTCGGTCTTCCTCGGCGGCTACCTGTACATCGAGGAGGCCAGCTCGGGACAGGCCGACCGCCGGGCGAAGCAGTACTCGGCGGCCCTGGTCAAGTACACGAGGCTGATCCGGACGTACGACGGCCACTGCCTGATCGCCGACCCGACGCCCGTGCCCGGCTCGGCGAAGGTGATCGCCCGGTTCGACCAGATCGACCGGAGCGTCGCCAAGGCCGAGGGCTGCGTCTACAGCAGCGCCCTGACCAAGCTCTGGTCGGCGAAGACGTCGGTCGCCAAGAAGCTGACCCTGGTCGACGACATCCACCCGACGGCGGCCGGCTACCGGCTGATCATCAAGGCGCTGATGCCGTCCCTGCTCCGCCTCGTCCACGCCGCGGCGTAGGTCCGCGGGCGCGGCGCGGGCCAGCCGCCCGAGCAGATAAGATCGCCCGAGCCATGCGCCGCCTCCTTGCCGCCACCGCAATGTCGCTCACCGCGATCGCGATGCTCGCTCCCGCGGCCTTCGCCCACGACGGTGGACAGGGCCTGTACGGGGAGACGACGGACAAGGTGACGACGGACGCCGGCTTCATCCTGATCATCTTCTTCCCGCTGTTCATCCTCGTCGCCAGCACGATCCAGTCGAAGCTCGACAAGCGAAAGACAGCCCGCAAGGCGGCCGAGAAGTCGCCCGACGAGCCGCACGGCGGCTGGTAGGTGATTGGCGGCGTGGCCGCCGGGACTGAGATTCTTCCGCGCAGATCGAGCCTCGAGGTCACGGGGCGGCCGATCTCGTACTTCGTGACCGGGGCGACCGGGTTCATCGGCCGCCACCTCGTCGAGACGCTGCTCCGCCGGGACGGCCTCGTCCACGTGCTCGTGCGCGAGGGATCGGTCGGCCGGCTCGACCAGCTGATCGAGCAGTGGGACGCGGGCGGGCGGATCCGCCCGGTGATCGGCGACCTGCGCAAGCCGCTGCTGGGGCTCGGCGACGCCGACGTGGACGCACTGCGCGGCAGGATCGACCACTTCTTCCACGTCGCGGCGATCTACGACATGACGGCCGCGCCGGCGCACAACGAGCTCGTCAACATCGGCGGGACCCGGCAGGCGGTCGAGCTGGCGAACACGGTCGGCGCCGGGATCTTCCATCACGTCTCGTCGATCGCCGTCGCCGGCCGGTACGAGGGCTTCTTCCGGGAGGACATGTTCGACGAGGGCCAGTACCTGCCGTCGTCATACCACCAGACGAAGTTCGACTCCGAACAGGTCGTCAGGACCGAGTCGGCGATCCCGTGGCGGGTCTACCGACCGAGCGTCGTGATCGGCCACTCGGAAACCGGCGTGGCCGACAAGATCGACGGGCCGTACTACTTCTTCAAGGGGATCCAGAAGATCCGCCGGTGGATTCCCGAATGGGTGCCGCTGGTCGGGCCGGAGTTCGGCCACACGAACATCGTGCCGGTCGACTACGTCGTCCGGGCGATCGACCACATCGGGCACCAGCCGGGTCTCGACGGACGGGCGTTCCACCTGACCAGCCCGAAGTCCCAGCGCTCAGGTGAGGTGCTCAACATCTTCGCCGCGGCCGCCCACGCCCCACGGCTGGCCGTGCGAATCGACAAGCGCCTGACCGACGCCCTGCCGAAGGGGGTCTTCTCCCTGCTGGTCAAGCTGCCGGCGATCAAGGACATCCGGTCGCTCCTGCTGGCCGATCTCGGCATCCCCGAGGAGGTTCTCGGTCATCTGGCGTTCAGCTGCCCGTTCGACGACCGCGACGCCGTCCAGGCGCTCGCCGGATCGGGCATCGCCGCCCCGCTGCTCGAGACGTACGCGAAACCGATCTGGGACTACTGGGAGCGCCAGCTCGATCCGGATCTCTACAAGGACAAGTCGATGCGGACCGCGCTCGGCGGGCGGACCGTCCTCATCACAGGGGCCAGCTCGGGGATCGGGCGGGCGACCGCGCTGATGGTCGCGGCGGCCGGCGGAACGCCGCTGCTAGTGGCCAGGACGCAGAACAAGCTCGACGACGTCCGCGCCGAGATCCAGGCGGCCGGCGGGACGGCGTACGTCTACGCGGCCGATCTGTCGGACATGGACGCGATCGACGGGGTCGTCGACCGGGCGCTGGCCGATCATCCGACGATCGACTTCCTCGTCAACAACGCCGGCCGGTCGATCCGCCGGTCGGTCACGCTCAGCCGCGACCGGTTCCACGACTACGAGCGGACGATGCAGCTCAACTACTTCGGCGCGATCAAGCTGATCACGGCGCTGATGCCCCAGATGAAGGCGCAGGGCCACGGCCACATCGTCAACGTCTCGTCGATCGGCGTCCAGACCAACCCGCCGCACTTCTCGGCCTACGTCGCGTCGAAGGCCGCGCTCGACGCGTTCACGCGGGTCGCCTCGAGCGAGGTGATCGGCGACGGGATCACGTTCACGACGATCCACATGCCGCTCGTCCGGACGCCGATGATCGCGCCGACGAAGATGTACGACGCGTTCCCGGCGATCAGCCCGGAGGCGGCCGCCGGGATGATCTGCGAGGCGATGCGGGCCAAGCCGAAGCACGTCGGCACGAAGCTCGGGACGTTCGGCGAGGTTGCCTACGCCCTGGTTCCGAAGGCCGTCGACCAGGTCCTCCACCTGGCCTATCGGGTCTTCCCGGACTCGGCTGCCGCCCGCGGCCAGAAGGACGCCAACGAGCACGCGACGGCCGAGCAGCTGGCCCTGGCCAGCGTGATGAAGGGCGTCCACTGGTAACCGACGCGTTCGCCGCCCGTCGGGGTCGCCCGCGTGCCGCGAGCGCGTCGAAAGACGGACTCGAGGTCGACGCCGTCGACCGCGGCGACGTCGCCGAGCGTCTGCCGCAGCCGCCTGAGTCCCGCCGACCGTCGGCGCCTGGATCGACCCTCGGCCGGTTCCCGCGGTCAGCGGGACGCCGTGGCCGTCTCGTAGGCCGGGCTGGACGTCCGGCGGATCGTGATGTCGCCGAACGAGCTCCGGGCGCGGACCTCGACGGCGTCCTCGCCGGCGGCTGGAGGCCCGGCCGCGTCGAGGCTGTTGTGGACGGTTCCGCAACGCGTGTCGAGGTCCAGCCAGGCGGCCACGCCTTCGGGAATCCGATCTCCAGCCTGCCGCAACCGGTCTAGGCGACGACGCCACCACCCGCGACCTCGCCGACGCGGATGTCGCCGTTCGCGGTCTTCGCCGCAACCGTCGACCCCGACCGCTCGACGGTGACCTCCCGCCCCGCCCCGACCGAGTCGGGACCGCCGGCGCGTCGCGCGGTCCGCGGGCCGGACGAGCGAGTCGTCGACCCAGCGCCGCTTGCCGTGTCGCGAGCCCGGCGCCGGCCGGGTCCAGCCGTCGCCGCGGGTCAGCGGACGAGCAGGACGACGACCACCGCGATGATCACGAGCAGGGCCAGCACTCCGCCGGCGACGCTCGCCTGCCACTGGTTGCGCCAGAAATCCGGGCGTGCCCGGTCGCGCGAGTGGTGACCCTCGGGCGGCGTGCCGGTCCAGTCGTCGTCGTCGTCCACAGGCGTCAGTCATACCCGATCGGTCGGCGGGCTCACGCGGCGGCGGGCGACGCCGCCGTGGTCGCCGTCAGCAGGACGCGGCGCAGGACCCGGAGATCTCCTTCGACGACGACGCTCTGGTCGGAGACCGCCGCATCGAGGCGGCGCGGGTCCTCGAGCAGACCGACGAGCGTCTCCGGGTCGGTGCGAATCGACACCTCGGCGGCCGTCGGCTCGCCGGCCCGGACGTCGATCCCACCGCCCGCGACCTCGACCGTCCAGATCCTGCGGTCGAGCTCCACCCGCAGGGTCGCCGGACCCGCGTCGAGGTCGGGCCGGGCGACGCCCCGCAGGAAGAGCAGAGCCGACGTCGCGCTGAGCGCCCTCGGCCCCGGCGGAAGTCGGACGTCGAGCCCCCAGGCGCCGAGTCCGAGCACGATCGGCTCGAGGCGCCGCCCGTATTCGGTCAGCTCGTATACCCACGATCCGGCCGGAGGCGGGAGCTTGCGGCGGTCGACCACACCGCGGTCGCGGAGCTCGCGGAGACGGTCGGACACGAGGTTCGAGCTGGCCTTCGACAGGGCCTCGCGCAGGTCGGAGAACCGCTGGGGTCCGAGCAGCAGCTCGCGGACGACCAGCAGCGCCCAGCGCTCCCCGACGACGTCGAGGGCGCGGGCTATGCCGCACGCGTCTCCGTAGCTCCGGCTCGTCGGCATTCCCTCATCCTGACAGAGACGGTGCGTCTTAGCAACTGAATAGTCTTGTTTCAGCACTGATCTGTTACGGTGGCTGTGCACGAGCCAAGGCAGCGACCCCGACGAGCCGGTTCAGGACGGTCGGGAGATCGACTGCGAAGCAGCTCCGCCGAAAGGAACGCACCATGGGAGCACCGGTCATCCACTTCGAGGTCATCGGCAAGGACCCCGAGCAGCTCCGCGCCTACTACGGCGACCTGTTCGGGTGGGAGTTCGACACCAGCGGCCCGGTCTCGATCGAGGTCTCCGAGGCCGGCAACTACGGTTTCGTGGACCCCGGCCCGACGCCTGGCGGCGGCATCCCCGGTGGCGTCGGCGGCGGCCCGGGCTACGACGGGCACGTGATCTTCTACGTCGGCGTTCCCGACGTCGAAGCCGCCCTGCAGCAGGTCGAGCGCCTCGGCGGGACCCGGACGATGGGCCCCGACCGGGCGCCCGGGGCGGACCTCGTCGTCGGCCACTTCACCGATCCCGAGGGCCACCTGATCGGCCTCGCCGCCACGGCGTAGACCGCCCGGGAACCAGCCCCTGCCAGACTGGGCGGGTGGCCTCCCCCGCCCGCGTGCTGCGGACCGAGGTCGACGGGTTCCCGGCCGTCACGCTGGCCGGCCCCGGCGACATCCTCCGGGCGACGTTCATCCCGTCGCTCGGGATGGTCGGCTGCTCGCTGATCGACGGCGACGACGAGCTGCTCGCCCGTCGCGGCGGGCCCCCGGCCTACGCCGAGCGCGGCTCGAGCTTCGGGATCCCGCTCCTCCACCCGTGGGCCAACCGCCTGAGCTCATGGACGTACACAGCCGGCGGTCGGTCGGTCGAGATCCCGCACGACTCGCCCGTCGCCCATCTCGACGGGGCGACCGGGCTGCCGATGCACGGCCTGCTGACCGCCAGCCCGAACTGGGTCGTCGTGGACGCGACGGTCGACGACGACGGCGCCCCGCGGCTGCGCGCCGAGCTCGACTTCGCCGCCCACCCGGCCCTGCTCGCCGCCTTCCCCTTTCCCCACGTCGTCGCGCTCGACGTCTCCCTGCGCGCCGGCCGCCTCGCCGTCCGGCTGACGCTGACGCCGACCGGCGACGTCGCCGTTCCGATCTCGTTCGGCTTCCACCCCTACGTCCGCCTCCCCGGATCCGATCGAAGGACGTGGTCGGTCGAGCTTCCCGTCCGCCGCCGGGCCGTACTCGACGGCCGGGGCATCCCGACCGGCGCGACCGACCGAGTCGAGGACGGCGAGTGCTCCGGCCGGCTCGGCGACCGGGCCTTCGACGACTCGTTCGACGAGCTGCAGGCGCCACCGGCCGGCCAGCCGATCACCTTCTCCGTCGCCGACGACCGCCGCCGCCTGGCCGTCGAGCTCGTCGACGGCTACACCGTAGCCCACGTCTTCGCGCCGGCCGCGTCCGACTTCATCTGCTTCGAACCGATGACCGCGCCGGTCGACGCCCTGACCACCGGCGACCGGCTCCGCTCGGTCGCGCCCGGTTCGTCGTTCGCCGCCGAGTTCGCGATCAGCGTGGCGGCAACGACGCCCGCTCCCTGACCGCGGGACGGTCAGCCGATCAGCCCGAGGATCACGCCTTCGCGCAGGCCGCCCCGGGCGATCCGCAGCGGCCGGTCGAGGAGCTCGGACGCCCGCGACAGGAGGGCGATGCCGGCCGGCAGCAGGCGCGCCCGATCCGGGTGCAGACCGAGCCGGACGGCCGTCGGCAGGACCGGTTCGGCCGTGAACTCGACGAGCAGGAAGGCCAGCGACTCGGGATCGAGCCGGTCTCCGTCGAGCGAGAGCAGCGTCGTCGCCGAGCCGCCGACGGCCAGGGCCAGGTCGACCGGCGGCGGATCGAGCCCGGCGAAGGCGGCCGCGCTCTCCCGGTCGAGCGCCGCCAGGCACCGGCCGGACGGCGGGTCGTGGGTGATGCAGCGCTCGGTCAGCGAGCTCGATCCGACCCCGAGCGATCTCGACCACCGGGGTCCGCCAGCGTGCGTCCCGATCACGAGCTCGGTCGACCCGCCGCCGACATCGATCACCGCGACCTTCCCGGCCGGCGGCCGCGGCAGGGACGCGACGGCGCCGGCGAATGCCAGCCGGGCCTCCTGCTCGCCGCTGAGAACCTCGACCTCGACCCCGGCGACCGCGGCGACCGCCGCGATCAGCTCGCCACGATTCGACGCCGCCCGGATCGCCGCCGTCGCCACGGCGCGCACGGCGCGAGCCCCCTGGAGCCGGGCGGCCCTCGCCTGCTCGGCGACGACATCGGCCACCTCGGCGATCTTCGCGGCCGACAGCGACCCGTCCGAGCGGAGGGCCGCGCCGATCGCCGTGAATGCCCGGGCGGCCAGGACCGCCCGCAGGCCACCGGACTCCAGCCCGGCCGGCGAGTCGTCGAGCTCGGCCACGAGCAGCCGGGTCGTGTTCGAGCCGATGTCGATGCACGCGCCGCGCAAGAACCCATTGTCCCTGGTCCCGGCGGGTTCGGCCCGGCAAATTGGATGTTGGCATGATTCGCCCCGATGACGACCGACGAGCCGGCGATCGACGTACGCGGGCTGCGCAAGACCTACGGCCCGCACGAGGCCGTTCGCGGGATCGACTTCTCGGTCGCCGTCGGCGAGGTGTTCGGCCTGCTGGGGCCCAACGGCGCCGGCAAGACGACGACGGTCGAGATCCTCGAGGGCTACCGGGACCGGACCGCCGGGACGGTCAGCGTGCTCGGCGAGGACCCCCAGCTCCGGTCGACCGCCCTGCGCCAGCGGGTCGGGATCGTCCTCCAGAGCTGCGGCATGTACCGGCACATCACCGTCCGCGAGGCCCTCACCCACTGGTCGCGGTTCTACCCGCACCCCCGCGACGTCGACGAGGTGATCGCCGTCGCCGGCCTGACCCAGAAGCAGGACGAGCGGACGCGCAAGCTCTCCGGCGGCCAGCTCCGCCGGCTCGACTTCGCACTCGCCCTGGTCGGCGACCCCGAGCTGATCTTCCTCGACGAGCCGACGACCGGCTTCGACCCGGCCGCCCGCCGGGCCGCCTGGGAGACGATCCGCTCGCTCAAGGAGCTCGGCAAGACCGTCCTGCTCACGACCCACTACCTCGACGAGGCGCAGGAGCTGGCCGACCGGGTCGCGATCATCAAGGACGGCGGCATCCTCGCGATCGGCTCACCGGCCGAGCTCGGCGTCCAGGGGATCTCCCGCTACCAGGTGACCTACGTCGACGCGGCCGGCACGGCCGTCGCCGAGGAGACCGACGACCCGACCCACCTGCTCCACCGGCTGACCGCCGCGGCGATCGACCGCGGCGAGACCCTCAACGAGCTTTCGGTCACGCGTCCAAGCCTCGAAGACGTCTATCTGGAGCTGACCGCCGATGTCTGATCAACTGAGCCTCCTCTGGCGGCAGTACCGCCTCGAGCGACGGATGTTCTGGCGCAACCCGAGCGCCGCCTTCTTCAACTTCCTCCTCCCCCTGCTCTTCCTCGCCGTCTTCGGCGTGATCTTCGCCAACAACCACAAGGACCTCGAGATCGTCCTGCCGGCCGTCGCCGCGATGAGCGTCATGTCGACGACCTTCACCGCCCTGGCGATGAACATCACCTTCCTTCGCGAGCAGGGCGTCCTCAAGCGGATGCGGGGCACGCCGATCTCGACCGGCACCTACCTCGGCGGGGTCGGCCTCAACGCCGTCACGAACACGGCGATCCAGATCGTCTTCGTCGTGCTCGCCGGCCGCCTCGTCTTCGGCATCGGCTGGCCGCCCGACCCCGTCCAGCTGATCCTCTTCACCTTCGCCGGCGTGATCTGCCTCGCGTCGCTCGGCGTCGCCCTCTCCCACGTGATCCCCAACTTCGACTCGGCCCCGGCGATCGTCAACGCCGTCTTCCTCCCGGTCGTCTTCGTCTCCGGCGTCTCGCTCGACACCAAGCACTCGCCGGCCTTCGCCAAGGACCTCGCCCAGGTCCTCCCGGTCGGCCACGTCGTGACCGGCCTCAAGGGCGGGATGGTCGCCCACAGCGGCGGTCTCGGCGACCATCTCTCCGCCCTGGCGGTGATCGCCGCCTGGACGGTGCTCGGCATCTTCTTCGCCGTCCGCGGCTTCTCCTGGGAGTCCGCCCGCAGCTGACCCGCCGCGGCTCGAACAGCCGGCCGCAGGGCGCCGGATCCGAGCACGGCACCAGCAGTTGCTCGCCACACGAAGCACGCGACAGCCGCTCCGACGCCTCCGCCGAAGACTCGGGCCGGCCGATGTCCACCACGCGACGACGACGGGGGCGACCCGAGTCACCTTGGCTGGACCATGATCTCCTTGGCAGCCGATTGCCCGTGCCGGACCCGGCCGGTCTGGCCTTGCCTGTCAGGCAGCGCAACCGCCAGGGCGGCGGCGAGGATCGGTAGGCCGAGCAAGCCCCAGAGCACGGCATCCACGCCGACCCGCTGGGCCAGGGGTCCCAGTGCAGCGGCGATCAGGCCGCCGACGCCGATCGCCAGGCCGAGGGTGATGCCCGATGCCAGGCCTGGTCGGGACGGGAGCAGATGCTGCCCCATCACGACGGTCAGCGAGAAGTTGCCGATCGTCACGAAGCCGACGCAGGCCAGCAGCGGAAAGGCCAAGATCAAGTCGCGGGTCGTGAGGAACACGGCGAGCAGGGGCGCGATCGCGACGAGGAAACCCACCAGCACGAGCCTCGTGCGGAAGCGGTCGGCGAGGCGGCCGCCGGCCAGCGTGCCGGCCGCACCGGCGACGAGCAGCACGGTCAGCGCGGCGTTGCCGACGGTCTCCGAGGTTGCGAGGTATCGGACGAAGTAGACGGCGATGAACGATTGAAGCCCGAAATAGACGCCTGAGCGCAGCGATGCGACCGCACCGAGCACCGCGAGCGGCCCCCATCGATCGACCGTGGGCCCGGCCGTCGGCCCCGGCTCTGCCGATCTCCCGGCCCCAGTTGTGACGCCTGCCGCGACCCGCGTCAGCCACAGCGCGCTGAGCGCGGCCGGAACGAGCACGACTGCGGCCCCGGGGAGCCGCCAGAGCAGCACCGCCGGGGTCAGAAGCGCTGGAGCCAGGGCAAATCCGGCGTTGCCGCCGACCGCGAAGACGCCGAGGCTGGTGGCGACGCCCGCGCCGTCAGGCCGCCCGGCGATGCGGGCGGCCTCGGGGTGGAACGCGCCGACGCCGAGGCCGCCCAATCCGACGCCCAGCAGATCGACCGAGAACTCGTCGAAGATGCCCAACGTGGCGATCCCGCAGGCTGCGACGAGGAGGCCGGCCGGCATCAGCCAGGCCGCGTTCGAACGGTCGGCGAGATATCCGAAGACCGGCTGAAGGACTGACGAGCCCACCGTCATGACGAGCAGCAGCAGCCCCGTCTGGCTCAGAGTCATGTCGCGTTCGGAGAGCAGAAACGGCACGAGCGCGGGAACGGCGCCCTGACACATGTCGGCGCAGCCGTGGCCGACGGCCAGCGCCGCCAGCGCGCGTCGCTCGTGCCGGGGTGCTCGGCTCACGGCGCCACGACCCGACGCTCCCCGCTCGCGTCGCCCGGGCTCACCGGATCGATACGGCGTCGACG
>DATAUX010000179.1:0-7273 GCA_036268015.1 Solirubrobacteraceae bacterium | reverse complement strand
CGGGCGCTGATCTTCGACTCGGAGTTCGACCAGTACCGCGGCGTCGTCGCCTACATCCGCGTCTTCGACGGCGTCTTCCGCAAGGGCGACGCGATTCGCGCGATGGCCGGCGGGACGCAGGCCGAGATCGACGACCTCGGCTTCTTCTCACCCCAGATGGTCTCCGTCGGACAGCTCGCCGCCGGCGAGGTCGGCTACCTGATCACCGGGATCAAGGACGTCACCCAGCTGCGGGTCGGCGACACCCTGACGACGAAGATCGGCGCCGCGACCGAGGCCCTGCCCGGCTACCGCGAGGTCAAGCCGATGGTCTTCTGCGGCCTCTTCCCGATCGACTCTGAGCGCTTCCCGGAGTTGCGCGACGCCCTGGAGAAACTGACTCTGAATGATGCCGCGCTCTCCTAGGAGCCGGAAACGTCTGACGCGCTGGGGTTCGGCTTTCGGGCGGGTTTCCTCGGCCTCCTGCACATGGACATCGTCCGCGAGCGGCTCGAGCGCGAGTACGACCTCGAGCTCCTGACGACGATGCCGTCGGTCGGCTTCGAGATCACGCTGACCAACGGCGAGGAGATGGAGGTCCACAACCCCTCAGACATGCCCGACCCGATGCGAATCGAGGAGATCCGCGAGCCGTACATCCGGGCGACGATCATCACGCCGAAGGAGTACATCGGCGTGATCATGGAGCTCTGCCTCGACAAGCGGGGCAGCCACGTCGGGATGCACTTCCTCTCATCCGACCGCGTCCAGCTGACCTACGACCTGCCGCTCGCCGAGATCGTGCTCGACTTCTTCGACCAGCTGAAGTCCCGGACCCGCGGCTACGCGTCGCTCGACTACGAGCTGACCGGGATGCACGCGTCGAACCTCGTCCGGCTCGACGTCCTGCTCGCCGGCGACCAGGTCGACGCCCTGTCGATGATCACGCACAAGGACAAGGCCTACGACCTCGGCCGGATGCTGACCGAGCGGCTGCGCAAGAAGATCCCCCGCCAGCAGTACGACGTCCCGATCCAGGCGGCGATCGGCGCCCACGTGATCGCCCGGGAGACGGTCAAGGCCTACCGCAAGGACGTCATCGCCAAATGCTACGGCGGGGACATCAGCCGCAAGAAGAAGCTCCTCTCCAAGCAGAAGGAGGGCAAGAAGCGGATGAAGCAGATCGGCCGGGTCGAGGTTCCCCAGGAGGCCTTTCTCGCCGTGCTCGAGCTCGGCGACCGCTGAAACCGCGCACGAAGACCGGCGACTATGTTTGAATGGTCCGGGGTCTGGGCACCCCACGCGCGGCGCGTGTGGCCAGATCAATTGGGAATTCTGGGAATTGGTACGAGAGGGTGGGATTCATGTCGAAGCACGGATCGTTGAGACTTGTCCTGGGCGTCGTCGCGGGAGCGCTGCTGATGATGCCAGCCGCTGCGATGGCGGAAACGGCCTATCCGGACGGGGGCGCCACGCCCAGCTCGTTCAGCTCGGGTTCAGATGGATGGATAGATACCGACCACGAGTGCTCGATCCTGGGGATCCTGCAGAACGCGCTGTGCACCGTGACGAACGGCGTGTCCGCGACCACCGGCAACCCTCCCGGATCGCTTGAGACGACCTACGAGACGGCCGTCGGCCTGCTCGGCGTCCTCCAGGTCACGACCGGGACGAGCACGTTCAGCTCGCCGGCCTTCACGCTCGCCGGGACGGCGGCCTCGATCAAGGGGGCGACCCTCACCTTCGACGACGAGGCCGAGATCACGGCTCTGCTCGACATCGGCGGTCAGGCCACGGTCACCGAGACGCTCGTCAACCAGACGACCGGGACGAGCTTCTCGATCCCGACCGAGACCCTGACCTGCGGGCCGCTGATCCTCTTCAACTCGCCGTGCAACACGGCGTTCTCGACCCATGCGGTCACCGTCCCGGCGGCCGACCTGATCCCGGGTGACACGTACCGGATCGACCTGACCACGAACTTCACGTCGACCCTGATCCAGGCCGCTCTGGGGACGGTCGCCGTCTACTACGACAATGTCGGCCTGGTCGTCGACGACGGGACGGCGACCGGCGGACCGCCGGAGGTCGAGACGCTCGAGCCGGTCGGGATCACCGACACGAAGGCCGAGATCAACGCCTCGGTCAACCCCGAGGGCCTGCCGACGACCTACCACTTCGACTTCGGCACGTCGACCTCCTACGGGACGATCATCCCCGTGCCGGATGCTCCGGCCGGGTCCGGCGTCCTTCCGGTGCAGGTCTTCCAGCCGGTCACCGGCCTGACGGCGTGCACGGTCTACCACTACCGGATCTTCGCCTCGAACTCGGCCGGCGGAGCCCACGGCGACGATGCGACGTTCGAGACGAACTGCGCCCCGTCGGCGACGACGCTCCCGGTCGCGCCGATCAGCGCGACGACCGGCGACTTCAACGGGTCGGTCACGGCGAACGGCCCGGCGACGACGTACTTCTACGAGTACGGGACGACGACCGCCTACGGCACGGACACGCCGACCCGGTCGGCCGGCGACGGGGACATGGCGATCGAGCCGCTGACCGAGCCGGTCAACGGCCTCGACCCGTCGACGACCTACCACGTCCAGCTGGTCGCGACCAACTCGCTCGGAACGACGCTCGGCGGCGACCAGGTGTTCACGACGCCGCCGCAGAGTGGCCCCGGTCCGACGGGTCCGATCGGTCCTGCCGGACCGGCCGGTGCTGCCGGAACGCCGGGTCCGGCAGGCACGCCCGGTGCCGCGGGAGCGAACGGCGCGACCGGACCGGCCGGTGCCCCGGGTGCGCCGGGTGCGCCGGGTGCGCCCGGCGTGACGACGACGGCGCCGAGCAAGGCACCTGACAACGGCACGAACGCGAGCACGTGCGCACGCGTGAAGTCCTTCCACGACGGCACGGGAGACAAGCACGGGATCCCGGCCAGCGGGCCGAAGTCGTTCACCGGCAAGAAGGGCACGCGGTTCGTGATTCGCGGGACGATCGTCAACTGCGCGGGTCAGCCGATCAAGAACGCGAAGATCGACCAGATCCACCTCGTCGGCGGCAAGTCGCTCGTCAAGACCGGCCTGCGGACGCGGAGCAAGGGCGAGTTCACGCTGATCACGCCGAACAACCTGACCTCGCGGACGATCGAGTTCAACTACCGGCCGTCGCTCGACAGCTCGAAGGTGACCGCGTCGTCGAAGGTGACGATCCACATCATCAGCTAGTCGAGGCCTGGCATCGGGACTGGACGCCGGGCGGCACGCTCGGCTTCCAGTCCCGTTCGCTAAGGTCGCCGGGGTGCGCGTCCTGTTCGTCTGCCTGGGGAACATCTGCCGGTCGCCGACGGCCGAGGCCGTGATGCGCAAGCTCGTCGACGACGCCGGGCTCGCCGACCGGACGGAGATCGACAGCGCGGGGACCGGGGCGTGGCACGTCGGCGCGAAGCCCGACCCCCGAGCGACCGCAGCGGCTCGCAAGCGCGGGTTCGAGCTCACCGGCCGGGCCCGCCAGGTCACGGGCGAGGACTTCGACCACTTCGACATGATCCTCGCGATGGACCGTCGCAACGCGTCCGAGCTGCTCGGAATGGCGCCGGGCGGCGAGGGCGCCGAGAAGGTCCGGCTGCTGCGCGAGTTCGACCCGGCCAGCTCGAGCGAGTGGAACCTCGACGTCCCGGACCCGTACGAGGGCGGCGAGAAGGGCTTCAGCCACGCGCTCGACCTGATCGAGGCCGCGTGCGCCGGCCTGGTCGACGACCTGCGCCGGCGCGAGTCCGCCGGCCGTCGCGGTTCTGCCGGCTGAGCCGGCTCGTCCGGCGTGAGCCTGTCGGCTGAGACGCTCGAGCGCGTCGGCGCGCGTCCGGGGTCGGCCGAGCGGGTCGGCGGAGGTTCCGTCAACGAGGCCTGGCGGGTCGTGCTCACCGACGGCCGGGCCGCCTTCGTGAAGACGCGGACCGACCCCGGACCGGGTGAGTACGCGACCGAGGCGGCCGGCCTGCGGTGGCTGGGAGAGGCCGGTGGGCTGCGGGTGCCGGAGGTCGTCGGCGTGGGGGAGGACTTCCTGGCGCTGGAGTGGATCGACCCGGGCCGACTCGACCGGGCCGGCGAGGAGGAGCTCGGCCGGGGGCTGGCGGGCGTCCACCGGGCCGGCGCGCCCGGGTTCGGCGGGCCGCGGCCGCTGCGGATCGGTTCGATCGGCCTGTCGAACGACCCGGTCGACGGGTGGGGCGGGTTCTATGCCGAGCGGCGCCTGCGGCCGCTGATCGGCCGGGCCGGACTGTCGCCGGCCGGGGTGGCCGGCGTCGAGCGGGTCTGCGACCGGATCGACGAGCTCGCCGGGCCACGGGAACCGGTCGCCCGGCTGCACGGGGATCTCTGGTCGGGCAACGTCCTGGCCGGCCGGGACGGCCGTCCGTGGCTGATCGATCCGGTCGCCTACGGCGGGCACCGGGAGGTCGACCTGGCGATGCTGCGGCTGTTCGGCGGGCCGGGCGACCGGGCTTTCGCGGCGTATGCGAAGGCCTGGCCGCTGGCCGACGGCTGGGAGTCGCGGGTCGGCCTGTGGCAGCTGTTCCCGCTGCTCGTCCACGCCGTCCTGTTCGGCGGCGGATATTCGGCCGAGGTCGAGCGGATCGCCGGCCGGTATGCCTGAGGCGGTCGGCATGCGTGAGGCGGTCGGCATCCGCGAGCCGCCAGGTGTGCGTGATTGGGATCGGGAGATTCGGGCTATGCTCGAAATTGCTCGAGCGGTCGTGTCCCGTTGGCCGGGGCGGGTCGGAGACATCTTGCAGCGGCGGTCCGATCGTCCGGGGACGGGAGGGTCGGAGACTGAGCGGCGTGAGCCGGACGAAGGAGGAACCTGGATGTCGAGGCGGCGAGGGAGGCGACTGGCGCTGGTGGTCGGCGTCGGGCTCGCATTCGGCCTGTTGCCGGGCCAGGCGGTCGCCGGGACGTTTCACGCGTACTCGTGCCACACGCCGGACGGCGAGGTCGCGCCGACCGACGGCTGGACGGGGTCCGCGAGCGGGCCGGAGGCGGACGACATCAACGACTGCGCGGGAACGACGACGTACGCGCTGACGGCGGCGCTGGACGGGGTGATCCCGCACGCGGCGGACACCGACTACGCGCTGTGGTCGTTCAGCACGTCGGCGGGCCTGACGATCCAGTCGGCGTCGCTCTACAGGCACGAGGGGACGCCGGGCGGGGTCGGAGCGAACTCGGGGTACGTGACGGCGCTGTACGCGCCGAACTTCCTCTACGACGCGGGCGACGTCTTCGACGACTGCCAGGCGCTGCTGGGCTGCAGCCAGGTCGGGACGAACGACGGCGGGTTCAGCCCGAGCAACCACGAGGACGTGCCGGCCGGCCACATCAGCGGCGCGAGTCACCTGTATATGTCGGCCGACTGCGGCGGCTCGCCGGGCGCCGCGTGCCCGGCGTACCCGGGCTACGCGGCGGAGGCCGATCTGTACGCGGCCGACCTGACGCTGAGCGACGACTCGGACCCGACGGCGACGAACGTGGGCGGGCCGCTGCTGGCCGGCGGGACGCTGACCGGCGACGCGGACGTCGTGTTCAACGCGGCCGACGTCGGCAGCGGGGTCTACTCGGCGTCGGTGATCGTCGACGGGACGACGGTGTCGAACACGGTCCTGGATCCGAACGGAGGCCACTGCAAGACGGTCGGGCAGGCGACGGACGGGTTGCGGGACTTCCTATACCAGGTGCCGTGCAAGACGGCGCTGACGGGGGACGTCGACCTGGACACGAGCAAGCTGACCGACGGGAGCCACGCGCTGCGGGTGGTGATCGACGACGCGGCCGGGAACACGGCGACGATCTACAGCGGGACGATCACGACGCACAACGCGGCGGCGCCGATCTCGGCGCAGGGGGGAGGCCTGACCGGGGCGACGCCTTCGGGGACGACCGGGGCGACGGGCGCGACGGGGGCGACGAGCGCCGGGGCGGGAACAGGCACGGCGAACGGGACCGGGGCGTGCGAGAACCCGACGTTGACGGCCCATTTCGGCGGGTCGACGGCGGTGCACGTCGGCCTCGGCAAGCGGGCGACCCTGGCCGGGACGCTGACGTGCGCCGGCCACGGGGTCGGGGCGGGCCTGATCGACCTGTCGATCACGCCGGAGGGCGGAAGCCTCAAGTCGACGTCGAGCGCGGTGAGGACGGCGGCGGACGGGACGTTCGCATACGCGCTCGGGGGCGGGCCGTCGCGGGCGATCCGCCTGACCTACCAGGCGTTCTCGGGCGACGCGGGTCCGTCGGCGAGCGCGAGCGCCCAGCTCCTGGTCAAATCGTCGGTCGCGTTGACGGTGGGGCCGAAGCGGACGACGAACGGGCGGACGATCATCTTCCGGGGCCACGTCTACGGCGGGTACATCCCGGCCGCCGGACTGACCCTGAACCTCGAGTATCGGGACGGGACCCGGTGGCGGCCGTTCGACCAGACGCGAGCCCGGGGAAAGACCGGGACTTTCGTCTACCGGTACACGTTCAAACGGACGACGGTCCCGATCATCTACAAGTTCCGGGTGGCGATCCCGGGCGCCGGGGTGACCGGGTATCCGTATGAGGCGGCGGCGAGCCGATCGAGATCGGTCCGGGTGGACCCGTAGGACGGATCCGGTCCGATGATGCGACTGACAGCCCGAGCAATCGTCGTCACGGCTGGAGTCGCCTGCCTGTGTTGGGCGGCGGCGCCGGCCGGCGCGGAGGTCGGGGCGCCGGGGGCGACGGTCCAGGCGATCGCGGCGGACGCGCAGTTCCTCGAGTACGCGCCGCCGCCGGCCGCGCCGGGCGTGGTCTGCCTCGTAGACTCGGGTGTCGACGCGAATCCCGACACGACGCCGATCCTCGCCGGGTCGTACGCGCTGGAGCCAGGTACGGACACCAGCGACGAGCTGTCGAAGCTGAACCCACCGATAGAGCCTGGCAACCACGCGGATGGTCACGGCACGTACATGGCGATGATCATGGCGGCACCCCTGAATAGCTGGGGGATGGTGGGGATCGCGCCGACTAGCGTGCGGGTCTTCAATGTTAAGGCACTCGCGGCAGGACAGGGGACCTTTTCCTTCGGAACGTACGACTACGCGATCAATCACTGCATCGACAAGCCTGTCGAGGCGTCCGGCATTTCGGTTGTCAACCTCAGCTTAGGGTCGGCCGCGCAGCCGACGGCGTCTGACCTCGCCGGGTTCGAAGATACCGTCGGCGAAGCCCGCCTGCAGGGCTTCAGCGTTGTGGCGGCCGCTGGCAACAGCGGCGGGGCG
>DATAUX010000178.1:0-4343 GCA_036268015.1 Solirubrobacteraceae bacterium | reverse complement strand
TCGATCCTGGCCAGTGTCCCACCGTGGAGTTCGTGCGCTGCGGCGACGGTCCGTTCGCCCTCGAAGGTGACGGTGTTGGCGACGAGTCTCCCGCCGTCCTCGAGGGCCGCCCAACAGATGTCGAGGAGGCCTGGGCTGGTGATCCCCCCGCCGATGAAGATCGCGTCCGGCCGGGGCAGGCCGTCGAGCGCGGCCGGCGCCCGGCCGCGGACGATCCTCAGATCCGGCACACCCAGGGCGAACGCGTTCGCCGAGATTCGAGCTGCCCGGTCGGGTCGTGCTTCGATCGCGATCGCTCCGGCCGTGCGCTCGGCCCGCAGCCACTCCACGGCGATCGAGCCGGTTCCGGCGCCGACGTCCCAGAGCAGATCTCCGGGGAGCGGGGCGAGCACGGCGAGCGTGATCGCGCGAACGTGGCGTTTCGTCAGCTGGCCGTCGGACGCGTAGACCCGGTCCGGGCGCCCCGGCGCTCGCGACAGGCCGGTTCGGCCGGCAACGGTGATCGCGACGAGGTGGAGCGGGTCGGCCGAGTGGTCGATCGCCTCGCCGGCTGTCGTGTCCAGGCGTGCCTCGGCCGGCCCGCCGAGCTGCTCGAGGACGACGAACGGGCTGGCCGCGCAGCCGTGGTCGCAGACCACGCGAGCGATCCGTGCGGCTCCGTCGGCTCCGGTCGCGTAGACGACGATCCGCCGTCCGGGTTGGAGCGACCTGATCACGGTCTCCGGGGGTCGGGCGACCGTGCTGACCAGCTCGACGTCGGCTTCGGGCCAGCCCATCCGGGCGCAGGCCAGGGCGAAGGCCGACACGTGGGGCACGACGCGGACGGCGTCGATGCCGGCCGCCCGGACCAGCGTCGTGCCGATCCCGTGGAGCATCGGGTCGCCGGTCGCGAGCACCGCGGCATCGCCGTGGCGTCCGGCGGCGAGGGCGGCGACGAGCGGTTCGATCGGCGACGGCCAGGCTCGCCGCGCGCGGGCCGCGACGGCAGGGAGGAGGTCGAGCTGGCGCTGGGAGCCGACGATCAGCGGAGCATCGACGAGCGTCCGGCGGGCCGCGTCGCCGAGGCCCGGCCAGCCGTCCGCCCCGATCCCGATCACGGTCAGCGTCATCGGTCGAACACGCTCGACGACATGGCGGTGGTCAGCGCGTCGCAGACGCGGGCGTTGCTGCGCCGATCACGGGCGGTGATGCGGATGTGGCGGGCGTCGAGGCCGGGGAACGACGCAGCCGAACGGACCGCGATCCGCTGGTCACGGAGCGTGGTGACGACGCGTGGTCCGTCGGCGACGGCGACGAGCACGAAGTTGGCGGCGCCCGGCCAGGCATGGAGACCCGGGATCCCGCGCAGGCGGGCATACAGGTCCGCCCGCTCGGCGCTGGCCCGCTCGGCGATCGCGGCGAGCTCGCCGGGGTGAGCGGCGGCCGCGGCGAGGGCTGCGAGGGCGAGGACGTTGGCAGACCATGGCGGCCGCACCGCGCGGAGCCGGGCGGCCAGGTGTGCGGGGGAGACGGCGTAGCCGGCACGCAGGCCGGGGACGCCGAGCGCCTTGGTGAGCGACCGGACGACGATCACGTCGGGCAGACGCGTGCCGACCAGGCTGCCGGATTGGCCGGGGACGAGGTCCATGAACGCCTCGTCGACGACGATCGTCCGTCCGGGACGCCGGAGCGCGAGGATCGCGGCGGCGGGGTCGAGCGTGCCGGTCGGGGACGCGGGATTGCCGACGACGACGAGATCGGCGGCTGCGGGGACGGCCGTCGGGTCGAGGGCGAAGCCGCGATCCGGGTCGCGGAGGACGCGGACCATGGGGACGTCGTGGGCTCGCAGGGCGGCCTCGGACTCGGTGAAGCCCGGGTGGACACAGGCCGCGAGCGTCGGCCGAAGGGCGGGACCGAGCAGCCAGAGAGCCTCGGCGGCGCCGTTGGTCGGAACGATCTCGTCGCGGTCGCGACAGTGGAGGCCGGCGATCGCGGCGATCGCCTCGTCCTCACGGGGGTAGCCGGCCGCCTGATCGGCCAGCGCGGCGTCCAGCGCGACGCGCAGCCAGGGCGGCGGGCCGCCGGCGACGACGTTGACGGCGTGGTCGGCGTCACCCGGCCGGACGTCCGTATCGCCGTGGCGGCGCAACGACGGATCGGGCTGCCGGCGCTCGGCAGCCGGGTGTGGGCGACCGGGTCCGGCCCCGAGTGTGATCGACCGTCCGGCGACGACGAGGTCGACTCGATCGGCTCGGGCGGCGAGGCGCTGGGTCGCATCGCCGAGCAGGTCGACCCACGCCCGGGAGGCGTCGTCGGGCGGCAGGACGCCGTCGCCGGCCCGCTCGGCGACGACGATCGCCGCGCCGGCCGTCTCCAGCGTGTGGATCAGACGATCGACGCCGGCCAGGACGTCCGCGGCGGCGGCCGGCAGTTGCGTGCTGTCGGCGAACGCGCCGGCCACGTGCAAGCGGGTTGCGATCCACGGGCCGAGACCGTCGACGAGGACGCATTCGTCGATCGCGACCGAGCACGCGTCGGCCAGGACGGGCCCGGCGTCGACGGTCGTCCAGACCGGGGGCCGGCGAGACGTGTGCCGCGCGATCCGCGCCCGCATCGAACCGTCTCCGGGATCGGCGGTGCCGACGTAGCGGACGGCGAGGCCGCTGGCGGCGGCGAGCGCCTCCGCGTGAGCACTTTTGCCCGACCGGGTCCCGCCGATCACCAGGGTGAGCCTCACGGCTCGGTCGGCTCGATCGGCGTCGGGCGGGCGGCCACCGTCGGGGAGCCGGCCGACGCGAGCACGAACGCCTGGGCGAGATCCGGATGGGCGGCCCAGTGGACGTGAAGGTAGCCGGCCTGGACGGCGCGGCGGACGATGCCGTCGGGTCGCTCGAAATGTCGGGTCGACAGCGTCCATGCGCTCGACGCGACCGGATCGAGCGGCTCCAGGGCCGAGTAGTGGAACTCGTGGCCGCGCACACTTCTGCCGGCGGCGATCCAGGGGGTCGGGCTGGCTGCGACGGCTTCTCGGTAGCCGAGCGTCAGGCGGTTGGTCATCGACGCGCGGGCCGGCAGGACCCCGCACATGTCGTGGCCGTCGAGCGTCGCGCAGAGGTAGAGCAGGCCGCCGCACTCGGCGAGGATCGGCCGGCCGGCGGCCGCGAACTCGCGGACGTGCGACCGGAGTCGGACGTTCGCGGCCAGCTGGTCGCCGAAGATCTCGGGAAAGCCGCCGGCGAGGACGAGGGCATCGGAGCCGGGCGGCAGCCGTTCGTCGAGGATCGGGTCGAAGCCGGCCAGCTCGGCCCCGGCGGCCTCCAACAGCTCGAGGTTCTCCTCGTAGTGGAACGAGAAGGCCGGCCCTCGGGCGATCGCGATGCGCGTGCGGCGGCCGATCGGCCGGACGGCCTGGGAGGACCAGACGGGGCCAGAGCTCGGGAGAGCGTCGGCGGCGAGCCGGGTGACGGCGTCGACGTCGGCGTAGCGGCCGATCGCGGCGGTCAGGGCGGCGAGCGCGACGCGGGCGTCGGGCTCGCGCTCGGCAACCGGGACGAGGCCGAGGTGGCGCTCGGGTGTGACGATCCGATCGTCGCGCCGGAGCGCACCGAGCACGGGGAGGCCGGTCGGGTCGAGGGCTTCGCGCAGGAGCTGCTCGTGGGTGTCGGATCCGACCCTGTTGAAGATCACGCCGGCGACGTCCAGGTCGGGGTCGAACGTCCGGAACCCATGGACGACGGCGGCCGCCGAGCGGGCCATCGCCGACGCGTCGACGACGAGCAGAACCGGGGCGCCGACGAGCTTGGCGACGTGCGCGGTCGATGCGAGCTCGCCGCGGCCGGACGCGCCGTCGAAGAGGCCCATCACGCCCTCGATCACGGCGATGTCGGCGCCGGCTGACCCGTGACGGAGGAGCGGGGCGATCAGGTCGGGCCCGCTGAGGAAGGCGTCGAGGTTGCGGCCGGGCCGGCCGGACGCGAGGGCATGGTGGCTCGGGTCGATGTAGTCGGGGCCGACCTTGAAGCCCTGGACGACGAGTCCGCGGGCGCGGAGGGCGCCGATCAGGCCGCAGGCGACCGTCGTCTTACCGGCTCCGGAGCTCGTCCCGGCGACGACGATCCGCGGGATCATCCGGGCCCGCCGGCCGCTGCCGGCGGCGGCGACGACGACGCGACGCGGCCTACCACTCGATCCCCTGCTGGCCGCGGATGCCCTCGGCCATCTGATGCTTGACGAGGACGACCTCGGAGACGAGGTCGGCCGCGTCGATCAGCGCCTGGGGGGCGTCGCGGCCGGTGATCACGACGTGCTGGAAGCCCGGCCGGCGCTTGAGGACTTCGAGCACCTCGTCGACGTCGACCCAGCCC
>DATAUX010000177.1:0-11606 GCA_036268015.1 Solirubrobacteraceae bacterium | reverse complement strand
GACTTCGGCCTGCGGATCCTCTACCCGAAGGGCAAGGAGTCCGACGAGATCTACGAGCCGGGCGTCTTCTACTGCAAGGACGCCTTCGAAGGCCTCGCGAAGATGGACCAGCTGATCGACCCCGACGCCCGGACGGCCCTCGTCGAGAAGACCCGGACGGCCGGCGTGCGCCTGCGCCGGAAGGGTCCCGAGCCGGCCGAGCTGCCGACGACCGACGACACCGTCCGCTCGGCGGCACGCACCGACACCCCCGTTCCCGAGCCGCCGTACTGGGGCGTCCACGAGCGCGACGTCGACCTCGAGGAGATCTACCCGCACCTCGACACCCACGTCCTCTTCAAGCTCCACTGGGGCGGCCGCGGCGTCAAGGGGGAAGCATGGCGCGAGCTGATCGAGGACAACTTCCAGCCCCGGCTCGAGCGGATGTGGAACGAGCAGGACTACCTCGACCCGCGGGCCAAGCTCGGTTACTTTCCCTGCTACTCGGAGGGCAACGAGCTCGTCGTGCTCGACCCGGTCGACCGCACGACGATCCGCGAACGCCTCGTCTTCCCCCGTCAGCCCAGGCACGACCGGATCTGCCTGGCCGACTTCTACCGGCCGCGCGAGAGCGGCGAGCTCGACGTCGTCGCGATCCAGGCGGTGACCGTCGGCGACGACGTGACCGACGTGATGGCCTCACTCGAGGCCGACGGCGAATACGCCGAGCAGCTCTTCACACACGGGCTCGGCGTCCAGACGGCCGAGGGGATAGCCGAGTGGATGCATCAGAAGGTTCGCACCGAGCTGGGAATCGGCGCGACGCAGGGCCGGCGGTACTCGTGGGGGTACGGGGCCGTCCCCGACCAGAGCGAGCACGAGAAGATCTTCCGTCTGCTCGACGCCCCGGAGATCGGCCTCCGCCTCTCCGGCGGCCACGCCCTGCTTCCCGAGCAGTCGACGATGGCGATCGTCGCCCATCACCCGCAGGCCGTCTACTTCGGCATGAAGTCGGGGTTCCTTCCGTCGGGCGAACCGCCGCCCGACGATGTGGTCCACGGATCCCAGCGAGACCCGACCCGCGGCATCACGCCAGATGCGATCGCGCCCAGCGAACCGCGCACCCAGCGCGAAGAGGAGAACGTCGCCCCGACGGCCGTCGAGGCGACCGCCGGCGCCTGAGCGCGACCGGCGTCCGGCGTGCCCCCGGCGCGTGGCCGGCGCACGACCTGTCAAGGTCCGAGGAGATGGAGCGCGCGGCCGACGAGGTCGTCGCCTGGGTCTACCTCCTGCGGTGCCTTGCCGACGACTCCCTGTACACCGGGTGGACGGTCGACCTGACCCGCCGCCTCGCCGCCCACCAGGCCGGGACCGGCAGCCGATACACGCGGTCCCGCCTGCCGGTCGAGCTGGCTCTCGCCCTGCCGATGCCGGACGCCGGCGCCGCCCGCCGGGAGGAGGCCCGGATCAAACGCCTGCGGCGCACGGAGAAGCTGGCGATGATCGAGGACGGCCGCTCCGGGGTAGACCTATGTCTGAGCGAGGTTCACGGCCCGGCCGTCTGATGAGATCCCCACCGCCACCCCAACCACCAGCGCGCCGGAGCGGCGAGGCCACGTCGATGCCGCATCCACGGGCTCCGATGACCCGCTGATGCCGACCAGAGCCGTCTTCCGCTGCCAGTTCTGTGATGCGGTGCCCGATCACGGGACCCAGCGCAGCCTGGCCGGGCAGGTCTCGGAGCGGATGTTCGGCGAGTACCTCGACGCGTTCCCCGGCCGCTGGCTCGTCTGGAACGGCGGCGGCCCGCTCGGCCCGCGGCGTTACGCCTGCCGTGAGCACCGCGGCGACCTCGTCGCCTACCTGCGCTACCACTACGCGACCGTCGCCGCCCAGGTCTGGAAGATGCCGCCATACCCCCAGCGCTGGCCCGACGAGAAACGCCCGCGCATGGGCGGATCGATGGGAATCATCAAGTTCGGCCTGCGCGGCGGACTTCTCCAGGACCGGCCGGCCGCCGACCCGGCCGGAGGGCCGCCGGTCTCCGGCGACGAGCCAGCCCCGTCGACCCCGGACATCCCGGCCGCCGAGAAGCCCCCACCGGCCGGGGACCCGACGACGTCCGAGCCGCCGGCGCCGGCCGGGCCGCCGCAAGCCGACGAGCCGCCCGGCCCGAGCCCGCCCGGCGACGACCTGCTCTTCCCGCCCGGCGCGCTGTACCTCCCGACCGACGGCCTCTTCGCGCCGGACGCCGACCCGCCAGCCCGGGAACCCGGCGACGAAGACGACGACGGTCCGTGGCCGCCGGATCCCGGCGTCTCACCCGCCTGACAGACGCCGCGCGACCGTACCTGCCCAGTCGGGTCCGCCCAACCCCTGCGTCTCGGGTCCAGCCGGCCCGGGCATGGCGTCCTATCCTGTGTCGAGTGCCCGCCGGCGTCGAACTCCTCTACTGGGACGGTTGCCCGTCTCATCCGGACGCGCTCGCCGACCTCCGGGCGGCGCTGGCCGAGCTGGGCCGCACGGACGTCCGGGTGACGCTGACCGAGGTCAGCACCGACGAACAGGCGGCCGACCGGGGATTCATCGGATCGCCGACCCTGCGAATCGGCGGCGTCGACCTGATGCCGCCGCCGGAGGACGAGCCGACCGGCCTGACCTGCCGGGTCTACCGCCGGCGAGACGGGCGCTACTCGCCGACCCCGGACTCCGCCGACCTGCGCGACGCGCTGCGCCGGGTGCTCTCCAGACCAGAACAGGACGCCTGACGATGCCACTTGCGATCGGAGCCGTCGCTCCGAGCTTCAGCCTGCCGGACACCGACGGTCGTTCGACGCCGCTGGTCGACGGGGCGCCGGCCGCCACGATCGTCGTCTTCACCTGCAACCACTGCCCCTACGCCCTGGCCTGGCACGATCGCCTGCAAGCCGTCGCGCGCGACTACGACGCCCGCAACGTTCGCACGCTCCAGATCAACTCGAACGACGCGTCCCGCTATCCACGCGACTCGCTCGACGCGATGGCCGCCCGCGTCGGTGCCGGCGACTTCGCCGGTCCGTACCTCCACGACGCCACCCAGGAGGTCGCCCGGAAGTGGGAGGCGGGCGTCACGCCCGAGGTGTTCGTCCTCGACGCCGGCGGGCGGCTCGCCTACCGGGGCGCGGCCGACGCCGACCACGGCGATGAGTCGCTCGCGGCGGCCTGGCTGCGCGGCGCCGTCGACGACGTCCTGGCCAACCGCCGGCCGGCGCCGGCCGAGACCCGAGCCGTCGGGTGCTCGATCAAATGGCGCGCGTGACCTGATCGACGACCGGGAGCCGGCCGGCGGTTCCGGCCGGCGCTATGCCTCGGCCTCGACGATGCTCGGCTCGTGCGGCGCCAGCTGGACCGGTCCGGCGTGGAGGGCCCGCATCCGGACGTCCCTCCACGAGAGCCCCTCCTTGACGAGCGCGGGCATCCCGATCACGAGCGCCGTCGCGATCTCGACGGCCTGGAGGATGATCCCGTAGGCCAGGGCGTCGGCCGAGCTGATGTGGTAGGCGCCGGTCAGGACGGCGACGCAGGCGGCCTGGAAGACGCCGACGTTCGACGGGGCGGCCGGGAGGACGGCGGTCACGTTGACGACGAAGAGGACGGCCGCCGCCGCGCCGAGTCCGGCCCGGGCGTTGAGTCCGAGGGCGGCGAGCAGGGCGTAGCACGACAGCCACTGGACGACCCAGGCGCCGAGCTGGCCGGCGAGCGCGATCGCGGCAAGCCGGGGCCGGCGGAAGACGCGCAGGCCGCCGCGGACGCGGGTCAGCTCCAGCCGGACACGGGCGACGAGGCTCGACGCCCAGACCGAGCGCGACGGTGCCCCGCCGCGGAGGATCACAGGCGTCAGGAGCACGGCGACGAGAACGGCCGTCGGCGCGATCGCGGCCGCGACGAGGGCGCCGTGGTGACCGTCGAAGATGTTGATGCTCGAGAACACGCAGACGCCGAGGACGAGCAGGGCGAGCAGGTTGATCAGGGTCTGGGCGACCATCGTCCCGAGCACGGCGGGCAGCGTCTCGCGCGGCCGGCCGAGCCGGCGGGCGACGATCAACGACCGCGACGGCTCGCCGAGGCGGGCCGGAAGCGTCGCGCTCATCAGGACGCCGATGAACGTGCCCTGGAGGGCGTCGCGCAGGCGGACGGTCGACCGCGGGAGGGCCGCCCGGAGGATCGCGTGCCAGGCGATCGCGCGGAGCACCGTCGAGAAACCCATCAGCCCGAGCCCGAGGAGGACCCAGTCCGGGCTCGAGGTCAGCAGGGTGGTGACGATCTGTCCCGGGCCGATCCGGCGCAGGGCGAGGCCGGCGAGGACCAGCCCGGCGAGCACGAGCAGGGCGAGTCCGAGGCGGCGGGCCCCGCCGACGGCGCGCGCGCGGCGCGTCGGCCGGGACCGCTCGAGGCTCGGCAGGCTGCGACTCGCCGGACGGCGGGGCTGGCCGTCGGACGCGATCGCGCCGAGCCGGGTCGCGGCGCGGGTCACCGCACCGAGCGGGACCGGCGCGGTGATCGCATCCTCGTAGGCGTCGAGCACCTGGGCCGAGACCCGCTCCCACGCGTAGCGCGGAGCCGCCTGCGAGGCGGCGACGGCCATCGCGGCGCGGCGCGGCGGGGCGAGCGCGAGGTCGCGCAGCGACTGGGCGAGACCGGCAGCGTCGCCAGGGGCGACGAGGAGACCCTCGACGCCGTGGTGGACGACATCGCGGTACCCGGGGATGTCGGAGGCGATCACCGGCGTGCCGGCGGCGAACGCCTCGGTCAGCACCATGCCGAAGCTCTCGCCGCCGAGCGACGGGGCGACGAGCAGGTCGGCGGCACCGATGCACTCGGCCTTGACCGCGTCGGGGACCTTGCCGAGCGCGGTCACGCCGCGGGCCTCCTCGAGCAGCGGCTCGACTTCGGCCCGGGTCGCGCCGATCACGGTCAGCGTCACCGGCAGGTGCTCGCGTAGTGCCTCGAAGGCCCGGAGGAGGACTCTGAGCCCCTTGCGCTCGACCGACGCGCCGACGAAGACCAGCCGCAGGGGACGGTCGCGGGTCGGCGCGAGCGCGGGATGCACGACGGGGCTGGAGCCGACGTCGACGCCGTTGGGGATCACGCGGTAGTGCCCGCCGTAGAAGCGCGCGCCGGTCCAGGCGGCGGCCTCGGACACGGCGATCCGCACGTGCAGACGGTTGAGCCGTCGGCGGGCGCCGATCAGCGACGCGAAGCCGTTGCTCAGCGGGTTCGTCGAGTAGCAGTGGAACGTGCCGACGAGCGGTCGACGGGTCGTGCAGAGGGCGTCCCAGCCGACGGCGGGCGTGACCGGCTCGTGGAGGTGGACGACGTCGTAGCCGCCGTGGCGAAGCTCACGCCGCAGGGTGTGGACGCAATCGGTCGTGATCGCGATGTTCGAGACGGCGCCGTTGGCCGGAAAGCCGATCGTCCGACCGAGTGAGACGACGTGGTCGGGCAGCGGTCGAACCAGCGGGCGGGCGCCGCGGTGCAGGCGGGCCGAGAGGTCGTCGTCGGGATCGTACGGCGCGAGGATGCGAACGTCGTGCCCGGTCGCGATGAACTGGTCGGCGAGCGCCTCGATGTGGCGCATCACCCCGCCCGGGTACGTCCACGAATACGGCGACACCAAGGCAATGCGCATCGCCCGTGACTCTACCGCGACGCCGCGTCGAAGTCAGGACCCGCGAGCCCCGGCGCCCGGGCTGGCGAGATCGCTGGCGTAGACTTGGGCTCTGATGCCCGAGCGTCAGTTCGTCAAATACACGTTCCTCAAGATCGATCCGGCGTGGCGGCGGCTGGACGCCGAGCAGCGGGCGACCGACAAGCGCGAGTTCCTCGCGGCGTGCGAGGACTTCTCCACCGACCACCTGCTGCGCGGGTTCTCGACGATCGGCACGCGGGGCGACTGCGACCTGATGCTGCTGTCCCAGTCGGTCAGCCTCGACCAGATCCACGAGTTCCACGTCGTCCTCGGACAGACCGGCCTGATGAAGTGGGCGACCACGCCGTACTCGTACCTGGCGATGACCAAGCCGTCCGAGTATTCCGACGAGTCGCGCCTCGAGGTTCGCCCGGCCCACGCGAAGTACCTCTTCGTCTATCCGTTCGTGAAGACCCGGGAGTGGTATACGCGGTCGAAGGAGGAGCGCTACCGGATCATGCAGGAGCACATCCGGATCGGACGGGAGTACCCGCAGATCGACCTCAACACGTCGTACTCGTTCGGGCTCGACGACCAGGAGTTCGTCGTCGCCTTCGAGACCGACAAGCCGGCCGACTTCCTCGACCTCGTGCAGCGTCTGCGCGGGACCGAGTCGTCGCTGTTCACGCGCCGGGACACGCCGACCTTCACGTGCATCGCCGCGTCGATCCGCCGGGCGCTGGCCGCGCTCGACGGGGAGGCGGTCGTCGCCGCGGCGGTCGCGTGATCGATTCCGAGGAGATCCGCGACTTCACGGTGATCGGCGCCGGCCCGGTCGGCCTGGCGACGGCGTTCTGGGCGGGAATGCGGGAGGCGAGCGCGCGGATCGTCGACTCGCTGCCGGAGATCGGCGGCCAGCTGACGACGCTCTATCCGGAGAAGTGGATCTTCGACGTCCCCGGCCACCGGCGGATCCTCGCGCGAGACCTGGTCGAGGAGCTCCGAGCGCAGGCGGTCGAACAGTTCGACGTGCCCGTCCATCTCGAGACGACGGCCGAGCGGATCTCGTGGGAGCCGGACCCCGAGGACGACGGCAGGCAGATCGTCGTCCTGCACACGACCGAGGGCGAGCTGCGCTCGCGGGCGGTGATCATCGCCGGGGGTCACGGGGCCTTCGAGCCGAAGAAGCTGCCGGGCTTCGACATGACGCCGTGGGAGGGCCGGGGCGCGCACTACCTGGTCGGCGAGAAGTCCGTCTTCGCGGGCAAGCGGGTGCTGATCATCGGCGGCGGGGACTCGGCCTGTGACTGGGTCGTCAACCTGCTCGACACCGCCGACCGGGTCTCGCTCGCCCACCGTCGGGAGGGCTTCCGGGCGCACGAGGCGACGATCAAGGACGTCATGGACGCGGCCGGCGACGGGCGCGTCGACCTCCACGTCCCGTTCCAGGTCCGGTCGATCGCCGGCAACGCGGACGGGACGATCGAGCGGGTCACGCTCTTCCACTCCGACGACCCGACCGCCGAGATCGAGGTGCAGGCCGACGCGATCCTCCTCCAGCTCGGCTTCAAGACGGCGCTCGGACCGCTCCGCGACTGGGGCCTGGAGATCGAGAAGGGGGCGATCGTCGTCGACCCGTTGATGAAGACGAACCTCCACGGCGTGTGGGCGTGCGGCGACATCACGACGTTCCACGGCAAGCTCAAGCTGATCGCGACCGGGTTCGCCGAGGCCGCCGTGGCCGTCTCGCAGGCGGTCCACCAGATCCGCCCGGAGGTCAAGCTCCAGCCGAAGTACTCGACCAACACCGGCGTGCCCGGTGCGGTCGCCGGGCAGGCTTGATCAGGTTTTTCGGGCCGGTCCGTGGTTGACGCCGCCGCAGCGCTGAGCGCGGCCGATCCGGTGCTCGGGCGGCTGATCGACGAGCTGGGCGATCCGGAGCTGCCGGCCAGGCGTCCGGATCGTCCGGACGGGGGCGAGCACTACGCGGCGCTCGTGCGGACGATCGCCGGCCAGCAGCTGTCGGTCCGGGCGGCCCAGGCGATCTGGCGCAAGCTGTTGGACCGCTTCGACGGAATCGCGCCGACACCGGAGCAGGTGCTCGCGCAGGACGCCGAGGAGTTGCGCGCGGCGGCGGGTCTGTCGCGGGCGAAGGTGTCCTATCTGCGGTCGTTGGCCGAGCACGTGCTCAGCGGTCAGCTCGAGCTCGACCGGCTCGACGAGCTGCCCGACGCGGAGGTGATCGCCGAGCTGACGGCGGTCAAGGGGATCGGCGAGTGGAGCGCCCACATGTTCCTGATGTTCCAGCTCGAGCGACCGGATGTCCTGGCGACCGGAGACCTCGGGATCCGCCGGGCGGTGGAGCTCGCGTACGGGCTGCCGGGCCTGCCCAAGCCGGCCGAGCTGACCGAGCTCGCCGAGGCGTGGCGGCCACACCGGACTGCCGCGTGCAGGTACCTGTGGCGTTCGCTCGACGCCACACCCGCCTGAGCCCGTTGCCCGCGCGCCCCGCGTGAGTCCGTTGCCGAGGCGGCCGCGCCGGGTGGTCGACGCGGTCGACCGCTACCAGCGTGCCCACAAGTGGCTGGGCTTTCCGATCGCGGTGATCTACAAGTACACCGACGACCAGGGCGGCTACCTGGCGGCGCTGATCACGTACTACGGGTTCCTGTCGGTCTTCCCGCTCCTCCTGCTTCTGCTGGCGATCCTCGGCTTCGTCCTGGCCGGGGACGCCCACCTGCGCGACAGCCTGGTCAACTCGGCGGTCGCCCAGTTCCCGGTCGTCGGGGCCAGCCTGCGCACGTCGATCCATTCGCCGGCCCGGAGCACGACCGGCCTGGCGATCGGCATCCTCGGCACGGTGTACGGGAGCATCGGCGCGGCCCAGGCGACGCAGAGCGCGTTCAACAAGGTCTGGGCGGTCCCTCGCAACGAGCGACCGAACCCGTTCAAAGCCCGCCTGCGCAGCCTGATCCTGCTCGGCGGCCTCGGCGTCGGCGTCATCGTCACGACCGTCGCCTCCGGCCTGACGACCGGCGCCGGCAGCTACGGGGCGACGCTCGGGACCGGGTTCAAGATCGCAGGCATCCTGGTCGTCGCCGTGGCGAACGTGGGCCTCTTCGTGTTCGCCTTCCGCGTGCTCACGGCCTCAGAGATCCCGACCCGGAGCCTGCGGCTGGGCGCGGTCATCGCCGGCCTCGGCTGGGAGGTGATACAGCTGATCGGCACGTACTACGTCAGCCGGCTGAAGGGCACGCAGGAGGCCTACGGGGTCTTCGGGGCGGTGCTCGGCCTGATCGCGTGGATCTACCTGCTGGCGGTCACGACGGTGATGGCCGCCGAGATCAACGTCGTCTCCGAGCGGCATCTGTGGCCGCGGTCGCTGCTGACGCCGTTCACCGACAACGTCAGTCTGACGCGGGCCGACGAGCGCAGCTACACCTACTACGCGGAGACCGAACGGCACAAGGGCTTCCAGACGGTGGACGTCGACTTCGACGCGTCGGGGGCGGAGGCGGACGAGGGGGCGGGACCCGATCGCTGAGCTGCGGGCGACCGAGGAGAGCCTGATCGGTCCGCGGGGCGCTCGCTCTGCTCGATCGACGCGAGCGATCCTGCTCGAGTGAGTCGGCGCCTGCTGGCTAGACTCGGCGCGGTGCGGCCGTTGGAAGCATGTGCGAAATACCAGGAGCTGCTGACTGCGAGCGGGGTGCAGTTCGCCGAGACTCCGAGCACGTGGCTGGTCGAAGGACGCGACGCCAAGCCGGCCTGGGATGCGTTCAAGGCGCTCTCGGTGATTCCGGCCGACGACGAGTTCGACGACGAGTACGGGAACACAGCGCGGGCCGATCCCGCCAACGATGGGGACCTGCTGTTCGTGGAAACGTCCGTGGGCCGTGGCTGGCCACACACGCCGGGGGACAGGGGAGAATCGATCTTGTCGGTGAGCTTCAATCGGCAGTTCAGCTTCGAGAGCCCGGACGGCGAGTATCTCGGCTTGAACGGACTGACGCTGACGCTTGAATTCGAGCTCTCGGGCGAGCTCGCCGACCGGTCGCCCACCCAGATCTGGGGCGTGGGCGGACCAGGAGCTCGTCGGCCTGGAGCGGCTGGCGAAGACTCACCGGCACGCGATCAAGCCGCTCTCGAGTGGTGCGCCGAGGTCGAAGCCAGCGATGCGTTTCGCTGCACCGTTGGAACGGCCGTGCCGCATGCATGCCATTTCCTCCAGAGCGACATCTGACGTCGCTCCGCGGTCGAGCCGGCAGGCTTCCCGAGCGGAGTGTCGGCGAGGAGCGAACGGTTCCTCGTGCCTGCCGGGCGCCGGCCGGGCGCCGCATCACGGAGCGCGGCGCCGGACGTCCCGACCCCGGCCGAACTCCGGCCGCTAGAGGTCGTCGATGCCGGGGAACGCCGGATCGCCCTCCAGGCAGGCCGCCGCGAGCAGCGCGGCACCGATGTCCCCGGTGAACAGCGTGTACCGGCCACGGCCGGCCGCCGCCCGCCAGGCCGAGACCTGGGTGATCGCGTGCATGGCGAAGCCGCGGGCTCGCCGCAACCAGCGCTCGTCGCCGGTCCGGGCGAGCAGGGCCAGGAACGCGAACCCGTTGCCGGCCGTGCCGTGGCAGAGTCCGGCGTTGCGCGCGGGCGGGCCGGCCCGCCAGACGAGCTCGCCACCCGCGTCGAGCAGGGCGCCATGCGCGTCGTCGCCGGGCCCAAGCCCGGCGAGCGCCGTGACGATGCCCGCAGCCCCGTGGCACCACTGCACCCGCGGCGCCGCGCCCGTCCGAGAGCCCGTCGTGAGCGCCGGCCAGCTGGCGAGGTCACCGTCGACGATCGCGAGCGCCCGCGCCGTGGCGAGCGCCCGTCGCTCGACGGCCGCGGGATCGTCGAGCCAGTCCGGCGCGGCATTCAACGCGTGAACGCGTTGCCGGCGAAACCGTGCCCCGCCCCGACGCACGGAGCCGGTCGCCGTAGAGACTCTGCGTCCACAGGCCGTCCGCGTCCCGGCGGGCGACCAGCGTCCGGGCACTCGCGCGCCACAGCTCGGCGAAGCGTTCGTCGCCCGTACGGGCGTGGATCGCCCTGGCGGCCAGCATCGTGCCCGGCGCGCCGAGCAGCAGCTCGTTCGACGGATGCCCCACGTTCGCGGCGATCGCGGCCGCCAGCGCGTCCACGGTCGCGGCCGACGGGGCGAGGCGCTGGCCGACGAGCAGGATCCCGTCGATCCCACCAGCAGTGACGCACCGGCGCCGTCCTCGTCCGGCGACGCCAGCCCGGCTTCGTGGAGCTCGCCGACGATCGACGACCCGTCCAGCGCCGGCACGTGCAGACCCGCCTCGGCGAGACGCCCGAGCCCGTGCAGCATGCCGGCGGCGCCGGCGTAGAGCCCGCGCAGGATGCCGTCGACCGGGCCATCCGGTTCTTCGTCACCCGGGTGCACCGGCCAGAGGCGGCCGGGATCGAACGCCGACTCCGCATCCAGACAGATCGCAGCGATCGCGTCGCGCGCACGCGCCGGACTCCACTTCGACCCGGCGCGTTCCTCGTGGCGGGCCGGGTCATACAGCGCCGACATCGGCGGGCGAGTCTACGCTCGCTCACGACGGACCGACCGCCAGCCGCGGGCTCCGGATCGACGATCGTTGGCCTGGTCGAGATGCGCGCTCAGACGGGCCGAGCCGGCGCCCGACCGGCGGGCAACCGAATCAGGTGGCCCGCGGGAATCGCGACACCAAGCGCCGGCCGAGCCCACCCGAGAGCGACGCCAGAGTCGGCGGTCGGCGAGTTGAGGTGAGGACCGAGTCGAGCCGAGCTCTCACCGAGCCCTCAGGGCCGAGACCCGAGTGAGCGTCAGGATCCGGCGGCGGCGGGCGGGTCAGACGGGCGAGCAGGACTCGGTGCCGGCTACCCGGAACGACGACCCACACCCACAGGCGGCGACGACGTTCGGGTTGTT
>DATAUX010000176.1:0-4161 GCA_036268015.1 Solirubrobacteraceae bacterium | reverse complement strand
CGGTGGAGGCGAGCCTCCATGTGGACGAGCTTGGTCGTCTCGGCCTCGATCATCCGGGTCACGGGGATCCCGGTCCAGACGGCGAGGACCTCGGCGACGTCCTCGGCGTCGACCTCCTCCTTGAGGAAGACGGCCGCGTCGGACGGTTGGGCGCGCGCGGCGGCTTCGCGTTCGGCGAGTTGCTTCTCGAGCTCGGGGATCTCCCCGTAGCGGAGCTCGGCCGCGCGCTGGAGGTCGGCGTCGCGCTCGGCCCGGTCGGCCTCGGCCCGGGCGGCTTCGAGGCGCTGCTTGACTTCGCCGATCCCGCGGATCGCGTCCTTCTCGCTCTGCCACTGGGCCTTCATCGCCGAGGACTGCTCGCGCAGGCCGGCGAGCTCGCGCTCGATCGCCTGGCGGCGGTCGGCCGAGGCGGCGTCGCTCTCCCGGCCGAGTGAGGTCAGCTCGATCTCGAGCTGCATGACCCGGCGGTCGACCTCGTCGATCTCGGTCGGCACGGAGTCGATCTCGATCCGCAGGCGGGAAGCGGCCTCGTCGATCAGGTCGATCGCCTTGTCGGGGAGGAAGCGGTCGGCGATGTAGCGGTCCGACAGCGTCGCCGCGGCGATCAGGGCAGCGTCCTGGATGCGGATGTTGTGGTGGACCTCGTAGCGCTCCTTGAGACCCCTGAGGATCGCGATCGTGTCGGCGACCGACGGCTCGCCGACGGTCACCGGCTGGAAGCGCCGCTCGAGCGCGGCGTCCTTCTCGATGTGCTTGCGGTACTCGTCGAGCGTGGTCGCTCCGACCGCCCGCAGCTCGCCGCGGGCGAGCATCGGCTTGAGCAGGTTGGCAGCGTCGACGGCGCCCTCGGCGGCGCCGGCTCCGACGATCGTGTGGAGCTCGTCGATGAACAGGATCACCTGGCCGTCGGCCTGGGAGACCTCCTTGAGGACGGCCTTCAGGCGATCCTCGAACTCGCCGCGGTACTTGGCGCCGGCCAGCAGGCTGCCGATGTCGAGGGCGACGACGCGCCGGTCGCGGAGCGAGTCTGGGATGTCGCCGGAGACGATCCGCCGGGCGAGGCCCTCGACGATCGCCGTCTTGCCGACGCCGGGCTCACCGATCAGGACGGGGTTGTTCTTGGTCCGGCGGGAGAGAACCTGGATCACGCGGCGAATCTCGTCGTCGCGGCCGATCACCGGGTCGAGCTTGCCGGCCTCGGCCGCCTGCGTCAGGTCCCGGCCGTAGCGCTCGAGCGCCTGGTAGCGGTCTTCGGGGTTCTGGTCGGAGACCCGGTGGGGTCCGCGGACTTCGGCGAGTGCGGCGAGCAGCCGGTCGGGGTCGGCGCCGGCGGCGCGCAGCGCGTCACCGGCGCGGCCGGGCTGGCCGCTCAGGCCGAGCAGGAGGTGCTCGGTCGATACGTAGTCGTCGGCGAGCGTGCGAGCCTGGGTCTCGGCCCGGCGGATCACGCCGGTCAACTCGGTCGACGGGCCGGACGTCTCGGCCGGTCCGGTGAGCACGGGGAGTGCGGCGAGCCCGGTCTCGACCTGGCGGGCGACGGCCGCCGGGTCGGCGCCGATCTTGCGCAGGACCGACACGACGATCCCCTCGCGATCGTCGAGCAGGCCGGCCAGCAGGTGCTCGGGAGTCACCTGCGGGTTGCGGCGCTCCTGGGCCAGCCTGGCGGCGGCGGCGACGGCCTCCTGCGCGCGAATTGTGAAGCGGTCAGCTTGCATAAGATCTAAGTCGTACCATAGCAGATCTGTGTCAGGGGCCCGGCGGGTGTGCGGGGCGGCCGGCCGGGTGCGGGTCGTGCGATCCCGCTCGGCTGAAGAGTGTCAGTTGTTTCGGCGTTTCGGTACGAACATCGACAAAGTGTCGTGGTTCGTACAGATTCCCGGAGAAGTCCCTCAACACGCTCCGCTGCCCTGGCACCGTCCCGCCGACCCCGGCCGGCACCTTTTTCAGCGTTTCGGTACGAACGTCGACAAAGTGTCGCGTTTCGTACGGACTCTCGCGCGCCGGCCTACGGGGTCGGGTCGACCGGGATCCTGACGGACGGACGGGCGGCCGGCCGGCGAACGAGGTCGGTCGACCCGGTGTAGGGGACGACCTCGAAGCGAACGGAGCGGCGGACGCGGTCGAGCTCGTCCTCCATCGCCCGCTTGGCGACGACCGCCTGGCGCTCGAGGTCGTCGAGCCTGGCGCGGGCGGCGTCGAGCTGCTCCTCGAGGGCGAGGACGCGCTCGACGCCGGCCAGGTTGAGCCCGAGCTCGGCGGTCATCTGCTGGATGCGGCGGAGCCGCTCGACGTCCTCGAGCGAGTAGAGGCGGGTGCCCTTGGCCGAGCGGTGAGGCTCGATCAGGCCGCGGGCCTCGTAGATGCGGAGCGTCTGGGGGTGCATCTCGGCGAGCTCGGCGGCGACCGAGATCATGAACACGCCGCGGTCGGACGAGACCCGGATCCGCGTGGCTCGTTCGGGGTCGGTCATCGGTCGGTCCAGAGGTGGGCGCGAGGGTTGCCGGCGAGCACCTTCGAGAGGGCGTCGACGGCCTCGGCCTGCTCGTCGTTGAGCTGGTCGGGCACGTCGATCACGAAACGGTAATTGATGTTCCCGTTGCCTTCGGCGCCGAGTCGTGGGGGTCCCTCGCCGCGCAGCCGCTGGACCGTTCCGTGCCTGGTGCCGGCGGGCACGCGGAGGCGCTTGTTGCCGTTCAGGGTCGGGACCTCGATCTCGGCTCCGCGGATCGCCTCGACGACGGTCAGGGGGACCTCGACCTCGACGTTCTCGCCCTTGCGGGTGAAGACGCGGGAGGGGTCGACGAGGGTCACGACGTAGAGGTCGCCGGCCGGGCCGCCGCGCTGGCCGGGCTCGCCCTTGCCGGGCAGGCGGATCCGGCTGCCGTCGCGGACGCCGGCGGGGATGTTGACGCGGTAGCGCTTGATCGACCGGGTGACGCCGGACCCGGCGCAGGTCGGGCAGGGGTCCTCGATCACGGTTCCGCTGCCGCCGCAACGGCTGCAGGGCTGGGAGATCGAGAACATGCCGTGGCCCTGGGCCTCGATGCCGCGGCCCTGGCAGCGGGGGCAGACGGACGCGCTGGTGCCGGGCCGGGCGCCGGTTCCGGAGCAGGTCGTGCAGCGGGTCGGCGTCGGCACCGAGAGGGGGATCTGGGCTCCGGCGACGGCCTGGTCGAAGCTGATCTGGACGGACGCCTCGAGATCGCGGCCGCGCTGGGGCTGCGGGTTGCGTGCGGTCGAGCCGCCGCCGGGGGTCGAGCCGCCGAACAGGTTGGAGAAGATGTCGCCGAGCCCGCTCGTGTCGAAGCCGCCGGCCCCGGAGAACGGCGAGCCGCCGGCGCCGGACGCGGCCGCGAACGGTCCCTGGCCCCGGTCGTATTCCTTGCGCTTGTCGGGGTCGCCGAGGACGTCGTGGGCCTGGGAGATCTCCTTGAACTTCTCCTCGGCGGCCTTGTCGCCGGCGTTGCGGTCGGGGTGGTACTTCCGGGCCAGCTTGCGGTAGGACTTCTTGATCTCGTCGGCGGAGGCCTTCTTGTCGACGCCGAGCACGGCATAGAGATCCTTGCGAGCCACGGCGATCAGCTCCCCTGGGGGTCCTCGGGCGGGCGCTCGCCGGCGACGACGACCCGGGCGGGCCGGATCACGCTGCCGTCGAGGCGATAGCCCGACTGGTAGACCTCGACGACCGTGCCGGGCTGGGCGCCGGGTACGTAGTGCTGGGCGATCGCCTCGTGGAACGACGGGTC
Organism: Solirubrobacteraceae bacterium; assembly: GCA_036268015.1. Lineage (GTDB taxonomy): Bacteria > Actinomycetota > Thermoleophilia > Solirubrobacterales > Solirubrobacteraceae > Palsa-513. The sequence goes on along the minus strand of DATAUX010000176.1, from coordinate 415 downwards.
GAACGGCTCGCCGACGGGCTCGTAGGCGTCGACGCCGACGCGGGAGAACGCGCCGAGCAGCTCGGTCTGGACGAGGCGCATGCCGGCGACGAGCGTGGCCGACTCGTCGCCGGCGGCGGACTCGTGGGCGTCGGCGGCGGCGAGTGCGCGACCGAGGTTGTCGATCGCGGGGAGCAGCTCGCGAACGACGCGGACGGTCGCGCGGGACTCGGCGCCGGCCGCGTCACGCGTGACGCGGCGGCGGTAGTTCTCGAGGTCGGCGCGGGTCCGCTGGGCGAGCGCGAGATATTCGTCGCGCTCGGCCGCCCGCTTGCTGAGGGCGGCGAGATCCAGCAGATCGTCCTGGACGGGGGCGGCCGGGTCGTCCTCGACGGGTGGGTTCGGGGCGTGGTCGTCGGCGGTCGACGGCGGGGCT
>DATAUX010000175.1:0-16340 GCA_036268015.1 Solirubrobacteraceae bacterium | reverse complement strand
GTGTAGAGCTTCTCGACCGACGCCGGCGTCCGTGGGGCGTTCGGGCGAAGCGAGTAGATCGGCTGACCGGTGCTGATGTCGACCACGAGTGCTCCGGACGAGCTTCCAGCCCGGCGCATGGCGGCGGCCAGCGTGGCCCGGAGCTTCGTCAGCTGGGAGCTCGACACGCCGGGCAGAACGGATGCCTGAGAGCTCGCGGCCGGTGCGCTTCCGGCGGCGGGCCTCGTCGCCGGGCTCGTTCCGCCGGTCGATGCCGCCGTGGCCGGTCCCGAGCTCGCGGCCGTCGTGCCGGCCGTCGTCGCGGCGACCAGCAGGGCGACCAGCAGGACGATCGGAAACGTGCGCAGGGCTCGGGTCAAGCGGCACGGAGCATAGGCCGAGGCGGGGCCGCGGCGGTGCAGTCGGGACCCGGCTGGACGGATTTTGTGTCGGCGGCGGCCGGGTCGGTCATACACTTTGCTGGGCATGGGCAACGTCGTCAAGCTGGCTCCGGCAGGTGACCCGCGGGCCGGAAATCGGTCGAAGCGGGCCCGCGGCCCGTCGAAGCGGACGCGTCCGTCGAAGACCGCACTCGTCCTCGGCGGCGGTGGCTTCACCGGCGGCGTGTACCAGATCGGGGCTCTCCGGGCGCTTGATCTGCTGAGCGTCAACACGACGGTCAACGAGTTCGACGTCTTCGTCGGGACGTCGGCCGGCTCGTTCATCGCGTCGCTCGCGGCGAACGGAATCAGGCCCGAGGAGATGATGCGCGCGGTCAGCCAGGCGCCGGCGTCGTTGCGGGACATCAACATCAGCACGCTCCTGCGGCTCGACGTTCTCGAGTATGCGCGCAAGGGCGCCGGTCTACCGCTTCGGGCGGCCGTCCTCGCCAAGCGCCTGGCCGGTGGGCTCGGCCCGAGCTCGCTGATCGACCTGCTCTTCGGCCTGGCCGAATCCCTTCCGTCGGGCTTCTACACGGGCGGCGGGATGGAGGACTACGTCCGCAAGGTCCTGGCGGCCGATCCCAGCCGGACCGACGACTTCCGAGCGCTCGCCCGCGAGCTGTACATCGTCGCGACCGACCTCGACATCTGCGAGCGGGTCATCTTCGGCGGGCCGGGCTGGGATGACGTGCCGATCTCGACGGCGGTCCGGGCGTCGACCGCCCTCCCGGTGGTCTACGCGCCGGTCAACGTCAAGGGCCGGGATCTGATCGACGGAGGCATCGTCTCGACGACGAATCTCGACATCGCGATCGAGCGCGGGGCCAAGCTGGTCGTCGTGATCAACCCTCTCGTCCCGTATGTCAACGACTTCCAGAAGGCCGTGATGACCTGGCGGGGGCCCCGGCCGCGCCGCGTGTCCGACATGGGCTTCCCCCAGGTCGGCTACCAGGCGTTCAAGATGCTCGCCCACCAGCGCCTCCACGAGATGGCCAGGCGGTGGGAGGAGCGCTACCCGGGTGTCGACATCGTCCTGATCGAGCCGGAGGCCAACGACGAGCTGATGTTCGAGACGGCGATCATGGACTTCACGAAGCGGATCGCGATCGCCCGGCATGGCTTCCAGTCGGTGACGCTGAAGCTGGCCGGCGACTACGACTCCCTGAAGGAGGTCTGCGCCCGCCACGGGATCGAGATCTCGGCGACCAGGGTCCGGCAGGTGCTCGAGCACTTCGACGACGAGCCGGAGAAGACCCGGGCGTGGCGGAAGATCCTCGAGCAGACGACGACGGCCTTGCTGCGTCAGAGCGGCGGCGGATAGGCGGGGCGGTCCGCTGGCGCCTTCGGATCAGGCTCTGCGGCCGCCCGGCGCCTTCGGATCAGGCTTTGAGGCCCGCTCGGTGCAGGCCGGCCAGGCCCGCCCGCCGAAGAGAGCGTCCTGGCCGTCCTGGGCAGGCTGGCCAGGCCATCGGTTCGGGCCGGCCCGCGCGGTTCTCCGATCGGTGCTCCGGCGCTAGGCCTCCGCGGGTTGGCGGGGACCGGTGGTGCTCCGCAAGTTGCTCAGGAACAGGTTCTTGTCGATCCGGCCCTGGAAGATGGGCACGCCCATCTGCATGCACTTCGTGATCACGTCGCGGCGCTCGAGTCCGGCCTCGCGGGCCAACTCGGTTGGCGTCAGGTGATTCGACATCTGTGCGGCCTCCTATGTTCTTGACCCTCACCTGTATATCGCCTCCGGCGGACGCACACAAGCACCAGGGACGGATGATTGGCCGACCGGGTGCCTGGACCGCCGGTCCAGGTCGAGTTTCGGGGCTCAGATCGGGTTCGGCAGGTCTACGAAGACGTGGTCGACGCCGAAGCGGGCGACCAGGTGGGCGCCGAGCGCGCGGACGCCGAACGTCTCGGTCGCGTAGTGGCCGGCCGCGACGAAGTGGATCCCGGACTCGACGGCCTGGGCCATCACCCGCTCGGCCGGCTCGCCCGTGACGAAGGCATCCAGACCGGCGTCGACCGCCTCGTCGAGATGCCCGCTCGCCGCGCCGGAGACGATCCCGACCGTCCGGATCCGGTCGGGTCCAGCCGGGAACGACAACGGCGCCCGGCCGGTCAGGTCGGTCACCCGGCGGACGAGCTCGGCCGGCGAGATCCCGTCGCCGGCGAACCGCGCCCGGCAGCCGATCGGCCGGCCGCGATGGACTGCGAACGGAGCGGGCTCGACGCAGCCGAGGCCTTCGGCGATCAGGGCGTTGTTGCCGATCCGGGGATGCCCGTCGAGCGGCAGGTGGTAGGCGGCAAGGCTGATCTCGCTGGCCAGGAGGATTCCCAGCCGCCGGCGCAGCCGGCCTACCACCCGCGGGTCGTCGCCGTCCCAGAAGATCCCGTGGTGCGTCAGGACGAGGTCGGCCCGGTGGTCGACCGCCCGCTCGAAGAGGGCGAGCGTGGCCGAGACGCCGGTCACCACCGTCTGGACGTCCGACCGGCCCTCGACCTGGAGCCCGTTCGGGCAGTGGTCGGCGAACGAGCCCGGCTCGAGCAGGCCGTCGAGCTCGGCGAGGATGTCCGTCAGGCCGGCCACTCCCGGCGAGTATGCCGACCCGGCGGCCGCGTGTCCCCGCCGGTCGCCTGACGCGGCCTGCAGTCCGGTCGAGTGTCCGGCGGCCCCGCGGCCGAGGGTTGCCGGTGCGGTCGATCGATCGGGACCCGCCCGGCTGTGGGATACTGGGGCGGTCATCGGGGCGTGGCGCAGCCTGGTAGCGCGCGCCGTTCGGGTCGGCGAGGTCCCCGGTTCGAATCCGGGCGCCCCGATATGTCAGGAGGCCCCGCGCCCGCGGGGCCTTCTGTGTCTCCGGGGGCACCTCGACCGCCCGTCCGACCTGCGAGGGCGTGCTCGGCCAGCCCTCGCGAAACACGCTCGCGCCGGCGCATGGGACAAGCCGCACCTCCGTGTCACCGTGTCACCGGATTCCATGGCCGGTCTCACCGGCCGCGACCCGAACTCCGCAGCCCCCGCCACAGACTCCGGCGAAGCTTGACGTCGAGGTCCGCGACCCGGGCGGTCCGCCCGGTTGGCCGGCCGTGACGTCGTCGTCGGCGTTCTGCGCACGCTGGACGCGCCAGCGCCAGCGACGACCCACGCCTGGACCAGCGGTCCAACCACTGCCGGGAAATCTTGGACGCCGGGACATATCGGGCCGGGGCAGGGCAAACCATCATTGGCCGCGTCCTAGGGTTCCGCTGCCGAGCAGGTCGGCAGGACTGGACCGAGAGGACAGGCCGGCACTTACATAGCCGCGCTGACACGGAGGGATAAAAGCCCGGGAGACGAGATCTTCCGGGCCTTTTGCATTTCTAGGAGCAAGAATTGGTATTCCACGGCACCCCCGCCCTCGTTGTGATCGACGTCCAGAAGGGCGAGGTCCTGCCCGACGGCAACGGGATCCCGATCATGCCCGGCGGCCACGCCCGCCACGAACTGGTCAGGGAACTCGTCGGCTCCGCCCGACTCCATGACGTGCCTGTGATCTTCGTTCAGGAGGTCCACAAACGATCGCTGGTCGACTTCGGCCGCGAGCTCGACGGCACCGAGGGCATCCACTGCCTCGAGGACGACCTGACGACCCAGCTCGCAGACGGCCTCGATCCCCTTCCCGACGAGTACCTGATCCGCAAGCGCCGCTACTCGGCCTTCTTCGCGACCGAGCTCGAGCTCGTCCTCAAGTCATTGCGCGTCTCCACCCTGATCCTCGTCGGCGCCCTCACCGACGTCTGCGTCCACTACACGTTCGTCGACGCCCACCAGCACGACTACCACTGCCGCGTCGTCACCGACTGTGTCGGCGGGTCCTCCGCGGACGCCCACCACGCCGCTCTGCGCGCGATGGAGTACCTCCAGCGCGACTGCCTCGTCACCAGCGTCGACGTCCTCGACCGGCTTGCCCGGCTCCCGGCCTCCCCCCGCCTCGAGGTCACCGCATGAGCCCCGTCGTGCCCGCCCTCGACGTCCGCGATCTCCACGTCACCTTCGAGAGTCCCGCCGGCGACGTGAAGGCGCTTCGCGGTGCCAGCCTGACGATCGCTCCCGGCGAGATCCTCGGCCTGGTCGGCGAGTCCGGCTCCGGCAAGAGCGTGCTCGGGCTGACCGCGCTCGGCCTCCTCCCCCGCGACCCCCACCCCGTCCTCTCGGGCACCGTCTCGCTCGACGGCGAGGACATGGTCGCCGCCACCGAGAACGAGCGGCGCGCCCGTCGTGGGGCTTACATCAGCGCCGTCTTCCAGGACCCGATGAGCTCCTTGAACCCGTCGATGCGGGTCGGCGTCCAGGTCGCCGAGGCGCTCGCCGCCGGGGCGGCCGACGATCGCGTCGACGGCCAGACCCAGGCCGAGCGCGTCATCGAGCTGCTCGGCCAGACCGGGATCCCCGAGCCCGCCGTCAAGGCCCGCTGCTACCCCCACGAGCTCTCCGGCGGCCTGCGCCAGCGCGTGATGATCGCGATGGCCCTCGCCCGCTCGCCCCGCCTCGTCGTCGCCGACGAGCCGACCACCGCGCTGGACGTGACCGTCCAGGCCAAGGTCCTCGACCTCCTCGCCAGCGCTGCCCGCGACCGCGGCGTGGCCCTCCTCCTCGTCACCCACGACCTCGGCGTCGCCGCCCGGATCTGCGACCGGATCGCCGTCGCCTACGCCGGCCGGATCGTCGAGGTCGGCCGCACCCCGCAGATCCTCGGCCGCCCCCAGCATCCCTACACCGTCGGTCTGCTCGCCAGTCGCCCCCGGCTCGACGGCCTCGTCGCCGGCGGCGACCTTCCGTCGCTCCCCGGTCAGCCGCCCGATCCCCGCCGGCCGCTCGACGGCTGTGCGTTCGCCCCCCGCTGCCCCCGTGCCGACGCCGGCTGCGAGGCGCCGGTTCCGCTCGTCGCCTCCGGCGACCGGCGCTGCGAATGCCACCACGTCGGGTCCGTCGAGTCCTGGCCGCCGGCCGCCGGCCGTTCGGTCCGCCCGGCCAGGGTCCTCGTCCTCGACGCGGCGGGCACCGGGCCGAAGCCCGGCGCGGCCGTCGAGTTGCCGAGCGCCGCCCTCGTGCTCGACGACGTCGTCCGCGAGTACGCCCGCCCCCGCCGACACCCGTTCGCCGCCCGGCCCGAGCCGCTGCGCGCCGTCGACGGGGTCAGCCTGACCCTGCCGGTCGGCGGCTCGCTCGCGATCGTCGGCGAGTCGGGGTCCGGCAAGACGACCCTCCTGCGGATGGTCGTCGGCCTGCTCGACCCGACCGCCGGCGCCGTCCGGCTCGGGCCGGGCGCCCCGCCCCAGCTGATCTTCCAGGACGCCGGCGCCTCGCTGACGCCGTGGATGTCGATCGGCGATCAGATCGCCGAGCGGCTCGCCGCGCTCGACGTCCCCCGCGCCGAGCGCGCCGCCCGGGTCGCCGCCACACTCGAGTCCGTCGGCCTCCCGGCCGAGGCCGCCGGCGCATTCCCCCGCAAGCTCTCGGGTGGCCAGCGTCAGCGGGCCGCGATCGCCCGGGCAATCGCCGTTCCACCGGCTCTGCTCGCCTGCGACGAGCCCGTCTCCGCGCTCGACGTCTCGCTCGCCGCCCAAGTCCTCAACCTGCTCTGCGACCTCCGGGCCGAGCTGGGCATCGCCCTGCTCTTCGTCACCCACGACCTCGCCGCCGCCCGGGCCGTCGCGGGCGAGGTCGCCGTGATGCACCGGGGGGTTGTCGTCGAACGCGGGCCGACCGACCAGATCTTCGCCGACCCCGCCCATGAGTACACGCGCGAGCTGCTCGCCGCCGTGCCGGACGTCGCAGAGGCCGCCTGATGGTCGGGCGTGCGTTCGGGAGACTTTTTGGAGAATCTGTAGGAACATCGACATTTTGTCGTGTCTCGTACGTTTCTCCGAGAAACACTCTGAGCCCGACGACGCCGCCCGCCGTGGTGTCCCCGCCCGGCGTAGACGAGGCCGCCTGATGGTCGGTGGGGTGTTCGGGAGACTTCTCGAGGAATCTGTAGGAACATCGACGTTCTGTCGTGTTTCGTACGTTTCTCCGAAAAATACTCAGACGTCAACGTCCCTCCCCGGCCCCCTCCCCGCCGGCGCTGGCCCCGCCGGCCCCGGCCCCGGCCCCCTCCCCGGCCTCCGCGACTCGACCGTGCCAGCCTGATGGCCGGCGCGCCCCCGACCCCCGTGCCGACGAGCCCGAACAGGTCGTTTCCGGCGATCTCCTGGAGCCCGCGCTTCCCGATCGGCCGGCGACGGGCGGCCGTCGGGGCCGGTCTCGGCACGGCCAGTGCCCGGCGGGCTCTGATCCCCCTGGGGATCGTCACGCTCGTGATGCTGATCCTCCCGCCGGTCCTCGCGACGCACTCGGCGCTGGACATCACGACGGCTGGGCCGTTCCACCATCCGTCGTTGCGGTACCCGTTCGGGACCGACGACCTCGGCCGCGACATCTTCTCCCGGGTGCTCTACGGGGCCCGGGCGTCCTGGCTCGCCGCGCTCGGCGTAATCGTCGTCGGCGCGGCATTCGGCGGCCTGGTCGGCGCCCTGGCCGGGGCCTTCGGCGGAATCGTCGACACGCTGCTGATGCGCCTGACGGACCTCTTCCTCGCGCTCCCGGCCCCGGTTCTGGCGATCGCGGTGATCGCGTCGGTCGGGCCGAGCCTCCTCCACACGCTGCTGGCCTTGAGCATCGTGTGGTGGCCATGGTACGCGCGGATCGTCCGCGGCGAGGTGCGCGCCCTGGCCGCGCGCCCGCATGCCGAGGCGGCCCGCCTGGCCGGCGTCGGCCGGGCGCGCCTGGTCCTCCGTCACCTCCTGCCGGGCGCCGTCGCCCCGGTGATCGTCGCGATGTCGCTCGACGTCGGAAACCTGATCCTCGCCCTCGCGGCGCTCTCGTTCATCGGCCTCGGCGCGCCGCCGCCGGCGGCCGAGCTCGGGGCGATGAGCTCGCAGGGCCTCGAGTACCTCTTTGGGTACGCCTGGGTTCCCCTGGCTCCGGCGGTCGGGGTCGCGGTGCTCGCGCTGGTCGCAAACCTGCTTGGTGAGAAGGCCAACCGCAGCCTCGACGAAAGGACCGCCCGATGAAGCTCAGCCGAGCCAGCCTGGCCCCGATCTGCCTGGTCGCCGGCGCGTTCGCGCTGGCCGGCTGCGGCGCCGCCTCGACGACCTCCTCGGGTCCGTCGACGTCGGGAGCGAGCGGCGGAAGCTCGGCGTCGAGCCAGATTCTGCGGATTCCGTACCTCGCGGACATGTCGGTCCCCGACCCGGACATCTTCTACGACATCGAGGGCAACTCGGTGATCCTGTCGTCCTACGACGGCCTCGTGACCTACGCGCCCGGCTCGACCAGGATCATCCCCGACCTGGCGACGAGCTGGACGATCTCGCCGGACCGCCTGACCTACACCTTTCACCTCAGGGCGGGCGTCCACTTCCACGACGGCACCGTGATGACGTCGGCGTCGGTCAAGCGGAGCTTCGAGCGGCGACTCGCGGTCAACCAGGCGCCGTCGTACATGCTCAAGCCGGTCGCGTCGATGGCGACGCCGAACCCGCTGACCTTCGTCGTTCACCTGAAGTCGCCCGTGAACCCGTTCATCGACTACATGGCGTCGAGCTGGGGCCCGAAGGTGATCGGGCCGGCGGCGCTCGTCACGCACGCCGGGTCCGACCACGCGGAGACGTGGCTTGCGACGCACGACGACGGAACCGGCCCGTACGAGCTGACGTCGTTCGCCCGCGGCCGCCAGTACGTCCTGACTCGGTCGACCGACTACTGGGGAGCCCAGCCGTACTTCAAGCAGGTCCTGATCAAGATCACGCCGGACATCGGGACCCAGCAGCTCGAACTCCAGAACGGGGACGTCGACGCGATCATGCACTCGTTCCCGGCGTCCGAGCTGAACCAGCTCCCGTCCAACGTCCATGTCGAGGAGTTCCCGTCGTTCCTGCGGCTGCTGCTCTACGTCAACACGAACAAGCCGCCGTTCAACAACCCGGCGGTCCGGGCGTCGCTGCGCTCTGACGTCAACATCCCCCAGCTGGTCGCCGAGGCCTATTCGGGGACGGCGACGCCGTCGACCGGCGCCTATCCCGAGGCGATCCTCCCGAACCAGCCGAAGCTCCCGTACGCCCCGAACCCGAAGCTCGCGACGGCCGGGGCGAAGGCGGCGTCGACGAAGAGCATCACGCTGGCGTACACGGCCGACGAGTCGGGCGTTCAGCGGCGGGTCGGCGAGCTGATCCAGGCCGACCTCGAGCAGGCCGGGTGGAAGGTCACGGTCAAGGAGGTCCAGCTGCCGCAGGTCTACGGGTACATCAACAACCTCAAGACGGCGCCGGACCTGATGCTCCAGACGAACACCCCCGACGCGTCCCACCCGGACACGTGGGCGCGGATCCTGTTCGACTCGACCGGTGGGCTGAACTTCCTGGGCTTCAAGGATGCGGCGGTCGACAACCTCCTCAACCAGGCGCTGAGCGCGCCGCCGGCCAAGGCGACGTCGCTCTACCAGCAGGTCGGCCAGGACGTCGTCAACAGCAACGAGATCTTCTTCCTCGGCGATGTGAAGAACGTCTTCGTGCTGAACAAGAACCTCACCGGCGTCGAGCAGGTCCCGGCCTACCCGTGGACCGTGACGCTGGCCGATCTGAAGCGGGTCGGCGGCTGATGGCCAGTCTCGTCGGGCGACGTCTGATCGCCCTGGTGGCCGTCATGTTCGGCCTCGTCGTGATCGTCTTCGCCCTCCAGGCGGTGATCCCGAGCGACCCGGTCCGGGCGATGGTCGGCGCGAGCGCGTCGCCGGCGGTCGTCGCCCAGGAGCGGCACAAGCTGGGCTACGACAAGCCGCTGCCCGAGCGGTTCGTCGACTACCTCGACCGGCTGGCCCACGGCAATCTCGAGACGTCCCTGCGAACGCGCAACCCGGTCACCCAGGACCTGGGGACCTTCGCTCCGGCGACGCTCGAGCTGGCCCTGTCGGCGGCGGCCCTGGCCGCGGCGCTCGGCGTCGGCCTGGGTCTGCTCCTGGTCGGCGGCGGGCGGCCGGCGCGGCTGCTGCGGCTCGGCCTGATCGGCGGGGCGTCGGTGCCGACGTTCCTGACGGCGCTCCTGGCGATCCTCGTCTTCTATTCGACGTTCCATCTCCTGCCGGCGTCCGGCCGGGTCTCGGACACGCTGGTCGTGCCGGATGGGCCGACCAAGCTGCTCCTCGTGGACTCGCTGCTCCACGGCGAGCCGAACCTGTTCTGGAGCGCGTTCACCCACCTGATCATGCCGGCCTTCACGCTGGCCCTGCTGCCGGCCCTGGCGATCGCGCGGACGCTGGCGACCTCGTGCGAGCAGATCATGCGCGAGGACTACGTCCGGACGGCACGGTCGAAGGGTCTGCGTGAGCGGCGGGTCCTCGTGCGCCATGCGCTGCGCAACGCGGCCGGCCCGGCCCTGACGATGAGCGGCCTCCAGTTCGGGCTGCTGCTCGGGGGGATCGTCGTGGTCGAGCAGATCTTCGCGTGGCCGGGCCTGGGCCTGTACCTCGACCAGTCGATCGCCTACTCGGACTTTCCGGCGATCACCGGGACCACGCTGCTGCTGGGCGCGGCGTACGTGATCGTGAACTTCCTCGTCGACCTCGCCCAGGCGTGGGCCGACCCGCGGATCAGGACGGTCTGAGATGGCGAGCATGGACGACCGGCCGATCGTCGAGGCGATCCTCCCGGGCGGGGCGAGCTGGTCGCGGGTCTGCCGGCGGGGGACGGCCCTCACGCTGACCGACATCGAGGGCGGGGCGAACGTGTCGGCTCTCTTCTTCAGGGCGTCGGACCCGGTCGAGCGGTACTGCATGCCGGACACGCTGAAGGCCCAGCACGTCAGCCGGCTGACGGCGGGGGTCGCCCTGTACTCGGACATGGGGCGGGTCCTGGCGTCGGTGACCGAGGACACGTGCGGGTGGCACGACACGATCACCGGTCACGCGACGGCGGCGAAGGTCGCCGAGCGGTGGGGGGCGGTGAGCTACCACGAGCGGCGCAACGACTGGCGGCGGAGCGCGCGGGAGGCGTTCGTCGTCGAGTTGGCCAAGCACGGCCTCGGCCGGCGGGACGTCGTCGCGAACGCCAACTTCTTCTCGAAGGTCGCCGTCGCCGAGGACGGCGAGCTGAGCTTCGTCTCCGGTCACTCGGTTTCGGGTACGCATGTGACCGTCCGCTTCGAGCTCGACACGCTGGTCGTCCTGTCGAGCGTCCCCCACCCGCTCGACCCGGCGCCGGAGTGGAGCCCGCGCGCGGTCCGCCTGGTCGTCGGCCGGGTTCCGGCGGCCGCGGCGGACGACCCGGTCAGGCTGGCGTGCGAGGAGAACAAGCGGGGTTTCGAGGCGACGGAGGCCGACCTCGAATGAGCGCGGTCGAGGCGGTTTCGGCCCGGCTGGATTGGGAGCTGGCCGACGGGGTCGGCTGGACGGGCGTGCTCGAGGCGGGCGAGACGCTCCGGATCGTCGACCTGTGGGGCAACCAGGCGGTCGACACGCTGTTCTTCGACGCGCACGACTACGCCAACCGGTACAGCGCGGTCGACACCCTCCGCGAGCAGGGGTCGGCCTACCTGACGGTCGGGTCGCGCCTGCTGGGGCTCGACGGCGAGCCGCTGGTGACGATCGTCGGTGACACGTGCGGCCGCCACGACACGCTTGGCGGGGCGTGCTCCCAGGAGTCGAACATCGTCCGGTACGGCGAGCACACGAGGCACATGCACGCGTGCCGGAACACCTTCCTGACCGAAGCCGTGGCCTGGGGTCGGGGGCTCGACAAGCGGGATCTGTCGGCGAACGTGAACTTCTTCATGAACGTCCCGCTGACCCCGGACGGCGGCCTCGAGTTCGCCGACGGGATCTCGGCGCCGGGGAAGTACGTCGAGGTCCGGGCCGACCGGGACACGCTGGTCCTGATCTCGAACTGCCCGCAGCTCAACAATCCGTGCAACGGCTACGACCCGACACCCGTCCGCCTGTTGGTGTGGCCGGCTTGACTGGCATCGAGGTGATCTCACCAGGTGCCCTTTCGTCTGTCCAGGATTGGCCGGGTCGGGCGGGTTTCTGGGAGGTAGGGGTGCCCCCGTCGGGGCCGATCGACGATCGGTCGTTCAGACTTGGCAACCGACTCGTCGGAAACCCGCAGGGGACGGCTGGGCTGGAGATCACGCTGACCGGGCCGAAGCTGCGGTTCGGGCGGGCGGCGACGGTCGCGGTGACGGGAGCCGAGGTCGCGGTGAAGCTGGACGGGGAGCCGGTCGACCAGTGGCGGGCGTTCGACGTGCCGGCGGGCGGCGTCGTCGGGGTCGGGACGATCCGCGGGGTCGGGCTCCGGGCGTACGTCGCGGTGGCCGGGGGGGTCGACACCGAACCGGTGATGGGCTCGCGGGCGGTCTTCGTGGCCGGGAGGCTGGGCGGGGCGGCGTTGAAGCGGGGCGACGTGCTGCCGTTGGGCGACGCGGCGGTCGGGCCGCGGGACGGTCGGTTGGCCGGCGATCTGGCGCCGGCGATCGGGAACGCGTCCGTGCTGCGGGTCGTGCTCGGCCCGCACGGGGCGCCGGACTTCCTCACGCCGGCCGGTCTCGACGACCTCTTCGCGGGGGATTGGAGCGTCCATCACCAGTCTGACCGGACCGGGATTCGACTGGTCGGCCCGCAGCCCGAATGGGCGCGAACCGACGGTGGGCAGGCGGGGCTGCATCCGTCGAACATCCTCGACAGCGCGTACGGCGTGGGAACGGTCATGCTGGCCGGCGAGATGGCCGTGATCGTGGGTCCGGACGGGCCGAGCCTTGGGGGCTTTGCGGCGGTCGCCCAGGTGATCCGTGCGGATCGGTGGCGGATCGGGCAGCTGCGGGCGGGCGACAGCGTACGGCTGGATCCGGTCGACGCGGGGCGGGCGGCGGCGGTCCACGCGGCCGCGGAGGCCGAGATCGCGGGCGCCGAGGCCGAGGGCACGAGCGTCGCGGCGGCGTCGCCCGGCCCGGGCTCGAGAGTCCGGGCGCTCGGACCGGCGTTCGACGTCCCGCTGGACGGGGCCCACGGCCTGGTCACGTATCGGCGGGCGGGTGAATGCGCGGTGCTCGTCGAGTTCGGCGACCCGGTGGTCGATCTGCGCTCGCGGGTGCGGGTCAACGCCCTTCAGGAGGCGGTCGTGGCCGAGGGGATCGACGGGGTGTGGGACCTGACGCCGGGAGTTAGGTCGCTGCACATCCAGCACGACACGGGGCGGATCGGCACGGACGCGCTGCTGGGTGCGCTCGCCGGGCTCGAGGCGTCGCTGGCCCGGCCGGAGGAGATCGTCGTGCCGGGGCGGGTCGTGCGCCTGCCACTGGCCTGGCGACACTCGCTGGCCGAGCGGGCGGTGGAGCGGTACGCGACGTCGGTCCGGCCGGACGCGCCGTGGTGTCCGGACAACATCGACTTCATCCGGCGGATCAACGGCCTCGCCGACGAGCAGGCCGTCCAGAAGATCGTGACCGAGGCGGCCTACCTGGTGCTCGGCCTCGGCGACGTCTATCTCGGGGCGCCGGTCGCCGTCCCGCTGGACCCGCGGCAGCGACTGGTCACGACGAAGTACACGCCGGCGCGGACGTGGACGCCGGCCAACGCCGTCGGGATCGGCGGGGCCTTCCTCTGCGTCTACGGGATGGAGGGACCCGGCGGGTACCAGCTGGTCGGACGGACGGTGCCGATCTGGGACACGCGGGAGACACCGGCGTGGCGGTTGCGGCACTTCGACCAGTTGCGCTTCGACCTCGTCTCGGAGGCCGAGCTCGAAGCCGTGCGGGCCGAGAGCGAGGCCGGCAGGTGGCGGCCGCAGACCGCGGCGGCGGAGTTCTCGCTGCTCGAGCACGACCGGTTCGTCGGGCGGCACTCGGCGGAGATCGCGGCGTTCACCAACTGCCGGGAGGCTGCGTTCGCGGCCGAACGGGAGGCCTGGGCGGCAGCGGCGGGCGAGGCGGCGGGAGAGCTGGTCGGGTAGGCGGCCGTAGGGGTCTCGGCTAGCCTGGGGTAATGGCCGCTGACACGTTCACGATCGGCGGGCGGCGGGTTCGCCGTCTCGGCTTCGGTGCGATGCGCCTGACCGGTCCGGGGATCTGGGGACCGCCGGCCGACCCGGAAGGGTGCGTCGCGGTGCTCCGCCGGGCGGTCGACCTTGGTGTCGATCTGATCGACACGGCGGACTCGTACGGTCCGCACGTCAGCGAGGAGCTGATCGCCCGGGCGCTGTACCCGTACCCGGAGAACCTCCTGATCGCGACGAAGGCCGGCCTGGTCCGGACGGGACCCGGCGGATGGCACATGCTCGGGCGGCCGGAGTATCTCCGTCAGGAGTGCGAGCTCAGCCTGCGGCGGCTGCGCGTCGACCGGATCGACCTGTTCCAGCTCCACCGGATCGACCCGAAGGTCCCGGCCGACGAGCAGTTCGGCGTGCTGGGCGACCTCCGGGACGAGGGGAAGATCGGGGAGGTCGGGCTGTCGGAGGTCTCGATCGCCGAGCTCGAGGCGGCCCGGCGGATCGTCCCGATCGCGACCGTCCAGAACCGGTACAACCTCGTCGATCGGGGGTCGGAGGAGCTGGTCGGGCACTGCGAGCGCGAAGGGATCGGCTTCATGCCGTGGTTCCCGATCGCGTCCGGCGATCTGGCGGCTCCGGGCGGTCGGCTGGACGCGGTCGTCCGGGAGACGGGCGCCAGTCCGGCTCAGGTCGCGCTGGCGTGGCTGCTGGCCAGGTCGCCGGTGATGCTGCCGATTCCGGGGACGGCGAGCGTCGACCACCTCGAGGAGAACTGCCGGGCGGCGACGGTCGAGCTCAGCGCGGCGCAGGTCGCGGAGCTCAGTCAGGTTGCGACTTCGTAACGCGTGCTCGCTTCGTTGGGCGCGGCTTGTAGGCTCAGGCGCTCCTAAGCGACAACGGAGAAGCCATGCAACTCGGAATGGTTGGTCTTGGCCGGATGGGCGCGAATCTCGTCCGGCGCCTGATGCGTGACGGTCACGAGTGCGTCGTCTACGACGTCAATGCCGACGCGGTCGCCGGACTCGAGGCCGAGGGGGCGACGGGCGCGGCGTCGCTGGAGGAGTTCGTCGGCAAGCTGACCCAGCCGCGAGCGGCGTGGATCATGGTGCCGGCGGCCTACGCCGGGGCGACGGTCGACGACCTGGCCGGTCTGATGGCCGGGGGGGACATCATCATCGACGGAGGCAACAGCTACTACCGGGACGACATCGACCGGGCGAAGGCGCTCAAGCCGAAGGGGATCCACTACGTCGATGTCGGGACCAGCGGCGGCGTCTTCGGGCTGGCGCGGGGCTTCTGCCTGATGATCGGCGGCGAGCCGGAGGTCGTCGGCCACCTGGACCCGCTGTTTGCGAGTATCGCTCCGGGGGTCGAGGGTGCCGAGCGGACTCCGGGACGGTCGGGCGACCCGTCGCAGGCCGAGCAGGGCTACCTCCACTGCGGGCCGAACGGGGCCGGGCATTTCGTCAAGATGGTCCACAACGGCATCGAGTACGGGATCATGGCGGCCTACGCCGAGGGGCTGAACATCCTGCGCCAGGCGAACGTCGGCGACCGCGAGCAGGCGCACGACGCGGAGACGACGCCGCTGCGGGATCCGGAGTACTACCGGTTCGACATCGACACGGCCGAGGTCTCGGAGGTCTGGCGACGGGGGAGCGTCGTCGCGTCATGGCTGCTCGACCTGACGGCCACGGCCCTCCACGAGTCGCCGGACCTCGACGGGTTCCACGGGCGGGTCTCGGACTCGGGTGAGGGCCGGTGGACGGTGCTCGCCGCGGTCGACGAGGGCGTACCGGCGCATGTCCTGACGGCCGCCCTCTACGACCGCTTCAGCTCGCGGGGGGCCGCGGACTTCGGCAACAAGCTGTTGTCGGCGATGCGGGGGCAGTTCGGCGGGCACGCGGAGAAGTCGGAGTGAGCCTGCGGGGGGGAGTCGACCTCGGGGGGACGAAGATCCAGGTGATCGTCGTCGACGACGACGACAAGGTGGTCGCGTCGTCTCGGCGGCCGACGCCGACGACGGGTGGGCCGGAGGATGTGGCCAAGGAGATCATCGGGGCGCTGGAGGCGGCCGCGGGGACCGCGTCGATCGACCTCGGCACGCTGACGGGGATCGGGATCGGCTCGCCGGGCGAGACCGACGACGCGGCGGGGACGATCAGCGAGGCGCGAAACCTTCCGGGCTGGGAGGGGACGTTTCCGCTGGCATCGGTCGTCAAGGAGGCGGTTGGGCCGCCGGTCAGGCTGGGCAACGACGTCACGGTCGCGACGACGGCCGAGTTCGCGCGGGGGGCCGGCGAGCCGTACGGGTCGCTGCTCGGCGTGTTCTGGGGCACGGGTGTGGGCGGTGGCCTGATCCTCGACGGCAAGCCGTGGGTCGGCCGGGGCGGGGCGGGCGAGATCGGTCACATGGTCGTCGAGCTCGACGGCGCCAGGTGCCCGTGCGGGCGACGCGGGTGCATGGAGGCCTACGCCGGGCGGGCGGCGATGGAGACGCGGGCGCGGGAGCTGGTCGCAAAGGGGCACGAGACGGATCTGTTCGACCTGATGAAGAAGCACGACCGGACGCGGCTGACCAGCGGGATCTGGGCGCGGGCGCTGAAGAAGTCCGACCCGCTGGCCGAGAAGCTGATCGACCGGGCGATCGCGGCCCTGGGAGCCGGCGTGGCGTCGGCGGTCAACCTGCTCGATGTCGAGGCCGTCGTGATCGGTGGGGGGCTGGGCGACCGGCTCGGCCAGCCGTACGCCGAGCGGATCGCGGCGGCGATGCTGCCGCATGTGTTCGCCGACTCGCGGCCGCCGAAGGTCCTCGTGACCACACTCGGCGACCTCGGCGGGGCGCTGGGCGCGGCGATGCTGGTCGACGGC
>DATAUX010000174.1:0-9553 GCA_036268015.1 Solirubrobacteraceae bacterium | reverse complement strand
GGCTGCTTGACGATGCGGATGTATGGCTTGGGGGTCTCCCATCCGTCGGGGTACTGCTCGGCGGCTTGGTCGTTGGTCACGCTGCCGGCGATGATGACGTCGCCGCCGGGCTGCCATTGGGCGGGGGTGGCGACCTTGTGCTTGGCGGTCAGTTGGAGTGAGTCGATCACGCGGAGGACTTCGTCGAAGTTGCGTCCGGTGGTCATCGGGTAGACGAGGATCAGTTTGATCTTCTTGTCGGGTCCGATCACGAAGACGTTGCGGACGGTTGCGTTGTCGGCGGGTGTGCGGGTGATCGGGTCGCCTTCGACTTCGGCGGGGAGCATGCCGTAGGCCTTGGCGACGGCGAAGTCCTTGTCGCCGATCAGTGGGTAGTTGACGGCGTGGCCTTGGGTTTCGAGGATGTCCTGCGACCATTGGGCGTGGTTCTCGACGGGGTCGACGGACAGGCCGATGACTTTGACGCCGCGCTTGGCGAATTCGGGCTCGATGCCGGCGAGGTAGCCGAGTTCGGTTGTGCAGACGGGGGTGAAGTTGCGGGGGTGTGAGAAGAGGACGGCCCAGGAATCGCCGATCCATTCGTGGAAGTGGATCGGGCCTTGGGTGGTCTCGGCCTCGAAGTCGGGTGCGGTGCTGCCGATGCTCAGAGCCATTCAGATTCTCCTTTGACTGCCAGAGGTGTCCCGTGGTCAGGGTGGCGTTTGCCGTTCACCACAGCTTATAGCCCTTTATCCGATCCGATTTCGGCTGTAGGACCGGCGGGCCAACCGCGCGGCTGGTCGAGTCGTCTTCCGGCGTTCGGCCCGGGCGCCGTCACCCGGCCGGGCTCGGCCCCACCGGCCGCCTGGCGGGGGCGCCGCCCGGGCGACTTGCCGCCGTCGAGATCTCGAAGCGGCTCGTGGCCGTCGGGTTGCCCCCGGGAGGGGTGTCGCGCTCGGGGTTCGGGGCCGGGTCGTGGCGCTCGGGCGCTCGACGCGGTCTGCGGACAGCGGGCCACGGACGGGGCCCGCGGCGATCGGCCCGCCGCCCGGGCCTACGGCGATCGAGCCGCCGACGCACGCGCTAGGGTTCGCCGTTCGCAGTCCGATTTGGGGGTCGAGACAAGTGCGCTTCATTCCGCGGCAGGTGCCTGGGGTCCTGGTCGTAACCGCCGTCCTGATCGGCGCCGCGCTCGCACCCGCGCTCGCCGATGCCGCCGGCACGGCCCCTGGCGCGCCCGTCGCGACCAGGCCGGCGAGCCTCCCGACGAACGACGGCCACGACAGCCCCCGGCTCGTCACCAGGCTCCCGACGACGTTCACCGGGACGACGATCGGCGCGACCCTCGAGCCGAACGAGGTCCACTCCGACTGCGCCCCCCAGCCGACGAGCAACTCGGTCTGGTACTCGATCACGACGCCGGTCGTCCAACGGCTCGCCGTCAGCATCGCCGCCGGCGGGAAGCTGGACGCCACGCTCGACGTATACCTCCAGCAGCGCTCCCAGCTCCAGCCGGTCGCCTGCGACGTGACCGACACCCACGGCGCGGCCGCCGTCCGTCTGAGCACGACGGCCGGAGCGACGTACCTGATCCGCGTCGCCAAGCTCGTCGACTCCGATCCGGGCGCCTTCACGATCAACGTCTACGTGCCCCAGCCGCCGGCCACCCCGCCCGGCAAGCCGCTCCCGGCCCGCGGCGTCTCGTCGGCCGTCGACCGGATCCAGAACGTCAGCCAGGCCTGGGCCGTTTCGCTCACCGAGGGCACGACCTACCGCGTCAACCTCGAAAGCCCGACCGACGGAGCCTGCGTCGGCTACGCGTTCTACGCGCCCGGGGCCCAGGACTTCGACTCCGACGACCCCGTCCTCTCCCGCGACTGTGGCGGCTACCGGCTGTTCACGCCGACGAGCACCGGTCGCTACTCGATCCTCGTGACCCCGTCCGACGACTTCTCCGGCATCCAGCAGTACCACCTCGAGCTCGGCGTCGCCCCCGGGTCGGCGACGGCCCCAGGCGTCCTGCTCGAGAACTACGCACGCGCGAAGGGACGCCTCAACGATGGCGGTGTCGACGCGGTCGAGCTGTTCCGCTTCAACGTCAGCTCCCGCTCGAACCTCGACCTGAACCTCGACGCCGGCGACTCGGCCGACTTCGACCTCGAGCTGCTGACCGACAGCGGTCACACGCTCAGCTGCGCATGCGGCGACAGCGGGTCCCAGCAGGTCGAGCGCGAGCTCTCGCCCGGCCGCTACTTCGCCGTCGTATCCGCAAAGGACGGGACGAGCGGCAGGTTCACGCTCGAGCGCGAGTCCCGGTCGATCACCAATACGTCGATCTCGATCGCCGGTCAGACCCACGCCTCCGAGCCGCCGGGCGCCGCCGTCCCGATCAGGGTCTCGGTCTCGCCAGACGCGTCCGGACCCGTCACGATCACGGTCGAGCGCTTCGACCCGGTCGCCCGCTGGCTGTTCTTCCGCACCTACGAGCTCAACGCGTCGAACGGCTCGGCAAGCGTCAGCTTCCTCCCGCCAACCGTCGGCCGCTGGCGAGCCGAGGCCTCCTACGCCGGAAGCCGCACCCAGAGCCCGAGCGCGACCGGCTTCGCCACCCTCCAGGTAGCCGGCCCCCTGACCGAATAGCGCCCCCGCCCCCCGGCTGGAGTCGGTCTCGGTCAACTCACGGCCGCCGGAGACAGGACGGACTCCGCGACCTGGCCGCGATCCGGCGGCCCCCGCAGCCGCCGACCTCCGGCGCGCGGTTCGCTCGTTTGCTCCGCGGTGGTCGACACGCACCGGCAGCCGGGCACGGCAGGTTCGCCGCGTTCGCGCCGCAGCCGCCCCGAGCGGCTAGCCGCCGGTGCTCCGCACCCGCAACACGAAAGAGCGAGCCAGGCGGCGGAGGCGCGGACGCAGGCGAAACGCGCCTGCCGCCCTACCCCGAATGCGAGGCGGCCAACTCCACGAGCAGACGAACGCCAAACCCCGAGCCGCCCTTTTCCGCGTAGCTCCGTCCCAGGTTCCACGCCGTCCCGGCGATGTCCAGGTGAGCCCACGGCGTCTCGCCGACGAACCGCTTGAGGAACTCGGCCGCCGTGATCGATCCCGCCTTGCGGACTTCCGGCGCGTTGTCGATGTCCGCGTACTTGCCCTTGATCAGCTCGGCGAACTCCGCGTGGAACGGCATCCGCCAGACCAGCTCGCCCGTCGCCTTCCCGGCGTCCTCGACGGTCGTCGCCCAGGCGTCGTCGTTGCTCATCATCCCCGCGAACGTCGACCCCAGGCCGACGATGATCGCCCCGGTCAGCGTCGCCAGGTCGACGACCCGCTCCGCCCCGAGCGCGACCGCGTGAGCCAGGCAGTCGGCCAGGACCAGGCGACCCTCGGCGTCGGTGTTGTTGATCTCGATCGTCGTACCGTTCATCGCACGCACGATGTCGCCCGGCTTCGTCGCGTGGCCGCTCGGCATGTTCTCGGTCGCGCCGATCACCGCGATCAGGTGGACCGGCAGCTTGAGCCGGGCGATCGCCCCGACGGCCTCGAGAACCGCGGCTCCGCCCGACATGTCGAACTTCATCTCGCTCATCGCCGCTCCCGGCTTCAGCGAGATCCCGCCCGTGTCGAAGGTCACCGCCTTGCCGACGAAGCCGAGCACCGGTCCCGACGCGTCCGGACCGTCGTACCGCAGCGTGATCAACGCCGGTTCCTCGTCCGTGCCCTTGGCGACGGCCGCGAACGAACCCATTGCGCGCCCGACGATCTCCTCGCGTCCCTCGACCACCGCTCCAAGACCATCCAGTTCACCCGCCAACTCGATCGCGCGCTCGCCCAGGCGGGTCGGCGTCATGTCGTTCGACGGCGAGTTCTGCAGCGTTCGCGCCGCGTTGACCGCCTCCGCGATGACCGCGCCCGTCGCGACCCCGGCCGCGATGTCGTGATGGGCCGAGACGATCAGCTCGCCAAGCGGCGGCGGCGGACGATCCTCCTCGCGCTCGGGGACCGACTTGTACTGGTCGAAGCGGTAGGTCGCCAGCATCGTGCCCTCGACCAGCGCGCCCGGGACGTCGTCGCCGACATGGTGGGGCAGCTCCCAGCAAAGGCTCTTGCATCCGAGCTCCGCCGCCCGCTTCGCCGCCAGCGCCCCGAGCACGCGTCCACGCTCGGCATCGAACTCGTCGCGCTTGCCGAGGCCGACCACCAGCCACCGCTTGCCGGCCGCGTGGGTCAGGGCCAGGTGCTTGAAGCTGCGTTTCGCCTCGCCCGACTCGAGCAGCGCCTGCAGCGCTCCATCCTCGATGTCGTGAGCGATGTTCTTGCCGTCGAAGACTCCGACGACGATCGTGTCAGCTGCGGTTTGCGCCGGTGCGCTCGTGGTGGAGGAGACGTTCATATCGGCCGAGCATATCGCGCGCGACCGTCGATTCGTGCGGCCGCTTCGCCTAGGATTGGGCGCCCACCACCGATCGTGGAGACGTAACCCAGATGCCCAAGACCGTGATCCTCGGCGCCGCCCGCACCCCGATCGGAAAGCTCGGCGGCGGGCTCGCCTCGCTCGATGCAACCGACCTCGGTGGCGTCGCGATCCGCGCCGCCCTCGACCGAGCCGACGTCGCTCCCGACCAGGTTGACCACGTCGTGATGGGGCAGGTCCTCCAGGCCGGCCAGGGCCAGATTCCGTCGCGCCAGGCCCAGATCAAGGGCGGCATCCCCAAGCACGTCAGTTCCGAGACGATCAACAAGGTCTGTGCGTCCGGCGTCCGCGCCGTCGGGATCCTCGACATGGCGATCCGCTCCGGCGAGGTCGAGGTCGGCGTAGGCGGCGGCATGGAGTCGATGTCCAACGCCCCGTACATGCTCCCCGGTGCCCGTTTCGGATTCCGGATGGGCGACGCCCAGGCGCTCGACGCGATGATCAAGGACGGCCTGACCAACCCGTTCTCCGGCAAGCACATGGCCGAGGAGGCGAGCGACGTGGCCGCCGAGCTCGAGATGACCCGGGCCGACATGGACCGCTGGTCGCTGCGCTCCCACGAGCTTGCGATCCGCGCGATCGACGACGGCCGGATGGCCGAGGAGATCGTCGGTGTCCGGGTCAACGGCGGTCGGCGGCCGGCGACCCTGGTCGAGACCGACGAGTCCCCCCGCCGTGAGACGACGCTCGACGCGCTCGCCCGGCTCCGGCCGATCTTCACGACCGACGGGACCCACACGGCCGGGAACGCGCCCGGCGTCAACGACGGCGCCGGGGCGATCGTCCTCGCGAGTGACGACTGGGCCCGCGCCAACGGCAAGGAGGTCCTCGCCGAGCTGATCGCACAGGCCCAGGTCGCCGGCGACTTCGCCTACCTCGCATGCACACCGGCCCAGGCCGCCACGAAGGCCCTCGCCCGAGCCGGTCTCGACGTCTCCCAGATCGACCTCTGGGAGATCAACGAGGCCTTCGCGTCGGTCACGCTCAACTCGATCCGGATGCTCGGCATCCCCGAGGAGCGCGTCAACGTGAACGGAGGCGCGGTCGCCCTCGGCCACCCGATCGGCGCCTCCGGTGCCCGGATCATCGCCACCCTCGTGCTCGAGCTCCGCCGCCGCGGCGGCGGTCTCGGCTGTGCGGCGATCTGCTCTGGCGGCGGCCAGGGCGACGCGGTGATCGTGAGGGTCGACGGATAGGCGAGCCGCCCTCGTCTGACGCACCGCCGGCCCGTCCGGGCGACGCCGACGCGGCAGCGTTCTTCGACCTCGACCGCACCCTGATCGAGGGCTCGTCGGGGATCCACTTCGTCCGTGCCGCCTACGGCGCCGGACTCGTCTCCCGGCGGCGGCTCGCCCGCGACCTCGCGATCAACCTGCGCTTCCGCCTCCGCGGCTCGACCGACGCGCTCGCCGACGATGTCCGCAAGCGGGTCGGCGGCCTCGTCGCCGGCGTGCCGACACGCGAGCTCCACCGCCTCAGTCATCACGTCCTCGGCGGCGTCCTGCCGAATCTCTACCCCGAGGTCCTCGCCCTCGCCCACGCCCACCAGGACGCCGGTCGCCGGATCTACATATGCACCGCGGCGTCCCAGGAGATGGCCGACCTGATGGCCCTCGTCCTCGGCTTCGACGGGTCGATCGGATCCCGCTCGGAGATCCTCGACGGCGTCTACACCGGAGCGCCCGGCGGACCCTTCGCCTACGGCGCCGGCAAGGCCGCGTTGATCGCCGAGCTGGCGGCCACCGAGGGGATCCTGCTCGCCGAGTCCTACGCCTACTCGGACTCGGCGTCCGACCTGCCGATGCTTCGCGCCGTCGGCTTCCCCGTCGCGGTCAACCCCGACGCCGAGCTCGCCCGGATCTCCGCGGCCGAGGGCTGGCCAGTGCTCCGGTTCGCCCGCCGGGCCCGGCGGATCAGGCGGGTCTCCGGGCTTGCCGTGGTCGCCGGAGCCGGCCTGGCCGCCGGTCTCACGATCGGTCGACGGGGCCAAACTCGTGGCCAGGTGTAACCGCCGCTCGAAGCCGGCCTACACTCTGGGTTGATGGCAAGCGACGTCAAAGCACCGGCTGCTCCGCCGACCGCCCCGGCCACGACCCTGTCGGGCACGCCGATCCGCCGCCTCTACACCGAGGCCGACCTCCCCGGCGGCGGCCCGCCCCAGCCGACGATCGGCCGGCCCGGCGAATACCCGTACACGCGGGGCATTCACGAGACGATGTACCGCGGCCGGCTCTGGACGATGCGCCAGTTCGCCGGTTTCGGCACAGCCGAGGAGACCAACGAGCGCTTCCGGTATCTGCTCGACCACGGGCAGACCGGCCTGAGCACGGCGTTCGACATGCCGAGCCTGATGGGCCACGATTCCGATCACGCGAAGTCGCTCGGCGAGGTCGGCCGCGAAGGAGTCGCGATCGACACGGTTGACGACATGGCGACCCTCTTCGCCGGCGTCGATCTCGGCGAGGTCTCCGTCTCGATGACGGTCAACGCTCCGGCTGCCGTGATGCTCGCCTACTACGTCGTCGCGGCCGAGCTCGACCCCGCCCATCCGACGGCCGCCGAGTACCTGTCGGGGACGATCCAGGCCGACATCCTCAAGGAGTACATCGCCCAGAAGGAGTGGTGCTTCCCGGTCGACCCGGCGATGCGCCTATGCGGCGACATGATCGAGTGGTGCACCCGCCACATGCCCCGCTGGCACCCGATCTCGATCAGCGGGTACCACATCCGCGAGGCCGGATCCACGGCGGCCCAGGAGCTCGCCTTCACGCTGAAGGACGGCCTGACCTACGTCGAGCAGGCGATCGACCGCGGTCTCGACGTCGACGACTTCGCCCCCCGCCTGTCGTTCTTCTTCAACGCCCAGATCGACTTCTTCGAGGAGATCGCCAAGTACCGCGCCGCCCGCCGGATCTGGGCCCGCGAGCTGCGGGAGACCTACGGCGCGAAGAACCCCCGCTCCTGGCAGATGCGCTTCCACACGCAGACGGCCGGCGTCTCGCTGACCGCCCAGCAGCCGCTCAACAACATCGTCCGCACGGCGATCGAGGCCCTCGCCGGCGTCCTCGGCGGAACCCAGTCACTGCACACCAACAGCTACGACGAGGCGATGGCCCTGCCGACCGAGGACGCCGTCCGCGTCGCCCTTCGCACCCAGCAGATCATCGCCCACGAGACGGGCGCCGCCAGCACGCCCGATCCGCTCGGCGGGAGCTATCTCGTCGAGTCGCTGACCGACGACCTCGAGCGGGAGGCCTACGGCTACTTCGCGAAGATCGACGAGCTCGGCGGGATGGTCGATGCCGTCAAGCGCAACTACCCCCAGCGAGAGATCGCCGACGCCGCGTTCGAGCTCCAGCAGGCGATCGACGCGGGCGACCGGGTCGTGATCGGCGTCAACGCCCACACCGAGGCCGGCGACGACCAGACCGAGATCCTGCGGATCGACCCCGAGGTCGAGCGCAGGCAGATCGGCCGCCTCCAGGCCGTCCGCGCCAGCCGTGACGCGACGGCCGTCGAGCGCGCGCTGACGACCCTGCGCGGTGAGGCCGCGACCGCGACCAACCTGATGCCCGCGCTCGTCGACTGCGCCCGGGTCCACGCCAGCGAGGGCGAGATCATCGAGTCCCTCCAGCAGGTCTTCGGCGTGTACACGGAATCGCCCGTCTTCTGAACGGCCGCTACGTGCGCCATCTGCCCAGCAGGCTGTCCGTCTGGACAGCCGCCGTCGTCGCGAGCCTCGTCCTCACCGGCGCCGGCGCCGGCGCGACGGCTTTCGGCGCGAGCCCGCGCTCGGCCGGGCCGGTCGCCTCGACCCCGCCCAGTCTGGTCGCGGCCCGCGATGTCGCCTCCCTGCTGCCTCGACTCCACCTCCCCGCCGGCGCCGTCCAGTCGGCCCGACCGCCGCCCGGGGCCGGACCGGCACTCGTCGCGCCATCGATCGCCCCGGTCACGTCGAACCTCGCGAGCAGCGTGACCTACTGGTCGGTCCCCGGCACCCCGGCCGCCGTGATCGCGTACATCACCGCCGATCCGCCGGCCGACAGTCGCGTGTCGCTCTCGGGCACCGGCGGACAGAACGGCGTGATCACGTCGACCTTCGTGGGCTTCGACTTCCCTGCCACCAAGGTCCTCGGACAGCGGAGCCTCGGCGCCACCGCGGTCGCGAGCGGCCCGGCGACGACGGCGCTGCTCGTCGAAGCCGCAGACGTCTGGCTGACGCCGCGTCCCGCGGCCGAGCGCGTCCCCGCCTCGGCGCGGCTCGTGACGGTGTCGATCTCTCCGACCGAGCTTCCTGACGGCCACCGGTCGCCGGCGCGACGGATCGTCGTAACCGATCGTGCCAAGGTCTCCCGCCTGATCGCCGCCGTCAACGCTCTGCCGGCCTCCCAGCCCGGGGTCACCGCCTGTCCGCTGGACGACGGCTCGACGCTGACGCTCGCGTTTCGTCTGAGGCGCCACGGACCGGAGATCGCGTTCGTCGACGCCGCGGCCAGCGGTTGCGGGTCAGTCGACTTGACCCTCCACGGCCAGTCCCAGCCAGCCCTCGGCGGCGGCTTCACCCTTCCGGCTGCCGTCGACAGGATTCTCGGAATCCGGTAGAGAACCTCCGGCTCGTGGGGAGTCGGCGCGTCCAGCGGGATCCTCTGCCGCGCGGGCGAAGCTCCATCGGTCCAACGATAGCCCCCCGCTCCGCCGGTCGGACCCTGAGAGCTCTCAGGTTCACAGGCGGCCACGGCGGCCGCACACTGACTGCCACGGGGCACCTGACCACGTGCCTGACACAACAGCAGTGAGGAGGACCTCATGCAGCAGATCACAACCACCCGGTCCGACGAGTCCGTCGCGAAGGCCGCTCCGACCCGGGCCCGCCGCTGGCGTCGACGTGCGCTCGCGCTCAGTGCCGGACTGCTCGTCGCCGTTCCGGCGGCGACCGCCGGTACCGCGGCAGCCGCGCCGAACCCGGCCGCGCCGGCGGCCGCCCCGGCCGCCCTGAAGTACATCGACAGCTACTTCTGGCATTCGGACTGCATCGCCGCCGGAGACAACGGGCTCCGCACCGGCGCGTGGACCTACTACGAGTGCGACAACGGCTCGTGGGACTCC
>DATAUX010000173.1:0-15495 GCA_036268015.1 Solirubrobacteraceae bacterium | reverse complement strand
GCCCGCTACGAGACACACGACAAGCCTGACTTCCAGGCCAAGCTCAAGCAGGTCTGTCCGACGTGCAACCTGCTCTACAGCAACGCGACGCAGGATGCGACCAAGCAGCAGAGTCAGGCCGACGCGGCACTGACACAGGGCGCCAAGGTGCTCGTCCTCGATCCGGTCGACGCCGGGTCGGCCGGGGCGATCGTCAAGGAGGCCAACGCCCGCCATGTGCCGGTCATCAGCTACGACCGGCTTGTCACGAACGCGGCCGTCGACTACTACATCTCGTTCGACAACGCGCGCGTCGGCATGCTCCAGGCGTCGTCGCTCGACGCCGCGCTGAAGTCCGCCGGTCACGCGACCGGTCCGATCATCATGATCAACGGCGACCCCGCGGACCCGAACGCCAAGCTCTTCAAGCAGGGCGCGGTGGCCCAGTTCGCCAAGGACGGCGTGAAGATCGCCAAGCAGTACGACACGCCCGACTGGCTCGGCAGCAACGCGCAGAACGAGGCGCAGCAGGCGATCACGGCGCTCGGCAAGACCGGGTTCAACGCGATCTACGGGGCCAACGACGACATGGCCGAGGGCGGCATCGCGGCGATGCTCTCAGCCGGCATCAACCCGAAGACGGTCCCGACCACCGGACAGGACGCGTCGCTCGCGGGCGTGCAGCGGATCCTCGCCGGCACGCAGTACATGACGGTCTACAAGGGCGTCACCAAAGAGGCCCAGGATGCGGCCGAGCTCGCGGGGGCCCTCGCGCAGGGCAAGCAGCCGCCGGCCGGGCTGATCAACACGCAGACGCCGAACGGCAAGTCGACCGTGCCGTCGGTGATCCTGACGCCGGTCGCGGTCACCAAGGCCAACATCAAGGCGACTGTCATCAAGGATGACTTCTGGACCACCCCGGAGATCTGCACGAGCGCCTACAAGGCGGCGTGCACGGCGGCCGGAATCTAGGAAGGGCGACTCCCGGACGGGCCGCGCGCGCGGCCCGTCCGTCGCCATCAGCGAGTGGAGGGACAACGCAAGATGAGCTCGAACACGCCGGTCCTCGCTCTGAAGGGAGTGAGCAAGAGATTCGGAGCCGTCCAGGCGCTCGACGGCGTCGACTTCGAGGTCGCGGCCGGCGAGGTCGTCGGCCTGGTCGGCGACAACGGCGCCGGGAAGTCGACGCTCGTGAAGACGATCTCGGGGATCTACTCACCCGACGCGGGCGAGTTCCACTTCGAGGGCAAGCCGGTCTCGATCGACGGGGCGAACGCGGCGACGGCGCTCGGGATCGCGACCGTCTATCAGGATCTGGCGCTCTGCGACAACCTCGACGTCGTCGCCAACCTCTTCCTCGGCCGGGAGAAGCTCGCCGGCGGCACGGGTCTGCTGACCCGGCGGCTCGACGAGCCGGAGATGGAGCGGCGCTCGGCTGAGCTGCTGTCGAATCTCGCGGTCACGATCCCCAGCCTGCGCTCGGAGGTCGGCACCCTGTCGGGTGGTCAGCGCCAGCAGGTCGCGGTCGCCCGGTCGCTGCTCGGCGAGCCGAAGCTCGTCCTGCTCGACGAGCCGACCGCCGCGCTCGGAGTCGCCCAGACCGCCCAGGTCCTGACGCTGATCAAACGCCTGCGCGAGCGCGGCCTCGGGGTCGTCGTGATCAGTCACAACCTTTCGGATGTCTTCGACGTGACCGACCGGATCTTCGTGCTGCGCCTCGGCCGCCGCGAGGCCAGCTTCGTGACGGCGTCGGCGACCAACGAGGAGGTGGTCGCCGCGATCACCGGGGCGCGTCACCGCAAACCGGCAGACGACGACGTGGTTGGAGGTGGACGATGAGCACTGTGACCAAGGCGACGGCGCCCGCCGGGCCGGGCCGGGCGAGCGCCCCGGGTCCGGGTGTCGTGCGCCGCTTCATCGAGGGCGACCTCGCGTCCCTGCGCGTGTTCGTCGTGCTCGGCCTGATCTGGGCGGTCTTCCAGTTCGAGAACAGTCACTTCCTGACCGCCGAGAACCTCACCAACCTGTTCCTCCAGATCACGGCGGTCGGCCTGATCTCGGTCGGTGTCGTGTATGTCCTGCTGCTCGGCGAGATCGACCTCTCGGTCGGCGCGGTCAGCGGCCTGGCGTCGGCTGTCACGGCGGTCCTGAACGTCAAGCACGGGTGGAGCCCGTACACGGCGATTCTCGCCGGGATCGTCGTCGGCCTGGTGATCGGCGCCGTCCAGGGGTTCCTCTCCACACAGTTCGGGATTCCCTCGTTCGTCGTCACCCTGGCCGGCCTGCTCACGTGGCAGGGCGCCCTGCTGAAGGTGCTCGGTGACACGGGGACGGTGAACCTGACCGACCCGAAGATCACCGGCCTCGCGAACACGTTCTACTCCGACACGGTCAGCTGGATCATCGGGATCGGTGTGATCGCGATCTACGGGGGAGGCACGCTGCTCGCCTGGCGCAAGCGGGTCGCGGCCGGTCTCGCGGATCAGGACCTCAGGGGCCCGCTGATTCGCGTCGTCCTCGTCGCCGCGGCGACGATCGCCGCGATCCTCGTGGTCACGGCCGATCGCGGCCTGCCGCTCGCCGTGCTGATCCTGCTGGCCTTCGTCGCCGGCATGGAGTACACGGCGACACGGACCCGTTTCGGGCGCCACGTGTTCGCGGTCGGCGGCAACGCCGAGGCGGCCCGGCGGGCCGGGATCCACATCAACGCGGTACGGATCGCGGTCTTCTCGATCGCCGGTTCGATGGCCGCGATCGGAGGGATCCTGGCCGCGTCGAGGCTGCTGGCCGTGAACCAGAACTCGGGCGGGTCCGACCTGCTGCTGCTCGCGATCGCCGGGCCGGTGATCGCCGGGACGAGCCTGTTCGGCGGGCGCGGATCGGTCTGGACGGCCCTGCTCGGTGCGCTCGTGATCGGGTCGATCTCCAACGGCATGGACCTGCTCGCGCTCGACTCGTCGGTCAAGTACATGGTGACCGGCGGGGTCCTCCTCGTCGCGGTGATCGTCGACGCGCTGGCACGCCGGCAGCGGCAGGCCGCGGGCAGGGTCTGAGCCGCCCGCCGGGCGGCGTCAGGCGAACGCGAACGTCAGCACGACGATCGTGTAGACGGCCATCAGCTGGACTCCGTCGAGCCAGGTCGACTCGCCGCGCCCGGTCACCTGGACGGCGAGCAGGATCGCGACCACGAGGGCGGCGAGCTCGTACCCGTTGAGCAGCAGGGCCATCGGGTGCGGGCCGATGAAGGTCGAGCAGATCACGAGCAGGGGAAGGACGAAGAGGGCGATCTGTGAGCTCGACCCGATCGCGATGTTGACCGCCAGGTCGACCTTGTTCTTGGCGGCCATGCTCACGGCGACCCAGTGCTCGGCGGCGTTTCCGACGATCGCGACGGCGACCGCTCCGACGAAGAACTGGCTGAGCCCGGCCGAGCTCGCCGCGTCGCTGATCGAGCCGACGAGGATCTCCGAGACGCCGGCCGTCGCGAGTCCGCCGAGGGCGAGCAGGCCGACCGACTTGCCCAGCGTCCAACCCTCGCCGTCGGTCTCCTCCTGTGGCGGGTTGAAGAGCTGGCGATGGGTGCGCAGGGAGAAGACCATCAGGGCGACGTAGCCGAGGATCATGATCACCGCGATCGCGACCGACAGGCGCTCGACGGGTCCCCCGTAGTCGATGATCTGGGCGGTCGCGGCCGGCAGGCTGCCGCCATGGGCCAGCTCGTAGACCGCCGGCAGGACGACGGCCGTCGCGGCCAGCATCAGGGCCGACGACTGGGCCGTGGCCGCGGCGCCGCTGAAGAACTGCCGCTCGCGCCGGGCCCCGCCGGCGGCCATCGCACCGCCCATCACGAGCAGGATGTTGCCGAGGATCGACCCGACGAGCGACGCCTTGACGACCTCGTGGAGGCCGCTGCCAAGGGCGAACATGGCGATGATCAGCTCGGGCGCGTTGCCGAAGGTCACGTTGACCAGGCCGCCGATCCCCGGCCCCGACCGCTCGGCCAGCTCTTCGGTCGCGCGGCCGATCAACGCGGCCAGGGGGATCACCGCCAGCGCCGAGCTCACGAAGGTGAGGATCGCCGGAGCGTCGATCACGTCGCAGACGACGGCGAGGACGATGAACGGCGTCAGCGCGAACGGCCACCGCTCGCGGAGTGGACGCATCAGCGCAAGGGGTGTTCTTCGCGCCGGGGGGGTGCTCACCGCCACCAGCATATGGAGGAGGGCAAGAGTCTTCTTACGCGCCTCTTAGAAGCCGAACCGATGATCGGTGACGCGGACATGTGGAAGAGCTGGCCCAATCGCGTGATCGCGATCCTCATCATCGGCGGGGTCGTGCTCGCGGTGACGTTCATCGGGCCGCCGTCCCAGGCCGTGACGCGGGCCCGCGACGTGGCCGTCGAGACCGGTGTCGTCCAATCGACGGTTTCGGCGACGGGCAACCTCCAGCCGGCTCAGGCCGTCAATGTGAACTTCGTCACCGGCGGCATCCTGACGACGCTGGACGTCGCGGTCGGCCAGCACGTCAGGCAGGGTCAGCTGCTCGGGTCGATCGACCGCAAGGACGCGCAGACGGCGCTGACCACGGCCCGGGCGAACCTGGCGTCGGCCAAGGCCCGGCTGCTCCAGACCGAGCAGCCGCTGACGCCGACCGCGGCCCGCCAGGACGCGGTCTCCGTCGGCCAGAACAAGTCTGCGATCACGACGGCGCAGCGCGGCGTGACCGAGGCCAGGGCGAGCGCGGCCGCCGACGCGAAGTCGCAGGCGAACACGGTCAAGCAGGCGCAGGCCGCCGTCACCAACGCGCAGGCCTCGGGCCAGGTCGACGCGAAGAGCCTGGCGACGGCGATCAGCCAGGCGCAGGCGCAACTCGCGGGCGACCAGAGCCAGGTCACCGCCGACACGAACGCGCAGGCGGCAGACCAGTCGGCGGTGACGGCCGA
Organism: Solirubrobacteraceae bacterium; assembly: GCA_036268015.1. Classification (GTDB taxonomy): domain Bacteria; phylum Actinomycetota; class Thermoleophilia; order Solirubrobacterales; family Solirubrobacteraceae; genus Palsa-513. Next base: position 10,574 of record DATAUX010000173.1, on the reverse strand, counting down.
CACGAACCAGGCGAACGCCGACCAGGCGACCGTCAACGCCGACCAGAGCGCGCTCACGAGCGCGCAGAACAACCAGCTCGCCGACGGCTGCTCGACCTCGTCGGGCGGCGGCGGAGGGTCGTCCGGGTCGCCGTCGCAGGCCTGTGCGGCCGACGACCTCGCGGTCACGCAGGACCAGTCGCGGCTGACCACGGATTCGAGCAAGCTTTCGTCGGACAGGTCGGCCGTCTCGGCCGACCAGAGCAAGGTGGCCGGCGACCCGGCGAAGATCTCGGCCGACGACGCGAAGGTCACCCAGGACCAGAACGGGGTCACCAACGCGACCAACAGCCAGGCGTCGGGTGCGCTGAAGGACAAGCAGTCGGTCCAGACCGCCGAGAATCAACTCGCCAACGCGAAGACGGCCGAGGCGTCGGCGAAGCTCAAGGACGACCAGTCGGTCGCCCAGGCCGAGTCGCAGGTCACGAGCGCCGACCAGCAGCTCGCGAGCACCGAGGCCGGCGACGCGGTCAAGGCCGCGCCGCCCCAGCCGGGCGACCTGGCGGCGGCCCAGACGACCGTCGAGACCGCGCAGGTCACGGTCGACCAGGCCGAGCAGACCCTGTCGGAGACCGTGCTCCGGGCACCGGTCGCCGGGACCGTCGCAGCCGTCGACGGCACCGTCGGCCAGGACGTCGCCGGCGGCGGGAGCGGATCGTCGAGCACGACTTCCGGGTCGTCCGGCTCGTCGAGCTCGTCGTCGGATACGAGCGGGACCGGCTCGGCCGCGACCGGGTCGGCCGGCACCGGTTCGGCGGCCGGCGGGACCTCGGCGGCGTCGACCGACACGGGAACCTCGTCCGGGTCGACATCGACGGCGAGCAGCACGAGCTCGACCGCGTTCGTGACGATCGACGGTGTCGACGGCCTCCAGCTGAAGGGCAGCTTCGCCGAGACCGATGCGACCAAGCTGAAGGTCGGCCAGCTCGCGACCGTGACGGTCAACGCCCTGCCCAGCGAGGAGCTCGCCGCCCGGCTGATCGAGGTCGACCCGGTCGGCACGGTCGCGTCGAGCGTCGTCACCTTCGACGGTCTGTTCCAGATCACGCAGACCGAGGCCGGCGTCAAGCCGGGGATGAGCGCGTCGGTCAAGGTCATCGTCCAGTCGGTCTCCGACGCCCTCAACGTCCCGTCGGGCGCGCTCGGCCGGGGTGCCGGTGGCCAGACGTTGACGGTCGTCAAGAACGGCAAGGCGACGGCCGTGCCGGTCGTCGTCGGCGTGCAGGGTGACACGAGCGACCAGATCCTCAGCGGCGTGAGCGCCGGCGACCAGGTCCAGATCGCGGCACCGTCGTTCTCCGCCACGACGTCGGGCTCGGCCGCGACGACCGGAACCGGGCGGACCGGCGCGGCGGCAGCCGGCGGCCTCGGCGCGGCCGCGGGTGGTGGCCTCGCGGCCGGCGGTGGCGGGTTCGGCGGTGGCGGGTTCGCCGGCGGTGGTGGCGGCGGCAGGGGATTCGGCGGCGGCGGATGAGCCGGTCGCACCCGGTCATCGAGCTGCGCGCGGCGACCAAGACGTACCAGCTCGGCGAGATCGAGGTGCGGGCGCTGCGCGGCGTGTCGGTGAAGATCGAGCGGGGCGAGATGGTCGCGATCATGGGGTCGTCGGGCAGCGGGAAGAGCACGCTGATGAACATCGTCGGCTGCCTCGACTCGCCGTCGACCGGGTCGTATCTGCTCGACGGGGTCGACGTCCGGCGCTTCGACGAGGACGAGCTGGCCGATGTCCGCAACCGCAAGCTGGGTTTCGTCTTCCAGAGCTTCAACCTCGTCGCCCGGACGAGGGCTCAGGCTCAGGTCGAGCTTCCGCTCGCCTACGGAGGGGTCGCGCGCGCGGAGCGGCGGCGGCGGGCGGCGGCGGCGCTGGAGATGGTCGGTCTGTCCGACCGGGCCGACCACCTGCCGTCCGAGCTCTCGGGCGGCCAGCAGCAGCGGGTGGCGGTGGCCCGGGCCGTCGTGACCAACCCGGCGCTGATCCTCGCCGACGAGCCGACCGGCAACCTCGACAGCGTCTCGACCGACGAGGTCCTGTCGATCTTCGAGCGGTTGAACGCAGAGGGTCGGACGGTTGTCCTGATCACGCACGAGCCGGAGGTGGCCGAGCGGGCTTCGCGGGTGATCCGGCTGGCGGACGGCCAGGTCATCGAGGACACCCAGCTGACGCGAGCCGCGTGAGGCGGCGGGTCCGATGATCGGCGTCGAGAGTGTCGTGATCGCCCTCCAGGGCCTGCTCGCCAACCGGCTGCGGTCGGCCCTGACGGTGCTCGGCATGCTGATCGGCGTCGCGTCGGTGATCGTCCTGATCGCCGTCGGCAAGGGCTCGCAGGCGGAGGTCCAGTCGCGGATCGAGGCGCTCGGGACGAATGTCCTGCTGGTGATGGCGCCGCGCGGGGTCGGCGGGGCGCGCTCGAACGCGTCGCAGGCCCAGTCGCTGACGATGGCCGATGCCACGGCGCTGCAGAACTCGTTCGACGCGCCGGACATCCTCAGCGCGACGCCGGTCGTGACGGCCAGCCCGACGATCACGTTCGACGGGACGAGCTACACGCCGAGCTCGTTCCTCGGGGCGACGCCGACGATCTTCACGGCGCGGACGTACGCGCCGGAGGCCGGGGCCTTCTTCACGAGCTCGGATGTGACCAACCACGACCGGGTGGTCGTGCTCGGGGAGACGGTCGTGTCGAACGTCTTCGGCGGCACGAACCCGATCGGCCAGACCGTCCAGATCGGCGGCGACAACTTCACCGTCGTCGGCGTGACCCAGCCGAAGGGGTCGAACGGGACCGAGGACCAGGACGACGTCGCGATCGCGCCGATCACCGCCGTCCAGGACTCGTTGACCGGGTTCGGACCGATCTCGGAGATCCTCGTCCAGGCGAAGTCGGAGGGCGCGCTGAACGCGGCGAGCGCGGAGGTCACGGGCATCCTCGACGGCCTCCACCACATCTCGGCGACGTCGAGCTCGAGCTTCACGGTGATCAACCAGGGCTCCCTGCTCCAGACGTCGAGCGCGACGAGCGACGTCTTCACGACCCTGCTCGGCGAGGTCGCCGCGATCTCGCTGCTGGTCGGCGGGATCGGCGTGATGAACATCATGCTCGTGACGGTGACCGAGCGGACCCGGGAGATCGGGATCCGCAAGGCGATCGGCGCCCGGAAGGCGGACATCCTTTCGCAGTTCCTGATCGAGGCCGTCCTCGTCTCGGTGCTCGGCGGTCTGGCCGGCGTGATCGTCGGCCTGGCGACGACGCGGTTCACGATCGCCGGCGTCCAGCCGGTCCCGTCGGCCGGGTCGGTCGGCCTGGCGTTCGGCGCGGCGGTCGTCGTCGGCCTCTTCTTCGGGACCTATCCCGCCAGCCGGGCCGCGTCGCTGCGGCCGATCGACGCGCTCCGCTACGAATGAAAATCGAACCTCCGGAGGAACAGCGCATGCCCGCGACAGATGAGCAACTCGCCACCGAGGACGCGTGGGCCGGAGAGCTCTCCTCCGCACGGCCGCGCCGGCGTCTCCTGACGCCGCCGACGGTGATCCTCGCGATCGTCCTCTTCGCGGTCGTCGGCTTCCTGGTCGGCGTCAGGGTCGAGAAGGGCCAGCTCAGCTCGTCGGGGACCGGCCGGGCCAGCGGGACTGCGACTGCCGCGGCGGGCTTCGGCCGGCGCGCCGGCGCCGGCGGCGGGGCCGCGACCGGCGCGACGGCTGCCGGGGCGGCGGGTTTCGCCGGAGCCGGCGGCTTCGGCGGCGCGGGCGCGGCCAGCTCGGCGGCGGGGTCGGTCACGAGCGGCACGGTCTCGAGCACGTCGGGGACGACGCTCTACGTCCAGGACGCGAACGGCAACACGGTCCCCGTGGACACGACGAAGTCGACGCAGGTCACGCGGACGGTCGACGCCACGGCGAGCCAGATCCATCCGGGTGAGACGGTGACCGTCCAGGGGACGACGGGCGCGGCCGGCGCGATCAACGCGGTCACGATCCGGTCGAATGCGACCGCGGCGGGCGAGCTCAGCGGCCTGACCGGGTAGGTCGAAGCCCGACCGGTGGGCACGGCGGCGCGGCGGGCAGGCCCTGCGGCGCGGCGGGCAGGCCCGGCCGGCCGGACCGCGGCCGGCCGGCCGTGCGATATTTCGGGGGCGACCCCGGCCCCCGTAGCTCAACCGGATAGAGCGCCGGCCTTCTAAGCCGGATGTTGCAGGTTCGAATCCTGCCGGGGGTATCCGCAGGACGGCGCGGGGGCGACGGCGACTAGCATGCCGGCCGTGCTCCGGTTGCCTTCGCCAGACCGACCGCTCGCCCGGGCGACGGCTGGTCGCCGGCCGTAGGCCTTGGCGCCCGTGGAGCCGATCGTCGTCGTGCACGGCGGCGCGTCGGAGTGGTACGCCGGAACCAGCCTGGGTCGCGCCGCGTGCCGGCGGGCCGCCCGGGCCGGCTGGGAGACGATGTCGGCGGGCGGCAGCGCACTGGACGCGGTGATCGCCGCGGTGCGCGTCGTCGAGGACGACCCGGCGTGCAATGCGGGCACCGGTGCCGTCCTCACGAGCCGGGGGACCCTGGAGCTGGACGCGTGCGTGATGGACGGGGCGTCGCTCGCGTCGGGTGCCGTTGCGGTCCTGCCGCCGTTTCGCAACCCGGTCGACATCGCCCGGGCCGTGCTCGAGGATGGGCGCTATCACCTGCTCGTCGGCGACGGAGCAGGCGCGTTCGCGCGGGCGCGCGGCTTCACGCCATGCGATCCGGCGGTCATGATCACCGCGGAACGGCGGGCCGAGTTCGAGGGGCGGGGGACCTTCGACCGGGGCAACACGGTCGGCGCGGTGGCCAGGGACGCGAACGGCCACCTCGCGGCGGCGACGAGTACCGGGGGGATCGCCGGGACCGACCCGGGGCGGGTCGGCGACGTGCCGATCGTCGGCGGCGGGACGTATGCGGACGAGCGTGCCGCCTGTTCGTGTACGGGCGACGGCGAGGCCTTCGCGCGGGCGTGCGCGGCGTTCTGGACGGTCGAGAACCAGGCCGCCGGCGCGCAGACGGCGGCCGAGCGTTCGGTGGCACGCGTGCGGGAGCGGTTCGGCGGTTACGGCGGCCTGATCCTGCTCGACGGGGCCGGCGACGTCGGCATTGCGAGGTCGGCGTCGGCGATGCCGCACGCGATCGCTCGGGCAGACGGGTCCGTGATCGACGGCGAGTAGCCGGCCTGCTCGGTCGGCTATCACATGCGAGCGTCGGCCCATAGGGCCAGACGGTCCAAATTCGCGCGCGACCTTTCTCCCGTCCGTCCCTGGTCGTCGGACCGTCGGGCCGACAAGCTGCGAGGCACGCCGAGCATCGTCGGCGTAGGCTGGCTCGGGACGCAAGGCCCACACGCGGGAGGCATCCGAATGACCGATCACCCCACTGGTCACTGGCCGGTCGAGGATCCCGGCACTGACGCCGACGGCGGCCGGGCGGCTGGCCGCGCCGACGCGAAGCTCCGTGAGAAGGCCGTGGTGGGTGGCGGGGCGAGCGCCGTCCGGGCGCCGGCCGGGCTCACGACGCGAGCGGTGCCGACGCACGTCGCCGCGACCGGGAGCTCGGCCGCGGGACGGGAACGCACGTCCGTGTTCGGTCCGGGGGCCGTCCTCACGGCACGCCTGCCGGTCTCGGCGACGGGTGCGAACACGGCCGACCCGCACCTCTGCGATGCCCTGACCGGCCCGATCATGGCGATCGCCGATCAGACGCCGGTGATCTGCAGCGCGGGCGTGGCGAGCCCGTGCGGACTGGACCTGCTCGGCGCGGCCGGCGTGCCGTTCAGCCGCGAGATCCGCACGTACCGCACGACGGAGGACTTCCACGGCCTCGTCGGCGACGTGATCGGCAACGGCGAGCGGCTGCTCTGCCAGCACGTCCACGACGAGGACGATGTCCCGGCCGAGGCGTGCCTGGTCGCGCCGGCCCTGCTCCGGTACCTCAACAACAAGGGCAATCTCCCGGCGATCGTCGGCGCCGAAGGGGCGCCGCGACGGTCGTCGATCAGCCCCGACGATGTCGCCGGGCTCGGCGTCGACGAGTCGTGGGTCCTCAAGGTCTGCGCCGATGACTCCTCCGGCGGCGGATACGGCGTCTACGTGCACCAGGCGGGCACCCCGATCGGGCAGCCGAACTTCGTGCAGCCGGGCGCCGAGCTGATCGTCGAGGAGTACCTCGAGCTCGTCAAGAACTGGTGCGTCCACTTCTGCGTCGACGCGATCGGCGGGCCGCGGCTGCTCGGGGCGACGGAGCAGCTGATCTCGGCCACCGGCGCGTACGGCGGCAGCCGGGTCGGTGGCACCGTCCTGCCGCCGGCGGCGGCCGAGCGCTGCCAGGCCGTCGCCGAGCGGGCCCGGGAGCTGGGGTTCATCGGGTACTGCGGGATCGACACCGGGCTGACGTCGTCCGGCGAGCTGAAGGTGTTCGATCTCAACTTCCGGATCAACGCGAGCACTCCACCGCTGCTCGTCCTCAACGCGATCGCGGCGAGCCGGGGGCCGTCGTGGGAGGGCCGCGGGCGGTGGCAGACGTATCGCCACAGCGGTTCGCTGCCGGACCTGGTCAAGCGGCTCGAGGCCGTCTACCCGGATCGGGCGCTGCTCCCGATCGCCAGCTACGACCCGGCCTTCACGGCGAACGGTCCGGGACCGTCGCTCCTCTCGGCGCTGTTGATCGGCGACGACGAGCCTGACCTCCGGCGGCTGACCGAGCTGCCGCTCCCGACCGACGTCGGCTGCTCGGCGTCGAACGCGGACAGCTGACGCGGCAGGCGGGGGCCGCTGCTCCGGCGAGCTCGGCTCGTCCGGCTCGGCGGCCGACCGGCCGGCCGATCAGCGGCCCCGCGGGCGGTCCGGACCGGCTTGCGGCGACCGACCGGGTCGCTAGGCTACGCCGATGACGATCCTCTCGACGCGCGAGCTCGCGCCGGGCGAGTGGGCTGTCCTCGGACTGCTCGCAGAGGCGCCGGCACACGGGTTCGCGATATCCAAGGCACTTGCCAGCGGCGGCGAGATCGGCGAGATCTGGGCGCTGCCGCGACCGCTCGTCTACCGGGCGCTCGGCCTGCTCAGGGATCGGGGCCTGATCCGGTCGGTCGTCACCGAGGCCGGACAGGGTCCGAACCGGACGATCCTGGCGACGACGCAGGCCGGTCTCGACGAGCTCGAGCGGTGGCTCGAGGAACCGGTCGCCCACGTCCGGGACGCGCGGTCCCTGCTCCTCCTGAAGCTCGTCTACGCCGAGCGGAGCGGTCGGGACACACGTCCGCTGCTCGAGCGCCAGCGCGACCTACTGCGCCCGGTCGTCGAGTCCCACCGCCGCCAGCTGGCCGAGGCGACCGGCTGGAACCGGACGATCGAGCTGTGGCGATCGGAGTGCATGGACGCGGTGCTCGTCTTCACCGAGAAGCTGCTCGCCCTCGACCCGACTGATTAGCCGGGGCGCTCGGGTCAGGCGCGGGGCGTGCGGCGGACGCTGGACGGTGCGACGTCGGTCCCGGCGCAGGCCCGGTGGATCAGCATCTGGGCGCGGACGAGCGCGGCGACCGGACTTTCGACGTCCGTGAAGACCAGCTGCGTGCCGGCGTCGTCGTCGGTGACCTCGCCGTCCGGAACGAGGTCCCGCAGACGGGGGGCGAGGACCTGGCGATCGTCGTCGGACGAGAACCGGAGCGCAACGGCGTAGCGCGGCATGACCGGGGACCCTACCGGGCCGGCGGTGATAGTCCGAGCTTGATTAGCACCGAGGAAGTCTATAGGATCATCCTGCGCATCCCACTGTGCGAAGCAGCACAGGCGTACCTCCCCCGCGTATCCCCTGGGTCCGTCCGTCCGGGCCCAGGGGCTACCGCGGGCGGTGACCCCGAGTCGGGCGCCGGCGATCTCGGTCGCCCGAGTCGAAAAGCGCCGCCGTCTGCTGCCTAGGCGCTACTTACTGAAAATCAGAGCCGGGCGGCGGCCGACGCTGACCACCGGCGGCGACCATCGAAACGGTCTTCAGCGCTCGATCATCACGTTCGTCGACTTGATCACGGCGGTGGCTTCGACGCCGGGGTCGAGGCCGAGCTCGTCGGCGGCCTCGCGGCTCATCAGGGAGATGACACGGTAGGGACCGCAGGCCATCTCGACCTTCGCCATGACCCCGTCGCGCTCGACGGTGACGACGATCCCGGACAGGTGGTTGCGGGCGCTCATCGTCTTGTTGGCGCCGGCGTGGGACGCGACGAGGGCACCGAGCTCGCCGGCGGGGAGGAGGCGTTGGTTGCCGCGGCGGACGAACTGGATGCGTCCGGCGGCCTCCCAGCGGCGGAGTGTGTCGATGCTTACGCCGACCGCCTTGGCCACCTCGCCGATGCGCAAAAGTTCCGCCATACGCGGAAGACTATCCGGCTGCGCAGACGCTCGCAGTGTGTCTTGACAGGGGCCCGCCGGCTCGGATAGTCTGCCTAGGACTACCATAGGTACGCTCAGACCAGGATTTGGTGCCCGCTGATGCGAAAGTCACTCGAAGCGCGACGGGCCGGCCTGCGGGCGCGGACGGTCGAGACCGGCTACGACGCGGGCCGGCGGGCGGCCTGCCGGTCGCTGCTGGCCGGTCCGGTGCGGGCGGGCGCGGCGCGGCGGCTCGTCGAGCTCGTGCTCGCGCCGCGCGAGCACCGCGACGAGATGGGGGAGATCTTCGACGAGATCGACCGGATCGCGAGGGCGCCGACACTCGACGGGCTGATCGCGATCGCGGCCCGGGCGACGGCGGCCCACACGTGGCGGGGGGCTCGATCGCTGGGGGCGAGCGTCGGCGTGATCGGGGGCGAGATCGACCGGCGGTTCGCGGCGTGCGAGTCCGGCGAGTCGGGATACCCGCTGACCCTGGCCGGCCTGGGCGGGGCCGGTCGCCACGGGATCGACGGCAACCTGAGCTCGGTCTATCTGACGCACACGCTCGAGCGGATCGTCGAGTCGGCGATCTTCGTCGGGACGGTGATCGACCCGGCGTGTGCGCCGGGGGCGTACACGGTCAGCTGCGAGCCGCGCCGGTCGACGACGGCCGAGGTCGGCGCGCTGCTGGCCGGGCATCTCGCCGGCCACCAGAACGCGACGATCGACTTCGCGCTCGAGGAGCTGACCAGCCGGTACCGGCGGGAACCGGTCGCGATCGACCACCTCCAGTACCTGCTGCTCGCGCTGCGTCCGCCGGTCGACGTGCGGGAGCTCGTCGTCCAGGCTCACGCCGTCGTCTCGTCGGTCTGCGACGACGTCCAGATCGATCTGGAGCTCGGCGCGGCGGCGCGGATCCTCGACGGGTCGGGACTGACGGGCGCGGGGTCGCTCGCGCTGGGCGAGGCGATCGGGGCGATCACCGGGCTGGCGGCCGGTCTGGTCTCGACGGTGCACGGCGACGGGGACGACGGTGGGGACGTGCACCGGGGCCGGGCGATCGGCCGGGTCCGGGCCGGAGTCGACTCGGGTGAGCTGGCCAGGTCGGTCCTGCGGGTGGCGCTCGTCGTCGCCTGGTGCGCGGATCACGGCCGGGTCCGGCCGGGGGCGATCACGATCGACAACCGGCGGCCGGCGGGCCACTGAGCAGCGTCCGGCCGGGCTCAGACGGTGAAGACGATCTTTCCGAACAGGTCGCCGGCGAGCATCGCGGCGAACCCGTCGCGGGCGTCGGCGAGGGGCAGTGTCCGGGCGATCAGGGGGCGGACGCCGCGGTCGACGGCGAACTGGGCGAGCCGGACGAGCTCGTCGCGCGTGCCCATCGTCGAGCCGACGACCGAGAGTTGGAGGAAGAAGACGCGGGTCAGGTCGGCGGGCGGGTTGGGTCCGCTGGTCGTGCCGGAGACGACAAGCGTGCCGCCGGGCCGCAGGGCCCTGAGCGAGTGGGCCCAGGTCGCGGCGCCGACCGTCTCCATGACGGCGTCGACGCGGTCGGGGAGGCGTGTGCCGGGCTCGAAGGCGGCGTCGGCGCCGAGGTCGAGCGCGCGAGCCCGCTTGGCCTCGGACCGGCTGGTCGCCCAGACGCGGATGCCGGCGGCGCTGGCGAGGGCGATCAGGGCGGTCGCGACGCCGCCGCCGGCACCCTGGACGAGGACGGTCGAGCCGGGCGGGAGGGCGGCTCGGGTGAACAGCATGCGGTAGGCGGTCAGCCAGGCGGTCGGGAGACAGGCGGCCTCCTCGAAGGAGAGCTCGGGCGGCTTGGGGACGAGGTTGCGGCGGGGGACGCAGACGAGCTGGGCGAAGCTGCCGGGGTGGGTCTCGGAGAGGATCGACCGGCGGGGGTCGAGCGTGTCGTCGCCGCGCCAGTCGGGGTCTGTGATCACGGCGTGGACGATCACGTCGTTGCCGTCGTCGTCGACGCCGGCGGCGTCGCAGCCGAGCACCATCGGCAGGCGGTCGGCGGAGAGGCCGACGCCGCGCAGGGACCAGAGGTCGTGATGGTTGAGCGAGGCGGCCCTGACGGAGACCGTGGCCCAGCCGTCGGGGGCGACCGGATCTGGCCGGTCGCCCGACTCGAGCCCGGTCAGCGGGTCGTC
>DATAUX010000172.1:0-7306 GCA_036268015.1 Solirubrobacteraceae bacterium | reverse complement strand
GTCCTCGCAGGCTGTTCGCCGCGTCGACCGCGACGGCCGTTTCCGCCCGATCTCGCCCAAGTTGCCGTCTCGTGTGAGCCAGCGGGCCGACGCCGACGTAGGACAGGGAGCGCAGGCCGCGCGAGTTGTCGGTCGGTTCTCGATCGTCTCCGATCCACGACTCGGCGGCGGCTTCGTCCGGCCCGCTAACGTCGTATACAGAGATCAACGATGAGGGAGAGGGAGAAGGAGAGCTATGGCGGACGCACCGTGTGAGCTGGCGTTTGCCCGCGAGGCGGAGAAGGACGGCATCGCGCTGGCTGAGCCGTGGTTCAACTGGCTCTGCGAGCAGGGCCACCTCGGACTCGATCGGATCGCCGACGAGAGCGAGGACGACGAGGTCATCGAGCGGGCGATTCGGCCGGTCGAGGCGCTCGGCGAGATCTACGCCGAGCTTGGCGGCGACCTCGCCGTCCGGTATTCGTGCCGGGGCAACGTGTTCGTTCCGGGCGACTTCGTCCACGAGCCGACGGGCACGCTGATCGAGATCGACGAGCCGTTCCACTTCACCTCGTTCCGTCACCTCGCGCTCGACCTCTACCCCGAGGACATCGAGCTCGGCTTCGACCTCGACGAGTACCGCGACCTGTGCGACCGGTTCTCCGGCGAGTACGACCGCTACCAGCAGGCGCGGGCTGCCAAGGGCTTCGGGATCGGCGGCACGCAGCGCAGCCGCGCCTACCTCGACTCCCTGCGTGACCTCGGCGCCCCCGTCGTCGGCCACCCACCCGTCGTCAGGATCCCCGTCCTGGACGGCGACGGCGCGGCGGCCTACACGCGCAACCGCGAGTCACTGCTCAAGCGGCTCGGCACGCCCGCCCGCTGACGGCGGCCTAGTCGGCGGTCGTGCCGACCGCGAAGACGACGTGGCTGCGGGCCAGCGCGAGGAACGCGTGGTGCGTCGGCTCGCCCCCGTCGTGCGGGCTGACCGTCGCGTCGGTGACCGAGATGAAGTTCCGCTCCCACGCGTTGAGCATGTCCGAGATCCTGCTCCGGTAGCCCTCCCGCGGGAGTGTCACCGTGCCCGTGATCGTGTGCCGGTCGGTCTCGAACCGCATCAGTTCTTCGCGTTGGTCCATGTGGTGTGTGTCGGACGTCGCGCGCCCGCGCTTGAGGCCGGGTCCGCCGCCGACCGCCGGCGGCGAGCTGGGCGGCCGGGGCTCAGCGGGCCGAGACCTGCTCGGTCCGGTCGGTCTGCTCGATTGCGACCGGCTCGTTGCGGCGGCCGCCGACGACGTACAGCGGCCGTCGCTTGACCTCGTCGTAGATCCTGCCGACGTACTCGCCGATCAGGCCGATCGCGATCAGCTGGATCCCTCCGAGCATCAGGATCGCGATCGTGATCGCGCCGAAGCCCGGCAGGTACGACCCGAGGATCCGCAGGACGATGACGATCGGGATCGCCAGGAAGGCGATCCCCGAGAAGAGGAAGCCGAAGTACGTCGACAGCTGGAGCGGCAGGTGCGAGAAGGACGAGATCGCGTCGAGCGAGAAGCGCAGCATCTTGCGCAACGGGTACTTCGTCTCGCCGGCGTACCGCGCGTCCCGCTGGTAGCGGATCGCCGTCTGCGTGAAGCCGACCCAGACCGTCATGCCCCGCAGGAACCGGCTCCGCTCGCCCATCGACAGCAGGGCGTCGAGCGCCCGCCGGTCGAGCAGCCGGAAGTCACCCGAGTTCGGCTCGAGGTCGACCTGGGCGAGCTTGTCGAAGAGCTTGTAGAACCACGAAGCCGTCGCCAGCTTGAAGCGCGTCTCGCCCTCCCGTCCCTCGCGGACCGCGTAGACGACGTCGGACCCGTCGGCCCAGATCTCGACCATCTTGCCGATCAGCTCCGGCGGATCCTGGAGGTCGGCGTCGAGCATCGCGACGACATCGCCCCGCGCGTGCTCGAGCCCGGCGGTCAGGGCCGCCTGGTGGCCGAAGTTCCGCGACAGGTGGACGACCCGCAGCCGGCCGTCGCCGTCGGCCAGTCGATCGAGGATCTCGGCCGTCGCGTCCCTGCTGCCGTCGTTGACGACGATCAGCTCGTAGTCGAAGCCGGTCAGGGCGGCCGTCGCCCGCTCGTAGAACGCCTCGACCAGCGCCTCCTCGTTGAAGACCGGCGCGCATACGCTGAGCAGCGTCACCGCCCGCCTCGGCCGGTTCCCGCCGACGTCCGGCCTCGCGCCGGCGGCGCCGGGTTCGGCTCGGGGATTCGGGTCGGGCGAGGGCATGGAGGCTCGGTTTACGCCGCGACCGGGGACGGCAGGCGTCGCCAGAGATTAGACCGCGGATCGTCGGGTCGAGCCGACGGCCAACCGACCGTAACCCGGCCGCGGCGGAACGCGACCCCCGGTTGCTGCATTCTGTGGGCCATGAACCCGCCCGACAGGTCCCGCCTCGCGGTCCCGCCGATCGTCGGCCAGCTCGTCAGATACGGCGCGGTCGGTGTCGCGAACACGCTGATCGGCTTCGGCATCTACGCCTTCTGCGCGGATCTGCTCGGCATCCAGTACGAGGTCTCGCTCGCGATCGCCTACGTGATCGGCGCCGTCAACGGCTACCTGCTCAACCGCCACTGGACGTTCAGCGGCCACGACGCCGACCACTCGACCTCCGGCGGTCGGTACGCCGCCGTGCAGGTCGGCGCGTTTCTCACCAACCTCGTCCTCCTCCACACCGCCGTCGCCTGGCTCGGCGTCGAGAAGAACATCGCCCAGGCGGTGATCGTTCCGCTCGTCTTCGGCCTCACCTTCGTTCCCAACCGGCTCTGGTCCTTCGCCCACCGTGCGGCCGCCGTCGGGCCGGTCGCCGGGGGGTCGCAGTCCCCATGAGCAAGAAGAAGCGCCGCAAGCCGCCGTCCCGCCCGCCGGCGCGCTCGCCCCGCTCGGGAGCACCTGGCTCACGCGCGACTCCGCCCTCCCCCGGCGGCGCCGCCGGCTCCTCGGCCCGCGCCAGGTCGGCGCCGACGTCGCCGACGGCGCCCGAGTCGGCCGGCGCGCCGGCCCCCGCATCCCCCGGCCGGGCCCGGTCGGCGTCCGCTGCCGCCCGCCGATCGGCGTCGCAGCCGGCTGCGGCCGTCGAGGCGACTCCCGCGGCCCCGGCCGGCGCCGCCGGCGAGCGCGGCTGGCTGCTCGGGCTCGCGGTCGTCACGCTGCTCGCCGCGGTACTCCGGCTCGTCGCGGTCGGCCGGGTGCCCGGCACGCCGTTCGACGACGCCGCCGTCCGGTCGATGGCCGGCTCGTGGCACAACTTCTTCTACGGCGCGTTCGACCCCGGGGCCAGCACCTCGATCGGCAAGCCGCCGCTGGATCTGTGGGCCCAGGTGCTCGCCGTCAAGCTGTTCGGCTTCCACCCGACGGCGCTCAGGCTCCCTGGAGCGCTGGCGGCGACGGCCGCCGTCGCGCTGCTCTACGACCTGGTTCGCCGGTTGGCCGGCCCGATCCCGGCGATCGCGAGCGCCGCGACCCTCGCGGTGATGCCGGTTGCCGTCCTGGCCGCCCGGAGCGACGCGACCGACTCGCTGATGATGGGCCTGCTCGTCGGGGCCGCCTGGCTGCTCGTCCGCTACGCCGAGGGCCGCCAGCTCCGCTGGCTCCTGCTCGCCGCGGTCGTCCTCGGCCTCGACTTCAACGTCAAGCTCTTCGAGGCCCTGATCCCCCTCCCGGCATTCGTCGTCTTCCTCTGGATGAGCTCCCACGCCGAGCGGGCGGGTCCGGCGTCGCGCCGGCTGGCGGCGGCCGCCGCCGTTTTCGTGGCCGTCAGCCTCTGCTGGCTGGCCGCCGTGTCGCTGACCCCGCACGCCGACCGGCCGTACGCGCTCGGGTCGACCGACGGGAGCGTCTGGACCGCCGTCTTCTCGGGTCACGGCGGCTCCGGCCTGACGCCGACCACGACGTCCGGTCCGACCCAGCCGGCGACGAGCCCGTCGGCCGGGCCACTGCGCCTCTTCCACCGCTCGACCGGTGACTTCGGCGGCCTGGTCGGGATGGTCGTCTTCGCCGGCCTCGTGCTCGGCGTGCTCGCGCTGCTCGGCTCGTCGACGCGCCTCGTCCGCCCGCCGCCGGACGCCCCGCGCGAGGAGCGGATCCGGCGGGCCGCGGTCGCCGGCCTCGGGGTCTGGGTGGTCACGGGCATCGTCGTCATGTCCTGCTCGGGTCGGATCCAGCTGCGCGACGCCGAAGCCTTCACGCCGGCCCTCGCCGTCCTGCTCGGCCTGTCGGTCAGCGTGATCGCCGGCCGCATCCGCGACCTCACGAGCTTCTACCTGCTGGCCGCCTGTCTGGGGCTCGCTCTGCTCGAATCGCTCGCCGCCGTCGGGTCGGACTCGCTCGCCCGCGCCGGTCTCGGGGTCGGGCTGGTCGCCGGCCTCGCCGGCTGCGTCCTCCTCCAGCGGGTGCTTCGCTCCGGCGGGTCGGTGGGCGTTCCAGGGGGCGCGACGTCCGAACCGGGAGCCGGGCGGTCTCCGTTCGGGCCGGCTGGGATCGTCGCGTTCACGATGGTCGCGCTGCTGGCCATGCCGATCGCCCGGGACATCGATCTGGCCCGCGACCACACCGCCGTAGCGCCCGCCGCGCCGGAGTTCATCCCGCGCCTCGCCGCATCCCTGTCGGACTACCTGAGCGCCCATCGCGCCGGAACCCGATACGCGTTCGCCGCGACCGCGCCGAATGTCGCTGCGCCGTTGATCGCCCGCGAACCCCAGCCGATCCTCCTGCTGACCACGGTCGATGCCCGGCCGCTCGTCACGCTCGACCGGCTGCGGGCGGCGATCGCCGCGCGCGAGGTCTCCTACGTCGTCGTGGGCGGGACCTGTCCCGGTCAGCCCGACGCCGGCCTCCCGGCGTGCTCGGCCGCTGCGATCTGGGTCCGGGCCAACGGCCACGACGTCACGGCCGAGCTCGGCGATCCGGCGGTCAGGACCGGTGTCCTCTTCCGGGTTGGCTAAGCTCGTCTGAGATGACCAGGCGCGAGGCGTGTGAGGCCGTCCGGGCGGCGATGCGGGAGCGCGGCATGACGTTCGCCGAGCTGGCCGGCGAACTCGATCGTCCGCCGGTCTGGGTGGCCGCGGCCGTCTTCGGCCAGCACCCCTTCACGCCGGCCGACACGGCGAAGCTGGTCGATCTGCTCGGCGTCGCGCCGGAGGCCGCCGCCCTGCTCGAGGAGGTTCCGTCGCGCGGGGCGCTCGACGCGGCGGTGCCCGTCGATCCGACGGTCTACCGGCTCTACGAGGTGGTCCAGGTCTACGGCCCCGCCCTGAAGGCCCTGATCAACGAGGAGTTCGGCGACGGGATCATGAGCGCGATCAACTTCAGGATCGACGTCGAACGGGTCCCCGATCCGGCCGGTGACCGGGTTCGCATCACGCTCGACGGGAAGTTCCTCCCCTACCAGTGGGGCTAGACCATGGGCTAGACCTGGGCTAGACCGGGCCAGACCTTGGGCTACTCGACCAGGGGTGGACCCGCCGGCCGGCTTGTCGGCCGCCCCGTTCGGAAGAACCCCGGGTACTGGACCGTCCAGTACGCGGCCGGCTCAGTTGAACAGAGCCATCAGCGACAACCCCGCGGGAATCCGCACGCCGGCGGCGACCAACCTGGCCTCCAGCAGCAGCGGCCACTCGAGCACGCCGTTGAGCCGGCGGGGCGTCCGCTCGAGGTCCGAGAGGGCGTCGTCGGACGGCGGGCGCAGCCGCTGGAGCCCGCGATGGGCGACGGCGGCTGGGAGCAGGATGCCGTTGAAGTGGGTGCTCGAGACGGTCTTCCAGCCGGTCGCGGCGGTCACGGCCTCGAGCGTGCGGAGGGTGTAGCGGCGGAAGTGGTGGTTGACGACGTCGTGCTGGCTCCACAGCCGCGGATAGGCGGGAACCGTGACCAGGAGGGTGCCACCGGGACGGACGACGCGACGGAGCTCGGCGAGCGCGCGCTGGTCGTCCTCGAGGTGCTCGATGACGTCGAAGCTGACCGCGAGGTCGAAGCTGTCGGCGGCGAAGGGCATCGCGTCGAGCGTGCCCTGGACGACGTCGCCGACACCGCGCTCGCGAGCCCTGGCGACGCTGGCGTCAGCCAGCTCGAGACCGGTCACCCGGCCGAAGGCGGCGAGGTCGACCATGTTGCGCCCGCTCCCGCAGCCGGCGTCGAGGATCGCGATGTCACGGGAGAGCCGGAGTCGGTGGAGGGCCTCGGCGATCACCCGGCGACGGCCGCGGTACCACCAGTGGAGGTCCTCGACCTCGTGTGTCTGGCGCTCGTAGAGCTCGTCCATCGGTGCGGGATACAAGCAGGCCGGGCGGCCCGGCGGCCTGCGGGTCGGCTCAGGAATCGTCGCCGGTCGGCGGCCGGCGGGCGTTCTTGCGGGCCGAGTGCTGCTGCTTGGCCTGTGCCGAGCGCCTGCGCGCGGCGGCCGACGGGCGGGTCGGCCGGCGGGGCCGGGGGACGGCGAGCGCGCGGTCGAGGCGGTCGGCGAGGCGGTCGAGGGCGAGCTCACGGTTGCGCGACTGGCTGCGGGCGTCCTGGGCGATCGCCGTGACGAGCGGGCCGCAGCGGGCGCTCACCCGCCGGCGCTGGTCCTCGGAGAGGACGGCCGAGTCGGCGACGACGAAGCAGGCCTCGATTCGCGAGGCGGTCACGTTGGCGTGCTGACCACCCGGTCCGGAGGATCGGCTGGCGCGGAGCGTGATCTCCGAGAGGGGGATCGATACGTCGGGGTTGACGACGAGCATGTCGGTCATGACGCGGGCGGTCGGCTGACGGCTGGCATGTCGCTCAGACGACGTGGAGCTCGAACGACGCGCGGCCGGCCGCGAGCGTGGCCGTGGCCATCGTGTGGGCCGGGGCCCGCCGGCGGTCGGTCGACGATCCGGGGTTGAGGATCTGGAAGCCGCCGGCCTCGGCGTGCTCGGGCATGTGGGTGTGGCCGAAGATCACGGCATCGGCGGTGGGGAAGGCCGCGCGCAGGCGCTCGAGGCGGCCGGCGGCGGGGCCGGGGATGTGGAGCATGGCGATCCGCACGCCGTCGAGCTCGAGCTCGAGCCGGTCGGGGAGGACGGCGCGGATCGCGGCCGAATCGACGTTCCCGTGGACCGCGTGAACCGGGGGCCCGAGCGAGCGGAGCAGGTCGAGCACGGGTGTGTCGACGAGGTCGCCGGCATGGAGGATCGCATCCGCGTCGCGGCAGTGGTCGAGGCAGGTCGCCGGGATCGCCCGCGTGCCGCGGGGGAGGTGTGTGTCACTGAGAATCGCGAGGCGCATCACTCGCGAGGCTAGCGGGCGGTGGGCGGGAGGGCGG
>DATAUX010000171.1:0-7900 GCA_036268015.1 Solirubrobacteraceae bacterium | reverse complement strand
GATCAGCGTCGCCATGTGGTGGACCTCGCGCGGCTCGCCCGACTCGAGCACGAGGCCGGCCCGCAGGCGGGTCCCCTCGCGGACCAGATGATGGTGGACGGCGGCAACCGCCAGGAGCGACGGAACGGCCGCTCGGTCGGGGTCGACGGCCCGGTCGGAGAGGATCACGATGTTGACGCCGGCCTCGATCGAGTCGTGCGCCTCGTCACAGACCCGGGCCAGCGCAGAGCGCATCCCGTCGGGCCCGTCGGAGACCGGCCAGGTGATGTCGATCGTGTGGGCCTCGAAGACGTCGTGGGCGACGAGGCGGAGGGTCTCGAGCTCGGAGTTGCGGAGGATCGGCTGGTCGAGGATCAGCTTGTGGGCGTGCTCGGGGCTCTCGCCGAGCAGGTTGCGCTCGCTGCCGAGGCTGGTCGACAGGCTCATCACGATCTGCTCGCGGATCGGGTCGATCGGCGGGTTGGTGACCTGGGCGAAGAGCTGCTTGAAGTACGAGAAGAGGGGCGGCGAGCAGTCGGACAGGACGGCGAGGGCGGCGTCGTTGCCCATCGATCCGAGCGGCTCCTCGCCGTTGGCGGCCATCGGGGCGAGCAGGACGCGGAGATCCTCCTGGGAGTAGCCGAACGCCATCTGGAGGGAGCGCAGCGACTCGGTCAGCGGCTGGCCGGCGGCCTCGGGGAGGTCGTCGAAGTGGACCGTGCTCTCGTCGTACCAGTCGGCGTACGGCCGGCGGATCGCGACGTCGTGCTTGACCTCGTCGTCGGCGACGATCCGGCCCTGCTCGAGGTCGACGAGGAACAGCTTGCCCGGCTGGAGGCGACCGAGCCGCTCGACGTCGGCGGGCTTGACGTCGAGCAGGCCGGCCTCGGACCCGAGCAGGACGTGGCCGTCCTTGGTGACCATCCACCGGCCGGGGCGCAGGCCGTTGCGGTCGAGCGTCGCGCCGATCACGCGGCCGTCGGTGAAGGCGACCGCGGCCGGGCCGTCCCACGGCTCCATCAGGCAGGAGTGGAAGGCGTAGAAGCCGGTCAGCTCGGGCGAGAGGTCGTCGCGGTTCTGGTAGGCCTCGGGGACCATCATCATCACGGCGTGGGGCAGCGACCGGCCGGCGAGCGTCAGCAATTCGAGGACGTTGTCGAAGGTCGCCGAGTCCGAGCCGCCGGGCCGGACGAGGGGGATCACCTTCTGGAGGTCCTTGCCGAACAGCTCGGACGCGAGGGCGGACTCGCGGGCGCGCATCCAGTTGATGTTGCCCATCATCGTGTTGATCTCGCCGTTGTGGGCGATCATCCGGTACGGGTGGGACAGCTCCCAGCTGGGGAAGGTGTTCGTCGAGAAGCGGGAGTGGACGAGCGCGAGGGCGCTGGTGCAGCGGGGGTCGGCCAGGTCGGGATAGAAGCCGCGGAGCTGGAAGCTGATCAGCATCCCCTTGTAGACGATCGTCCGGGACGAGCAGCTCGCGACGTAGAACTCCGGGCCGACGGCGATCTCGGTCATCCGGCGGATCACGTAGAGCTTGCGCTCGAAGGCGTCCTGGTCGTAGACACCGGCCGCCTCGAGGACGGAGCCGGCGCCGATGAACAGCTGGCGGATCACCGGACGGCAGGCGTCGGCCGTCTCGCCGACGTGCTCGAGGTCGAGGGGGACGTCCCGCCAGCCGAGCAGGACCTGGCCCTCGCCGAGGACGTTGTGCTCGAGCAGACGCTCGATCTTCTCGCGCTCGGCCTCGGCGGTCGGCAGGAAGCAGACGGCGACGCCGTAGTGGCCGACGTCGGGCAGCTCGAAGTCGACGACCGGCCGGAACAGGCGGTCGGGCATCTGGAGGAGGATCCCGGCGCCGTCGCCCGTCTTCGGGTCGGCGCCGGCGGCACCCCGGTGCTCGAGGTTCTCGAGCGCCGTCAGACCACGATCGACGACCTCGTGGGTGGCCTTGTTGTCGAGTCGCGCGACCAGCGCGACACCACAGGCGTCGTGTTCGTAACGAGGGTCGTACAGGCCGGAGGCCCGCGGCTTGGTGATCCTGGTCATTTGGGACTCCCGATGGTGGCGGAGCACACCTGCCCGGCCACCCTTGACCGGGCGCACCCAATCCGGGGAGTTACGGGCGAGCGTAGAGGAGGCGAAGACTCAAGCGTAGCAGCGCAAACCAGGCCGACGGCGGTCGGGCCGCGCCGGGTCAGGCGGACTTGGCGGCCGGCTTGCGCCGGGCCGGGGCGGCCTTGTCGGCGGCCGGCGGGTCGGCGGCCTTGCGCGTCTTCTTCGGTCCGGCGCCGGTCCGCTTCTTGACCTCCTCGAGACTGGCCTGGAGCGCGCTCATCAGGTCGGCGCCGGCGGGCCGGTCGTCGGGCGCCTGCGGCTGGAGGACGATCTCCTCGCCGCTGGCCTTCCGGTCGATCAGGGCGAGCACCTGCTCGCGATACTCGTCGTGGTACTTCTCCGGTTCGAACGGCCCGCTCAGCGAGTCGATCAGCTGCTTGGCGATCTTCAGTTCCCGGTCGCTGGTCTCGACGTCGGCGTCGAGCTCGGCGAACTTGTCGGGCGAGACGATCTCGTCGGCGAAGACCATCGTCTCGAGCGTCATCACGCCGTTGCCCGCCCGGATCGCGACGATGTGCTCCTTGGCGCGGAGGACGAGCCGGCCGATCGCGACCCGCTCGGTGTCGCGCATCGCGTCGAGCAGCAGCCGGTACGGCTTGACGCCGCGCTCGTCGGGCACGAGGTAGTACGGGTGATCGAAGAAGATCGGGTCGATCTCCGCGAGGGCGACGAAGTCCTCGATCTCGATCGTCCGGGCCCGCTTCGGCTGGAGCGTGGCCAGCTCGTCGGGTTCGATCACGACGTACCGGTCGGGCGCGATCTCGTAGCCCTTGACGATCTCCGCGAACGCAACCTCCTCGCCGTCGGCCGGGCAGATCCGCTTCTGCTGGATGCGGACGCCGTCGGTCGCGTGGAGCTGGTGGAAGTGGACGCCCTTGGCCGAGACGGCGGCGTACAGCTTGACGGGCACGCTGACCAGCCCGAAACTGATCGCCCCCGTCCAGATCGCCCGCGGCATGGCGTGAGTATTCCACGGGGATCGGAAACCCAAGCGTCGTGCACGACGACTTGCTCGACGCAGCCGCCGACGCTCGTCGGCCTTGTCGAAGCAGTTGACTCGGTTGCACCCGCCCGGCCGACGCGACGGGGCCTATCCGGGCAGGACGCCGAGCGTCGCCGACTCGTCCCACGAGCAGAGCCGGGCCCGGCCGGGGCAGGTCGCGCAGAGGCCGCGATGGGGGCGGGTCGAGACATCGAAGCGACCGGCGACGAGCGGGGCGGCGAGGTCGACGAGCGACGCTTCGAGGCGGGGGGCGTCGGCCGCGACGTAGCGGACGGCGACGACGTCGTCCGGCCGGCGCAGGAAGCAGTGGGCGACCTCGACCGTGGTCGCGCCGGCGCGCAGGGCGGCGAGGCCGTAGATCCGCCGCTGGATCTCGTAGTCGGCGGCAACCCGCCCGGCGAGGTCGGTGTCCGGGTCGATCCGGTCGGTCTTGTAGTCGACGACCAGCATCCCGCCGTCGACCCCGTCGGCGAGGACGTCGATGTACCCGTTGACGAGGAGATCGCCGACGGCGAGGGCGAAGCTCGCCTCGCGGGTGACCGTCGCCGCCCGGGCGAGCCTCGAGCAGAGCGGGCTGCGGCCGAACGCGCCGGCGAGCTCGGCGACCGCGGCGACGTCCTCGTCGGTCAGGACGCGGCCGGCGGCCTGCGCGCGGACGTCGGCGGCCGACGGGACGGCCGGCCGGGCGAAGTCGAACCGTTCGAGCAGGGCGTGGACGACGACACCCCGGTCGGCCGCGTCGTACCCGCCGACCGGCTCGAGTCCGGGCGGGCCGGCGACGTCGGCCAGGCCGAGCACCCGACGGAGGTAGTAGGCGTAGCCACACCGGCCGTAGTCGACGAGCGAGCTGTAGCTGACCGAGCTCGGCGGCGGCAGGCTCGAGCCGGGGGGCGGCGACGCTGGTCTGGGTTTGGAGCGCGACGCGGCGGGCCCGGCCGACCGGGGCCCAGCGGCCGGCCGGCGGTCGGCCGGCTGGCCGGAGGCGACCGCCGGGGCGGGAACCGCCGGCTCGGCCGGCACGGTGTCGTCGCGCGACGCCGTCGATCCGGGATCGGCCCACCGAGCATCGGCGAGCGAGCCGGCCGGCGGATCGGCCGGCCGGAGATCGAACAGCGAGATCTGCTCGTAGAGCACGGGCGGCCGGACGCGAGCCGGGGCCGGATCGGCCGGCGGCGGGCCGGGCGCGAGGACGGGGGCGAGCGCGTCGCGCAGGGCCGGCATGTCGCCAGCCGCCGTCAACGTCAGGCGGACCCGCGCGCCGCCGAGGTCGAACTCGCTGACGCCGGTCGGCCCGGCCAGCCGGTCGGGCAGGTCGGCGACGATCGCCGGCGCCAGCCAGGCGATCTGGGCCGCGAACGGCCCGGGCGTCGGCCAGTGGGCGAAGTGGGCGGCCCCGCTGAGGATCAGCCGCTCGCGGGCCCGGGTCATCGCGACGTAGGCGATCCGCTGCTCCTCGGCCAGGGCCGCCCGCCCCTGGCGGGCCCGGAGCTCGGTGTAGGCGAACGCCTCGGCCGGCTTGCCGCCGTCGAGCGTCGGCAGCCGGAGTCCGACCTGGTCGCCGTCGGTCAGGATCACCGGCGCGCCGATCGGCGGCCCGTGGCCGAGGTCGGCGACGCAGACGACCGGGAACTCGAGGCCCTTGGCCGCGTGGACGGTCATCAGGCGGACGGCGTCGGTCTCGGCCAGCTGGGCGTGCTGCTCCCGGCTGGATCCGAGCCGGCCGGCCGCCAGCCGGTCGGCGAAGCCCCGCAGGTCGCGGCCGTCCCGGGCCTCGAACTCCCGGGCCAGGCGGAGCAGCTTGCGGAAGTTCGCGAGCCCGAGCGCCGCTCCCTGCCCGGTCAGCGCCCGCTCGCGGTAACCGCTGCGGACCAGCAGCTCGGCCAGGCCGACCCGGCCGGCCGCCCGCCGCTCGGCGTCGATCAGGTCCCGCACACGGCCGAGCCGCCTCTGGTCCTCGGGCCCGAGTCCGGCCAGCGCGGCGGACGCCGCCGACTCGCCGGCCCCCGCGGCGACGACGACCTCCCATGGCGGCCGGTCGAGCCGCTTGGCGGCCAGCCCGATCACGGCCAGGCCGTCGGCCGCCAGACCGCACAAGGGGGACGCGAGCACCCCGTAGAGGGCGATGTCGTCGAGCGGGTTGGCGAGCACCCGCGCGTACGCGCCGAGATCGGCGATCTCCTGCGCCGCGTAGAACCCGCCACCGAGCGCCGCCGCGATCGGGATGCCCCGCTCGGCCAGCGCCTGCCCGTAGACGGCGGCCGCCGTCGCGTACCGCAGCAGGACGACGATCTCCCCCGGCCGGGCCGCGCCCGTCTCGATCAGCTCGTCGATCCGCCCCGCCAGGAGCCTCGCCTCGGCCCGGCGCCACGGCGGCCCGGGGCCCGGCTCCTCGCCCGGCGCCGTCTCCTGCCAGCCGGCCGAGTCGCTCAGCATCAGCTCGACCAGTGGGCCGGCCGCGGGTCCGACGTCGGCTGGGTCCTCGCCGCCGTCGCCGACTCGCTCGTCGGGGCCACCGCCGACCCCGGCGTCGCGGCCGGCGACGAGCGGGACGAAGTCCGCGCCGAAGAGGGGCGCGAACGTCGCGTTGATCGCGGCCAGGACGGCCGGCCGGGACCGGAAGTTCCGCGACAGGGCGCGGACCCCGTCGGCGACGGCGAGCTCGGCCCGCCGGCGGCGGAAGATCCCGACGTCGGCGTGCCGGAACCCGTAGATCGACTGGAACTCGTCGCCGACCGTGAACAGGTTGCCCCGGTCGAGCGCGCCGAGGATCGACATCTCCCGGGGGTTGGTGTCCTGGAGCTCGTCGACCATCAACAGGTCGAACCGGTCCGACCACCGCCGCCGGAGCTCGACGTCGCCGACCAGGAGATCCCTCGCGCACAGCTCGAGATCGTCGAAGTCGAGCGCCCCGCGCGCCCGCTTGAGCCCGGCGAACTCGCCGGCGAAATCGTCGAGCAGCCGGCCGAGCAGGTCGAGCCCGATCGCGCCGAGCGCGTCGCCCGCGGCCTCGCAGCAGCGGACCCGCGCGGCTTCGTACGCGTCGGCCGCCGCCGTCTTCAGGGCCGCCGCCCCCCGGTGGAGCTTCAGCCCGTCGAGCGCGATCTTCGGCCCGGCCGGGTCCCGGCCGCCGCCCAGGCGGACGAGCGTGACCAGCTCGAGCTGGGCCAGCGCATCCGCCACGCGCCGCCCGGCCGGCGGCCCGGCGGCGAGCTCCCGGCCGAGCACGGCGGCCGCGTCGCACAGGCCGGCCAGCGCCACGTCGGCCGCGTGACGCGGTCCGGCGTCCGCCAGCCGCGGCCGGGTCATCCCCCGGCTGCGCAGCTCGTCGTGA
This sequence comes from Solirubrobacteraceae bacterium, assembly GCA_036268015.1. GTDB lineage: Bacteria > Actinomycetota > Thermoleophilia > Solirubrobacterales > Solirubrobacteraceae > Palsa-513. Next base: position 1,469 of record DATAUX010000171.1, on the reverse strand, counting down.
GCCCGGCCGATCGACTCGTACAGGCGGTCGACCCCGCACGCCGCGGCCAGGTCGAGCTCCCCCGGGCCGGTCATCCACCCGGCCAGAGCCCGGTCGAACGCCTCCTGTCGCAGCCCGGCCGCCGTTCCCTCGTCGAGCACCGCGAAGCCTGGCGCGAGGCCCGCCGCGAGCGGATGCGCGCGCAGCAGGCGGGCGCAGAAGCCGTGGATCGTCGAGACGAACGCCCCTTCCGCCTCCCGCGCCGCCCGCCGGTCGCCGAGCTCGTGGAGGCTTCTGCGGACCCGCTCGCGGAGCTCGCCAGCCGCCCGCTCGGTGAACGTGATCGCCAGGATCCGCCCCGGCGAGACGCCGTCGTCGTGGACCGCCCGGACGAACCGCTCGACGAGGACCGTCGTCTTCCCGCTCCCGGCGTTCGCCGCCAGCAGCAGCGCCCCCCGCCGCCGCTCGACCGCCTCCTCCTGCTCGGCGGTCAGCCCGACCGCCAGGCCCCGGTCCGGCGCCTGCGTGCTCATGCGGCGATCCCGGCCGGCCGGCTCCGGCAGATCGACGGGTAGCGGCAGACACCGTGCGACGAGCAGGTCGGCGGCCGGGCCTCGAGCGCTCCGGCCCGCAGCTCGCGTGCCGCCCGGATCGCCCGGTCGAGCGCGCCGGCGTTGGCCGCCGCCAGCTGGTCGGCGTCGACCCGGTCGGCCGCGAAGCCCGGCAGGTCGGGCTCGGCGTCCACGCGGATCGCTCCCCGCGGGCGCAGGTCCCTCCCCCGCAGCGGCTGGTACAGCCCGCCGACGACCTCGACGCCGAGCAGCTCGCCCGCGACCAGCATGTACAGGGCCAGCGCCATCGCCCCCCGCTCCTCCCACTTGCCGACGCCCGGAACGTCGGACCCCGACTTGTAGTCGTGGACGATCGCCGTCTCACCCGCCCGGTCGATGTCGACCCGGTCGATCCGCCCCCGCAGGACCAGCTCGCCCCCGGCCAGCTCGATCTCCGGAAAGCGGGCTCCCGGCAGGCCGAAGGCGAGCTCGAACTCGGCCGGCACGTGGCCCCACGACCCGTCCTCCAGGCCGACCAGGTATCGCTCGATGTCGGCTGCCAGCCGCCGCCGCGTCGCCCGGTCGCGTTCGTCGTTCGGCGAGACCCCGCCCGCGTGACCGGCCAGCGCCCGGTCGACGAGCTCGCGCACGGCCGCCCGGTCCGCCGTCCCCGGCGGGCCCTCGGCGCACAGCTCGGCCATCGCCCGGGCGAGGACGTCGTGGGCGACGTTGCCCCGCGCCAGCGGCTCGCCCTCCGGCTCGAGCGTCTCCGCCTCGAGGAACCGCTCGACGAACCACGCGACCGGGCACCGCGCCCACGACTCGAGTCCCGACGGCGACTGCACCGCCCGCTCCCCCAGGGCGCCGATCGCCTCCGCCGACCCCAGCCGGCCGAGTCCCGCCCGATCGCCTCCGCCAACGCCGGCCACAGCCGCCGAG
>DATAUX010000170.1:0-2980 GCA_036268015.1 Solirubrobacteraceae bacterium | reverse complement strand
GCCGTCCCCGGCGACGACAGCGAAACCGGGGTGGCCGATGTCGTCGAGATCGAGCCCGACGGGGCGCCGGACCCGTCGTTCGGGGACGGTGGTGTCGCCCGCGTGTCGGCCGGCTTTCCAAGGCTCCATGTCGAGCAGATCGTCCGCGCGCCGGACGGCACCCTGATCCTGGTCGGGGCCGGTACGCGGATCGACAACGTGGAGGCCAGCCAGCTCGTCCTCGTCCGCCTGAATGCCGACGGGACGCTCGACCAGAGCTTTGGTGCCGGCGGCGTCGACCGGTTGCCGATCGCGTCGACCTGCAAGGTCTGCGCCGCCCTCGCCGCTCGGCCCGGCGGCGGCTTCGTCGTCACCGGGAGCACCCAGGCGCCGGCGGACGTCCCGTCACGGGCCAGCTGGATCGTCGCCGGACTGACGTCTACCGGTGCGCTCGACCCGAGTTTCGGGGCGGCGGGAATCGCCACGGTGTCGGGGATCGGCACCGACGGCACGGATCTGGCGGTACTTCCCGACGGCGCGATCGTGACGCTCGGCGGCGGCCTGATCGGCACCCAGCAGTACGGGTCCGAGCTCGGTCGCCTGCTGGCTTCCGGCGCCCCGGATCCGGCCTTCCACGGCGGCACGCTGGAAGTGCTGCCGAATTCGGCGGAGCCGGGTGGCATGCTCGCTTACGCGGACGGGTCGGTCGTCGTCGACCTCGACCACGCGCTCGTCCGCTACACGGCGGCCGGCCTCCCCGACCAGGCGTTCGGGTCGGGCGGGATCGTCCAACTCGACTCGCCCGAGCTCCACCTGACCGCCCAGCTCCTGCCATCGGCGGGTGACGGCGCGGTCGTCGTGCTTCGGAACCCGCCCGTCTCCGGAGTCGACCAGGTCGAGCGGATCGGCGCGACCGGCACCGTCGACCCGACGCTGGGCGGGCCGACCGGCAAGGCCTTCGACACACCGTTCGGCGGCGGCGAATCGGGCTTCCTCGGCCGGCCGGTCCGGTACCCACTGCTCGACATCGACCAGAACACGTTCACCGGGTCGGCCGTCCAGCGGCCGGACGGGACGGTGCTGCTCGTCGGCGACGTCGCCGTCTCCCAGCCGACCGGCCAGGGGATCGGTCACTCGATCGACCATCTCGCGGCCACGGCCCTGACGTCGTCGTTCGCTCCGGACACGTCGTTCGGCGGCCGGGTCGACCGGTTGCGCGTCAAGCTGACGTTCGCCCGGCAGCGGGCGGCCACGGCCCGGACGCGGCACGCGATCCGCGTCACCCTCGACGTGTCGGCCCCGGGGCTCGCCCGGGTCGTGATCCGGGCCGGAGGGAGGGTCGTCGCCCAGAATCTGCTGCCGGTGCTGGCCGCCCGTCCGACCAGTCTCCCGGTCGAGCTGACCAGCTTCGGCGCCAGATGGCTGCGCACCCATCCTCGCGGCAGGCTCACCGCGACGATCGGCGCCCGCGACCTGCTGACCAACACGGCGGCGACCACCGCCACCGGCCGCCTGCGCTGACCACACGCGGCATCCGCCGGCCGCCTGCGTGACACACGCGGCATCCACCGGCCGCCTGCGCTGACCACACGCGGCATCCACCGCGGCCGGGGCCCCACCCTGAGCGCGGCGGGCGACGAGGGTCGGTGGTCGGCGGCGCGCTGGCCCTGCCGTCAGCCGGTCCTGACCCGCGTCCAGCGGTCGTGGTTGCCGGCTCGGTCGACCGCGCGGACCCAGCGCACACCGGCGATCTTCGCGAGTCTGATCCGTGGGTGATAGGCCAGCGTGATCCGCCGCTTGGCTGCCGGCGAGCTCGCCAGCTGGAGCTTCGCGACGCCCGAGCTGTCGTCGGTCGCCCGGACGCTCAGGACGTAGCCCCGGCGGACGCTCGCCCGCGTGGCGGCCTTCGCGCCCGGCGTCGACACCGCGGTGGCTTGCACGGCCCTCGCCGAGGTCGTGGCGGCCTGCCCTGTAGGCACCGAAGTCGCGATCCGGCTGATCCTGGCCGACCGCACCTGGGGCGCCGTCTGGTCGAGGATGATGTCATCGGTGAACGTCTGGTTCGCGTCCGTTCCCGAACCCGCGTAGAGGACGTAGACGGTCTTCGGCAGACGTTCGGACCCGCTCGTCGCCAGGTTCCACGCGTACTGGCACGTGCTCGCCACCGGGAATGTCCTCGCCCCGCCGAGCCCGCCGTCGTTCGCGACCAGGACCGACGTCGCCCCCGTCGGCGCGTTGATCGTCAGCGCGACACCCGGGCTGTCGGTGAAGCCTGCCGCCGCGTCGATCGTCATGCCGACCGTCGTCCCACACGCCGACCCGCCGGCCGCCACCCCGACGACGGCCGCCGAGCTCGCCGGCTGACTCTTCCCGGCCGCGTTGGCCGCCGTCACGACACACGTCAGGCTGTGCCCGACGTCGGCCGCCGCGACCGTGTACGAGCTGCTCGTCGCGCTCCCGATCGGGCTCGAGTCCCGGTCCCAGGCGTAGGTGTATGACGTCGGCGACCCCGTCCAGGCTCCCGTCGAGCAGGTCACCGCGCTGCCCTGGGCCGGTGTCCCCGAGATCGCCGGCGGCGTCGTGTCGGTCGGCACGGCCGGTCCGCCCGCCGCGGCCGCCGCGGCCGTCCAGATCGTCGTTCCGTACGCATCCCACCGCTGGATGCGGGCGTTCCCGTAGTCGGCGATGAACAGTCCGCCCGACAGGCCGGTCCCGTCCTGGCCATGGACGTCGAAGGTCAGCCGCTTGTCGAGCGACCCGGCCGCCGTTCCCGGCCGGCCGAGCGTCCGGTACGGGCTGTAGCTGTTGTTCGTGTCGTAGAACGACAGCGTGTCGTTCGTCGCGTCCGCGATCACGAGCTGCCCGTAGACGTCCGCGAAGACGTCGGTCGGCGTCCCCGCGACCGGCTGCGAGTGGGTCAGGGCCAGCGTCTGCGCGTCGAACGTCTCGACCCTGCCGGCGGCCGGCTCGGCCACGTAGAGCAGCGCCGGGTGGCCGTTCT
>DATAUX010000169.1:0-3438 GCA_036268015.1 Solirubrobacteraceae bacterium | reverse complement strand
GACAGCCCGCTGGCCGACCTCCACGCGCTCGCCTCGACCCTCGGAATCGACGGCTTCCGTCGCCTGAGGAAGCCGGAGCTCGCCGACGCGATCCTCGCCCGCCAGGGTGGCGCCGCCGAGGACGACGCTCCCCCCGCGCCGCCGGCTCGGGCGCCCCGGCGCCGGCGCAGCACGACGGCCGCGGCCGCGGCAAAGGCGGCGGCTGCCGACGAGGCCGTCGTCGCCGAACCGTCCGCGAACGGCGAGGCGGCCGCCGAAGTCGAGGCCGGAGCCGAAGTCGAGGCGCCGAAGACGCCGAAGCCCCGCGCCCCGCGCCGCAGCCGAGCCCGCAAGGTGGTCGAGGCGGACGCCGAGCCGGCGCCCGAGGTCGAAGCTCCGGCCGAGGTCGCGGTCGACGCCGAGTCCGACGACGATGCGTCGGACGCGTCGGGTCAGGCCCCGGCCGTCGAGTCGAACTACGTCGAGGGCGTCGTCGAGCTGCTCCCGAACGGCTCGGGATTCCTCCGGGTCTCGCCGCCCGAGCCGTCCGACGGTGACGTGTACATCTCGGCGGCGCAGGCCCGCCGGTGCGAGCTGGTGACCGGCGACCGGGTCGGCGGACCGCTCCGCCGCGCCCGCCGGTCCGAGCGCCACCCGTCGCTGATTCGCGTTGCGACGATCAACGGCGTCGCCGCCGACGAGTCGGTCTCCGGGACGCGTCTCGAAGAGCTCGATGCCGACTTCCCGTCGACGCTGATCCAGCTCGGCGAGGACGATCCGACGCTCGCCGCGATCGGCTTCTTCGCGCCGATCGGTCGCGGCTCGCGAGTCATCCTCGCGGGTCCGGCCCGGTCGGGAAAGACGGAGGCGATCAAGCGCCTGGCCGGTGTCCTCGCGGGGATCGACGATCTCGAGGTCGAGGTTCTGCTGGTCGGGGTGCGTCCGGAGGAGCTCCGGGAGTGGAAGGAGTCGACGATCGCCACGGTCAGCGGCCTGACCTTCGCGGCCACCGCCGACGTCCGCGCCGCGGCCGTCGAGCAGGCCGTCGAGCGCGCCCGGCGGATCGCCGCGCGCGGCGGCGACGCGGCCCTGCTGATCGACACGCTCGACGGCCTCCACCCGCCCGTCGTCCGGCGGGCGCTGGCCGCCGCACGGAACGTCCGGGACGGCGGCTCGCTGACGATCATCGCGACCGCCGAGCAGCCGATCGGCGGCGAGACGACCGTCGTAGTCTTCGACCAGGCTCGGGTTGCCTGCGGAACGCTCCCGGCGGTCGAACCGATCTCGAGCGGGACGATCCGCGCCGAGCTGCTGGTCGGCGTCGAGGGGTATCAGGCGATCGCAAAGGCCCGCTCCGAGCTCTGATCGCGCCGGGGCGGTTGCGGCCCGTAGGGTTCCGTCTGATCCGCGGGCGGGGGCCGACGTGGGGGCGGGGCGCGCGGGCCGGCGGTCTGGTGGGCGGGCCGGCGGTCGGTGGGCGGGCGGGTGGCGTTCGAGCATGCCGGTGTCCAACCGGGTCTGAACGGGCGCGTCGAGTCTCTCTGGGAAAATCTGTACGAACATCGACAAACTGTCGCGTTTCGTACAAGATCCGGCGAACAGATCGTTCGGCGTGTCGCCGCAGACCGGGCGCGTCGAGTGTCTTCAGTTGGCAACCGTACGAAGATCGACAGACTGTCGCGTTTTGTACCAAACGCGCCAGAAACGAACGCTGCTCAACGTCGTCTTGGGGCGCCGCGGACCCCAATCACGCCCGGGCGGGCACGTCGCGGATCGGCTCGCCCCGTCCGCTCCGCACCCCTCCGCTGGCCGCACCCGTCCGCTGGGCCGCCCTGTCCGCTCCGCAGCCGACGGCCGGCCCACGCCCCGGGCCGCCCGCACCCCACGGCGGGCTCAGGGTCCGGCAGGGTCCCCGCGGGCCCGCTTCAGGGCTGGTAGCCGACCCGGCCCCACGACGGCTCGGGCGCCAGCTCGATCGGCTCGCCGCCACGGTCGGGCTGGACGTACTCGAAGTTGTTCGTCCGGTCGCAGAAGGAGACCGCAAGCTCACCCTCGTTGACCCGCTGGTCGAGCCAGGCGCCGCGAAAGACCAGGCGTCGGAGCCAGTGGACGAGCGACCGCTCGGCCGGGCCGACGAGCTCCGGCCAGCAGTCGTTGACGTGCTCGCCGAGCGCGGACGCCGGGTCGTGGATCTCGCCGTTGACGGCGAGGTTCACGAGGTCCTCGAGCTCGGCGTCGTCGAGCCGGCCGCCGACGAACCCCAGGCGGAGGGCCGCCTGCTCGCAGCGCTCGCTGAAATCACGTTCGTTGAACGTGAAGCGCAATTCTCCGTACTCGAGCACGAAGTCTTCGCCAGAGTTGTAGTTTCCACGGCGGGCAGTGTTCATAAAGGGACCCTTACGGGCCGTCGGCATCATAAGCCGGATTCCTGCTCCGAGAGCCGTAATGCACGCGATCTTTCACCGCCCGTGCGACCCCGCCTGAATCTCCGCTAGCAGGCCCCCCGGACGTCATCCGTCCCGAGCCCGGTCGCCTGGTCCGGAGCTCCTCGCGCGAGAGCCCGCCGGTGCTGGCCCGGCCGCCGGTCAGCGCCGCCCGCCAGAGCCCTTCCCGGCGTTCCGCCGTGCACGAGATCCTGCAAGCACCGACCCGCGTGCCGGCGCCCCCGGGATCCCGAAAACCGCCTGCAATCGCAGGCCCCGCCGCTACTTCAGTGGGTTGCGCGTGTCGGGAAGTGGGGGAAAGTGTGCGTGCGGAGTTGCGATGTGGAGAAAAGTGGAGTACCTTCGGCGCCACCGAACCGGGGTGGAGGGGCTCCTCCCACTCCTCCACCTCGGCTCGAACTTCTTCGCTCACAGACGATGACCTTCCGCGGATCCTTTGACTACACGCTCGACTCAAAGAACCGGCTCACGATCCCGTCCAAGTTCCGGGCGACGTTCGCCGACGGGATCGTCCTCGCCCTGCGGCACGACACCCAGAGCTGCCTCTCGGTCTGGCGGTCGGACGAGTTCGACGAGTTCGTCGCCACGATCCTCTCGAGCTTCCACCCCCTCTCGGACGAGTTCGCCACCGTCAACCGGTTCTACAACTCGAACTCGCACGAGATCGAACTCGACAGCGCGGGCCGCGTGATGGTTCCGGCCAAGCTGCTCGAGCAGACCGGACTCGACAAGGAGGTCGTCGTCACCGGCGCCGGCCAGTGCCTCGAGGTCTGGGACCGAGCCGCGTGGACCGTCCACAGCGGAACCCTGGCAGCCGCCGTCAAGCGAATCACCGAGCAACTTGGCCATCCTGCTTGACATGACTGTGACGCACGTTCCGGTGCTCGCCGGTGAGCTGATCGAGTTGCTCGATCCGGTCCCCGGTCAGATCGCCGTCGACTGCACGTTCGGCGGCGGGGGCCACGCCCGTCTGGTCGCCGACCGGATCGGCCCGACCGGCACGCTGATCGGGATC
>DATAUX010000168.1:0-2937 GCA_036268015.1 Solirubrobacteraceae bacterium | reverse complement strand
GGATCAGCCGGGCGAAGCAGACGATCCGCAAGGGCGGCCTGGTCTTCGAGCCGCCGCCCGACGAGCAGTGGCCGCAGCGGTTGGGCGCGGTCCTCCACGTGCTCTACCTGATCTTCAACGAGGGCTACACGGCCAGCGCCGGCCGGCAGCTCCACCGGGCGGAGCTGACGGCCGAGGCGATCCGTCTGACGCGAACCGTCGGCCGGCTGCTGCCGGGCGACGACGAGGTCGCCGGTCTGCTGGCGCTGATGCTCCTGACCGACGCCCGCCGGCCGGCCCGGACGGGCGTCGACGGCAGGCTGGTCGCGCTGGCCGACCAGGACCGCGGCCTCTGGGACCGGACGCTGATCGCCGAGGGCGTCGCCCTGGTCACCAGGGCGCTCTCGCACGGCCGGCTCGGCTCCTACGAGCTCCAGGCGGCGATCGCCGCGGTCCACGCCGAGGCGCCGGCGGCCGGGGAGACCGACTGGCCGCAGATCCTCGGGCTCTACGACCTGCTCGAGCAGGTCGCGCCGTCGCCGATCGTGACCCTCAACAGGGCGGTCGCCGTCGCGATGGTCCGCGGTCACGACGCCGGCCTGGAAGTGCTCGCCCGACTCGAGGCCGGCGGCCGGCTCGCCGGCCATCACCGCGTCCACGCCGTGCGGGCCCACCTGCTCGAGATCGGCGGCGACGTCGAGGCCGCGCGCGCCTCCTACCGGGAGGCGGCTCGCCTGACGACGAGCCTCCCCGAGCGCCGCTACCTCGAGACCCGGGCGTCGCGACTCTAGGCCAGCGGCTCCCGGCCGGCCAAAGCGGCGATCGCCGCCTGGACTCCACCCGCCGGCAGCCCGAGCGGGTCGGCGAGGCCGATCTCGATCGCGGCGAGCACGGAGACGATCATCAGCTCGTCGATGTCGCCGAGGTGGCCGATCCGCAGGCACCGGCCGCCCAACCGGCCGAGCCCGCCGCCGAGCGTGACGCCGAAGCGGTCGAGCAGCCCCGCCCGGACCGCGCCGTCGTCGACCCCGTCCGGGAGCAGGATCGCCGTGACCGACTCGCTGCGGGCCGCCGGGTCGCCGCAGACGAACTCGAGGCCCCACTGCGAGGCCGCCCGGCGGACGGCTCCGGCCAGGCGGCGGTGGCGGGCGAAGACCGCTTCCAGGCCGTCGCCGGCCAGCAGGTCGAGCGCGACGCGCAGGCCGACGACGAGGTTCGTCGCCGGCGTGTACGGGAGCGACCCGGTCTCCCCGGCCGCCAGCATCGGCTCCCAGTCCCAGTAGGCCCGCGGCAGCCCGGCCGACTCGCGGGCGGCCCGCGCCCGCCCGGAGACGGCGAGCATCGCGAGGCCCGGCGGCAGCATCAGCCCCTTCTGGGACGCCGTGACCGTCACGTCGGCCCGCCACTCGTCGTGGCGGACGGGCATCGCCCCGAGCGACGAGACCGCGTCGACGAGCAGCAGGGCCGGGTGGCCGACCCGGTCGATCGCCGCCCGGATCGCCCCGACGTCGCTCGTCGCGCCGGTCGACGTCTCGTTGTGGACGACCAGGACCGCCCGGATCTCCCGACCCTCGTCGTGCTCCAGCGCGGCCGCGATCGCCGCCGGGTCGGCCGGCCCCCGCCAGTCGGTCGCGATCACGTCGACGGCGAGCCCGAGCTTCCCGGCCAGTGCCGCCCACCCGGCCGCGAAGAAGCCCGTCTCGCACGAGAGGACGCGGTCGCCCGGGCTGAGCGTGTTGACGAGCGCCGCCTCCCACCCGCCGGTCCCCGAGCCCGGGTACATCGCGATCGGCCCCGACGTCCCGAAGACGGGCCGCAGGTCGCGCAGGACGCCGCGGACGATCCCGGCGAACTCGTCTCCCCGGTGATCGATCGTCGGCCGGCCGATCGCCTCGAGGACGGCGTCGGGGACGTTCGTCGGCCCGGGCAGCGCGATCAGGGAGCGGCCGGCCCGCCGCCCCATCAGCGGTCTCCGTCGGCCGCGTCGACCGCGAGGAAGCGCCGCTCGCCGTGGGCGGCCAGCGCGGCCAGCGCCTGCCCGAGGTCGCCGGTCTCGATCGCGTCGAGCAGCTCCTCGTGGCGGCGGACGCCGACCTCCCTGTCCTCGGCCGACTCGCGCGAGAGGTTGACGCTCATCAGCAGCTGCATCTGGTTCATCAGCAGCTCGTAGGTCATCGTCAGGCGGCCGTTCCCGCCCAGCCGGATCAGCGCCAGGTGGAACTGACGGTTCGCCTCGACGTACGGCGCGTGCGCTCCAGACCGCGCCGCCGCCCGCATCTCGACGACCGCGCGCCGCAGGGGCGCGAGCATCGCCGGGTCGCCGACCGGGACGCCGAGCTCGAGAGCGAACCTGTCGAGCACCGACCGCAGCGAGTAGATGTCGCGGATGTCGGCGTCCGTGAGCTCGACGACGCGGACCCCCCGCCGGGGCATGCGTTCGAGCAGGCCCTGGTGGACGAGCACGCGGATCGCCTCGCGCAACGGCGGCCGGCTGATCCCCAGCCGGGAGCTCAGCCACTCCTCGCGGACCCGCTCGCCCGGCTTCAGGGTCCCGGCGAGCAGCAGCTCGCGGATCTTCTCGGCCGCCAGGTCGACCAGGCTCGGCTGCTCGATCCGCGCGCCCGGCTCGTCGTCGACCGGCTCGAGCACGTAGCTCACGCCGCCGTCCGCCTGACGACGGCGGCGACCGGGTTGCCGCCCGGGGGTCCCATGTGCGAGTTGCGCTCGCCGCCCGAGATGAACGACATCGGCTCGCCGGTGATGCTGACGACGAGCGTCCCGCCGACGGCCTTCGCGATGTGATGGGCCTCGTGGTCGTCGAGCACCGTGAGGTGCCGGCCGTGGAGGACGTCGGACCCGGGGAGGACGAACTTCGCGAAGACCTGCGCGACCTTCCGGCGGTCGTCGTCGGTCAGGCAGCAGTCGAACTCGAGTCCGGCGCTGCGCAGCGCGTCCTTG
>DATAUX010000167.1:0-10374 GCA_036268015.1 Solirubrobacteraceae bacterium | reverse complement strand
GCTCGGCCTGTTGCGGCCGTTGGCGTTGCGCCACCGGCGTGTTCCGCCGGTGATCCGGACGGGTACGGCGGCCCTGGTCGGCCGGCGGGCGGTCGTCGTCGAGCGGATCGCGAACGGGGAGGGCGTCGGGTGCGTGAAGATCGCCGGCGAGGTCTGGACGGCGCGGAGCTATGAGGAGGACGGCGTGATCGAGGCCGGGGCGCAGGTCGAGGTCGTAGAGATCAGGGGCGCGACAGCGCTCGTCCTGGAATAGTCGACGGGCCGGAGGAGAAGGTCATGGGTTTGGTAATCGTTGTCGTCGCCGTCGCGATCTTCGCGCTGATCGTGGCGTCCCGGATGGTGCGGATCATTCCGCAGGCCCGGGCCGGGGTCGTCGAGCGTCTGGGCCGCTACAGCCGGACACTGGATCCGGGTCTGACGATGCTCGTGCCGTTCATCGACCGGGTCAAGCCGCTGATCGATCTGCGGGAGCAGGTCGTCAACTTCGCGCCGCAGCCGGTGATCACCGAGGACAACGTGGTCGTCGGCATCGAGACGGTCCTGTATTTCACGATCACCGAGCCGAAGTCGGCGACCTACGAGATCGCGAACCCGCTGCAGGCGATCGAGCAGTTGACGGTCACGACGCTGCGCAACGTGATCGGCGGTCTGACGCTGGAGGCGACGCTGACGGCCAGGGAGAGCGTCAACGTGGAACTGCGGGGGGCGCTCGACGACGCGACCGGGAAGTGGGGGATCAGGATCAATCGAGTGGAGATCAAGTCGGTCGACCCGCCGGCGGACATCCGGGCGGCGATGGAGAAGCAGATGCGGGCGGAGCGCGACCGGCGGGCGGCGATCCTGACCGCCCAGGGGACCAAGCAGGCGGCGATCCTGACGGCGGAGGGCGAGAAGCAGTCGGCGGTCTTGAAGGCCGAGGGTGCGCGGCAGGCGGCGATCCTGCGGGCCGAGGGTGAGGCGAAGGCGATCGCGACGGTGTTCGACGCGATCCACGCGGGCAACCCGGACGAGAAGCTGCTGAGCTACCAGTACCTGCAGATGCTGCCGGAGCTGGCGCGGGGCGACGCGAACAAGGTCTTCGTGATCCCGTCGGAGTTCACACAGGCGTTCGCGGGGATCGGGAACGTGTTGAGCGAGTACGTCGGCCGTGGGACGGGCGGGTCGGGCGGATCGGCGGGGATGACGCCGGAGCTCGGCGTGTCGACCGGGGACGGCGACGCCGGGGAGGCGGCGGCGGGAGATCCGGCGGTCGACGCGGACGCGACCGGGCCGGTCGATCTGCCGGACCTTGGGGCGGAGCCGGGCGGGGTCGGCGAGTCGGGCCTGACCGATGACGGCGAGCTGGCCGCCGATCCGGGCTTGAGCGATGTGGCGGATCTGGGCGGCGAGGTCGATCTGGGCCTGCTGCCGGGCGACGGGTCTCTGCCGGCCGAGGGTTCGTCGGCGGACGACGAGTCGTCGTCGGGTGCGGGCGGCGGGTCGGCCGCATGAGCGGGATCGCCGACGCGAAGATCGAGGCGTATGCGGAGGTCTGCACGACGCCGCCGACGAGCGAGCTGACGAGCCTGCAGCTGGCGACGATGGAGTCGTTGAGCTTCCCGTCGATGTTGAGCGGACCGGTCGAAGGCCGTCTGCTGGAGTTGCTTGTCCACGCGGTGCAGGCGCGGCAGGTGCTCGAGTTGGGGACGTTCTCCGGGTTCAGCGCCCTGTCGATGGCGGCGGGCCTGCCGGACGGCGGGCGGATCGTGACGTGCGAGATCTCGGCCGAGAACGCGGCGTTCGCGAGGAAGGCGATCGAGGCGAGCCGGTATGCGGATCGGATCGAGTTGCGGGAGGGGCCGGGTCTGGAGACGATCGCCTCGCTGGACGGACCGTTCGACCTGGTCTTCATCGACGCGGACAAGCCGGGTTACGTCCATTACTTCGAGGCGGTTCTGCCGAAGTTGTCGAGTCACGGGCTGATCGTGGTCGACAACACCCTGTGGAGCGGGCGGGTCCTCGATGACGAGGACGACAGTGCGGACACGCGGGCGTTGGCGGCGTTCAACGACTACCTGGTCAGCGACCCGCGGATCGTCTGCGTGATGCTGACCGTCCGCGACGGGGTGACGCTGATCCGCCGTAAGTAGGCCGCCGGTCGGGAGCGGTCGGCGGGGATCCGTCGAGCGGGGTTGTTTGGGGGGCGGTGGTCGGGGTTGGGAGCCGGCCGGCAGTCGACGGGATCGGCGGAGCGGGTCGGCCGGTCGTGGACGTGAAGCGGGAGCGGACGCTTCTCGAGACGGAGCTTCCACGCACGGCGTTCGGAGACGCGACCGGCCGGACCCCGCCGCGACGGGGACTCGCCCCGGGCAGGGCAGGCCAACCCCGGCCGGGTGACCCGGGGCCGGGTTGATCTGCGGCCGGGGTTGATCCGCGGGGCCGTGAGGGTCCCCGAGGCGGGGACCCGCGGGGTCGCGCCCGCAGTCCGGGCCGGCGGGGCAGGCGGCGGGCCGGGCCTCGAGCGGGCGCCGCCGGGCCGATCGGAAGCCACCGGGGGTGTTCGGCGGCGGGCTCGGGCCGGGCGCCGGGACGCGTGCTGGCGCGGCGTGCGAGACTCCGTGAGGGCATGTTCGATTCCCTGTCAGAGAAGCTGCAGTCGACGCTCGCGGAGGTCCGGGGCCACGGGGCGCTGACCGAGGACGACGTGACCCGGGCGATGCGGGAGATCCGACTCGCGCTGCTCGAGGCGGACGTCAACTTCAAGGTCGTCAAGGACTTCACGTCCCGGGTGCGGGAGCGGTGTCTCGGGGCGGATGTGCTCGGACAGCTGAACCCGGGCCAGCAGGTCGTGAAGATCGTCCACGAGGAGCTGGCCGAGCTGATGGGGGGCTCGTCGGCGGGGATCGCGTTCTCGCCGCGGCCGCCGACGGTGATCCTGATGGCGGGCCTCCAGGGGTCGGGCAAGACGACGGCGACGGCGAAGCTGGCGCGCCAGCTCCGCGAGGAGAACGGGAGCTCGGTCGGAGTCGCGGCGTGCGACGTCTACCGGCCGGCGGCTGTGGACCAGCTGATCAAGGTGGGCGCGCAGGCGGGGGCGACGGTCTACGAGCAGGGAACCGACCGTAACCCGGTCGACATCGCGAAGTGGGCGCTGGGACGGGCGCGGGAGGACGGGAAGGACGTCCTGATCGTCGACACGAGCGGCCGGCTGCATATCGACGCCGAGTTGATGGCGGAGCTGATTGCGATCCGGGCGGCGGTCAAGCCGCACAACATCCTGCTGGTCGTCGATGCGATGACCGGGCAGGATGCGGTCAACGTGGCCGAGCAGTTCGCGGCGGCTGTCCAGTTCGACGGCGTGGTGATGACGAAGCTGGACGGGGACGCCCGGGGTGGGGCGGCGCTGTCGGTCCGGGCAGTGACCGGCAAGCCGATCCTGTTCGCGTCGACCGGGGAGAAGCTCGACCAGTTCGAGCGTTTCCACCCGGAGCGGATGGCCCAGCGGATTCTCGGCATGGGCGATGTGATGACGCTGATCGAGAAGGCGGAGCGGGAATTCGGCGACGAGCAGTCGGCCGAGCTCGAGAAGCGGCTGCGGGCGGGCGACTTCAGCCTCGACGACTTCCTCGGCCAGTTGAAGATGATGCGGCGGATGGGTCCGCTGCAGGGCCTGCTGGGGATGATCCCGGGCGTCGGGGCGCAGATGCGGGGGGTCAAGGTCGACGAGCGGGAGGTCGACCGGCTGGAGGCGATCATTCTCGCGATGACGCCGGAGGAGCGGCGGCGTCCGGAGCTGATCAAGGGGTCGCGGCGGCTGCGGATCGCCCGGGGATCGGGGACCAATGTGCAGGCGGTCAACCAGCTGGTCAAGCAGTTCGAGCAGGTCCGCAAGATGATGCGCAAGCTCGGCAAGGGCAAGATGCCCGACCTCGGGGCGATGATGCGCGGAGTTCGATAGGCCGGCCGGTCGGGCGGCGCATGCGGTCGCGTGTGAAGCCGGCGGCGGGCGGGGGACGGCGTCGTGGCCGTCGAGCACGCTACTCTGGGTGTTCCAGTAAAGCTCCGAAAGGGACCCGTGGCAGTAAGACTTAGGCTCACCCGCGTGGGTGGCAGGAAGGATCCGGTCTGGCGAGTAGTCGTCGCCGACCAGCGCTCGCCGCGAGACGGCCGGGTGATCGAGACCGTGGGCCAGTACAACCCGCAGACCGAACCGTCGACGATCGTGATCGACGAGGCGCGGGTGCGAGACTGGCTGGCGCGTGGTGCGCAACCGTCGCAGACGGTCCGCAAGCTCCTGCGCACGCAGGGCATCAGCTGAGCGGGGGACACCGATCGTGGAGATGACCGAGCTGCTCGAGTATCTGGCCGAGGGCTTGGTCGACGATCCCGAGCAGGTCGTGGTCGAGCGGTTTGACGAGGCGGATGGGACGATCGTGCTCGAGTTGGCGGTTGGCCCGGATGACTACGGCAAGGTGATCGGCCGGGGCGGGCGTACGGCCCACGCGTTGCGGACGGTCGTGCGTGCGGCCGGGGCGCGGGATGGGCAGCGCGTGCTCCTTGACATCGTCGACTGAGCCGGGCACAGGCGGCCTGCTGGCCGGCTATGTGGGTCGCCCGCATGGCTTGGATGGCAGCTTTCACGTGAACAGGGCCCGCCCGGCCCTGCTCGAGCTGGGGCGGGCGGTGCGGATCGGCGAGCGTGAGACGAAGATCGTCCGACTCGCGGGGTTCGACGCGCATCCGATCGTCCGGGTCGAGGGGTGCGATGACCGGGACGCGGCGCAGGCCCTGCGTGGGGCGAGCGTCGAGGTCGACGCGTCGCTGGCACCACGGCTGCCGGACGACGAGTGGTGGGCCGAGGAGCTGGCGGGTTGCCGGGTGGTCGACGGGGCGCGGGAGGTGGGTGTCGTACGGGCGATGTTGGGCCTGCCGTCGTGTGAGTGCCTGGAGGTGGAGCGGCCGGACGGGCCGGACATCCTGGTGCCGATGGTCCGCGACGCGATTCGGCGGGTCGACGTCAAGGCCGGCGAGATCGACGTCAACCTGGAGTTTCTCGGCGAGCCGTGATCGAGCTCGACGTCTTCACGCTCTTCCCGGAGTGGTTCGACTGGTTTCGTACGCAGCGTCATGTGGCGAACGCCCTGGCGGGCGGGAGCCGGCTGGAGTGCGTCAACCCGCGGGACCACACGAGCCTGAGCGGCGGCCAGGTCGATGACACGCCGTTCGGCGGTGGGGCCGGCATGGTGCTCAGGGTGGACGTGATGGAGGCGGCGCTGCGTGCCCGGTACGGATGCGACCCGGTCGAGCTGGGCCGCGACAGGCGGGTCGTGGCGCTGATGCCGGCCGGCCGGATGCTCGACGACGCGCTGGTCGAGGAGCTGGCGGCCGAGTCGAAGCTGACGCTCCTGTGCGGGCGTTACGAGGGCTTCGATCAGCGGATCGTCGACCACTTCGCGACCGACCGGATCTCGGTCGGCCGGTACGTCCTGTCGGGTGGAGAGCTGGCGGCGATGGTTGTCTGCGACGCGGTCCTGCGCAAGCTGCCGGGCGCGCTGGGTCATGCGAGCTCGGCCGTCGAAGAGTCGTTCAGCCGGGCGCTCGAGGGGATGCCGGAGTACCCGCATTACACGCGGCCGGCCGAGCATCGGGGGTGGCGGGTGCCGGACGTGCTGCTGTCCGGCCACCACGCGGAGATCCGCCGGTGGCGGCTCGAGCGGTCCCGTGAGCTGGCGGCCGACGTCGGCGAAGACGGGATTCCGGGGCCGATCGCGCCTGGGCTCGGGTAGCCGGATCGGCGGCGGGCGAGCGCGGCGGTCGGGCGGGGTGGTGGTGACGGTCGGCCCGGCAGCGCGCTACCATGCGGACTGCGCCGGCGCCTCAGACGCCCGCGCCTTTCTTTTGCCATGAGTGGAGTCATCCAAAGCATCGAGCGCGCACAACTGCGCCGGGTGCCCAACTTTTCGCCGGGAGACCGGCTGAAGGTCCACTTCCAGGTCATCGAGGGGACGCGTAGGCGGACGCAGATCTTCGAGGGCGTCGTGATCAAGCGTCAGGGCGAGGGAGCACGGGAGACGTTCACGGTCCGCAAGCAGTCGTTCGGGGTCGGCGTCGAGCGGACGTTCCCGGTCCATTCGCCGAAGATCGAACGGATCGAGGTTTCGGCGCGGGGTGATGTGCGCCGGGCGAAGCTGTACTACCTGCGTGACCGCGTCGGCAAGCGGGCTCGGGTGCGGGAGCGTGGGTACGTCGGGCCGGAGGAGAAGGTCGAGCCGGGTCTGTTGTATCCGCCGGCCGCGGGCGTTGATGAGGGTGAGTCGGAAGGCGAAGGAGAGCAGCAGGGGGCGACGGACGCAACTGGCACGTCGCAGCCGCCGTCCAAAGCACCGGCGTGATTCTCAAGACACTCTCGCGCGGTAACTCGATCGTCGAGTTTGTCCTGATCGTCGTCATAGCCTTGGCGCTGGCCTTCGCAATCCAAGCCTTCATCGTCAAGCCGTACAGGATCCCCAGCCAGTCGATGGTGCCGACCCTGGTGATCGGGCAACGAGTACTCGTGGACCGGTTGGGCAACGACTTCGAGAACCCGCACATCGGGGAGGTCGTGGTCTTCCACCCGCCGGAGGGCGCGGTCAACCAGGACCCGACGTGCGGCGTGGCCTTCACGGCGAGCCAGATCTGTCCGGAGCCGACGTCGCAGGAGGCGAGCGTGAACTTCATCAAGCGAGTCGTCGCCGGCCCGGGGGACACGATCTCGGTCAGAGACGGTCACGTCGTGCTGAACGGGAAGCTCCAGAAGGAGTCGTTCATCGCGCCGTGCGCCGGCGGGACCGGCTGCAACTTCGCGACGCCGATCACGGTTCCGGCCGGTCACTGGTTCATGATGGGCGACAATCGTGGCCAGTCGGACGACAGCCGGTTCTGGGGACCGGTTCCCAAGAAATGGATCATCGGTGACGCCTTCGCGACCTACTGGCCGGTCAAGCGCATCGGCGGGCTCTGAGTCGACGACGGTGGAGCGGCGGGCCACTGCGGTGAACGCGCGAGCCCGGCGGGCGGCGCGGCGACGGATGAGCGGCCGTCGGCTGTTCGCGTTCGACCGGAGTCTGGGGATTCGGTTCGTCGCGGGTGCCGACGAGGCCGGCCGTGGCTGCCTGGCGGGGCCGCTCGTCGCGGCGGCCGTGATGTTCGACCAGGAGGCGCTGACGACGCGGGAGTTGCGGGCGCTCGGAACTCTCAACGACTCCAAGCAGCATGACCACGCGGCGCGGGAGGCGCTGTACCCGCTGGTCATCTCGATCGCCCAACGTGTCGTGGTCGTGTCGCGGTGTGTGCGGGGAATCGATGACCGGGGACTCCACGTGACGAACCTCGCGGCCCTGCGCGACGCCCTGCGGGGTGTTGCCAGGCCGGATTGCGTCTGCCTGATCGACGGCTTCGCGGTGCCGGAGTTCGGCTTCGAGCAGCGGCCGATCGTCGGGGGAGACGCGACCAGCGCGGCGATCGCGGCAGCGTCGATCATCGCCAAGGTGACCCGGGACCGGTTCATGCGACGGGCCGACGTGGTCCACCCGGGATGGGAGTTCGCGACGCACGTCGGCTACTCGACGCCGGACCACAGGGCGGCGATCGGGCGTCAGGGCGTCTCGCCGCTGCACCGGATGTCGTTCCAGTCGACCGCGTATCAGCAGCTGACGCTCTAGAGGATCGCCTCCCGCTGGTCGAGCTCGACGAGTCGTCCGTGGGCGTCGATCACGACGCCGACGGCGTCGAAGCGGAACTCGACGGCCCGGGGAGGTCTGATCTGGGCGGCGAGCCAGGTCGCGGCGAGCAGGCGAAGGCGTCGTTGCTTGGTGTGTGTGATCGCGTCCAGCGGATCCCAGCCGCCGGCGCGGCGGGTCTTGACCTCGGCGAAGACAACGGTCCGGCCGTCGTAGACGATCAGGTCGAGTTCACCGGCCCGGACCCGGTAGTTGCGGTCGAGGAGGCGGAAGCCGAGGCGGACGTAGTGCTCGAGGGCGAGCCGCTCGCCGAGGCGTCCGAGCCGGGCTCGGTGGTCACTGGGCATGCCGATGACGCTACGCCGGCCGACCACGTATTTGGGCGAAGGTGTGTGACAACTTCGCCCCGCGAATGTTGGGATTTGTGACGACGGTGGAACGGGTCGTCGGCGGACCGGCCGACACGGGTTGTAACTGTCGGGGCGTTGCCGGACATTGTTTGAGACATGGGCCGCCGACCTTCCAGAGGATCGCCCGGCGAGTGTGGCGTGGAGTTCGTGGCGCTGTACGAGCGGTTCTACGACGAGGTCCTGCGGTACGCGCGTCGCCGGGTCGCGGAGGACGCGGCCCGAGACATCGTGGCCGACACGTTCCTCGTTGCCTGGCGGCGACCTGATGCGGTGCCGGAGAACGCGCTGCCGTGGCTGCTGGGTGTCGCGCGCAACCTAGTGGCGAACGAGTCACGCCGGCGGATGCGGGCGGACCGGCTGACCCGGCGGATCGTCGCCGAGCCGCGGGTCGCGCAGGTTGACTTGACCGGGCAGCCGGGGGAGTCGCCTGTGACCCGTGCACTGGCATCCCTGCCGGCCGGCGATCGGGAGGTGATCGCGCTGGTCGCGTGGGAGGAGCTCGGCGTCGCGGCGGCGGCCACCGTGGTCGGCTGCACGCCCGGCGCGTTCGCCGTGCGCCTTCACCGCGCGCGCCGGAGGCTGGTCCGTGCGGTCGAGCAGCAGTCGGGTGGCGGAGGATCCGGTCCTGAGCGGATGCCGTCGCCGCGCGTGGCGTCGTCTGCGGGTGGGGAGGCGGATCGATGACCGGGGCGGGTTGGGGCCGACCGGCGGTCGGCAGCGACGACGATCTTGGGATCGTGCGTGCGCTGGTCGGCCCGGATGATCCGTGCGGGGACCGGCCGGCAGGCGGAGCGCACGCGGATGCGCGGGGCCGGGCGACGCTCGCGCTGATCCTCGCCACGCCATCCAAGGCTCGAAGGACGGAGCGGGCCCGTCCGGGGTGGGCGGGCGCTCTGGCCGTGGTGCCGCCGCTTGGGGTGATCGTGCTCGCGGTGGTCGGTTTTGTCGTCGTGCGCGATGTCTCGCGGACAGGGTCGGCGGCGCTGGCCGCGACGCCCCGGCCGCTGACCTATGCGGCGGGGCCGGGGGCGCCGTCGGCGTCCAGGCTGCTCGCGGGGCTCGCGCGGATCGCCGTCCGGCAGCCGCCGGCGAAGGGCGGGGCGTACACGTACGTGGAGACGCGGGGCTGGTACCTGGACACGCGGGTGGGAGGCGGCACGGCTGGTTCGGCGCTCGTGCCGCAGGTCACGCAGACGTGGAGGGCGTCGAACGGATCGGGGCGCGTCGTGACCCGAACGGCCGGGTTCCTGGATCAGGGCGCGCGGGTCGACGATCAGGTGTTCGGCCCGGGTGGGCTCGTCGCGACGTGGGGGTCGATGCGGCTGTCGACCGACCCCCGGAGATTGGCCGGTCAGCTGGCGATCGGGCATCCGCTGGCCGATGGACCGGCCGAGCGGTTCGTCGCGGTCGCGGATCTCGCGAGGGAAGGTCCACGGCCGCCGGCGGTCCAGGCCGCCGTCCTGCGTGTCCTGGCTGAGGAGTCGGGGCTCGTCGACAGGGGCGGCGTGATCGATCGGGCGGGCCGACGCGGGGTGGCCGTGAGCGTCGACTCGTCGTATTCGGGCAAACCGACCCGCTACACGCTGATCTTCAGCCCGGTGACCGGGGGGCTGCTCGGCAGCGAGGCCATGCTGTTGGGAGACGCTGGCCGGCTCCACGTCCGGGTCCCGGCGATCGTCGACTACACGACGATTCTCGCGTCGGCGAACGTCCCCACCACCGGGAGTCCGTGAGGACGGCGGGGCGGCCACGGGCCCGGCGACGGAGGACCACGGGTACTGGACGGTCCAGTACCGGGTGGGCCTGGGCTGAGGAGACCTCAGCGGTCGTCGCGGACGATCCGGCGAACCTGCGAGTACTCGTCAGTACTCGCGCAGTACTGGACGGTCCAGTACCCGCGGGTTCGCGCTGAAGAAGATGACGGCGGTCGCCGGGCCGGGCCGGGCCGGACCGACCAAGCCGAGCGGGCAGCCGTCCAGGTTCGAGTCGGCCCCGATCGACGAGTCCCGTCCCATGCAGGTGGTTGGATCGGTGGGGTGCTGGCTCGGGCCCACAGCTTCGCGATCGAGGGCCTCGAGGCCCGGCGGGTCTGCGTCGAGCTCGACATCCGGTCGGGACTGCCGGCGTTCAACATCGTCGGGCTGCCGGGCACGGCCGTCCGGGAGGCGCGCGAGCGGGTCCGGGCAGCGGTCCTCAACTCGGAGTTCGCGTTCCCGCGCCAGCGGGTGACCGCAAACCTGGCGCCGGCTCACCTCGAGAAGACGGGT